>JAWOJF010000203.1:0-8124 GCA_046481785.1 Ignavibacteriaceae bacterium | reverse complement strand
CATCTTCCTGTCGATAGGTTTGTTACACCCGAAGAATTCAGGATGTATAAGGAAGAAGGTTTGAAAAAGGGATTTAAAATTGTAGAATCTTCTCCGTTGGTAAGAAGTTCATATCACGCAGATGAACAGGCAAGAGCAATTTTCTGAGAATTGGCGAATTGCCGGATTCACGAATTGCCGGATTCACGAATTGCCGGATTCACGAATTGCCGGATTCACGAATTGCCGGATTCACGAATTGTCGGATTCACGAATTGTCGGATTCACGAATTGAAAGACTGAGGAATAAATATTAATTAATTATTAATTAAGAGGCTGTCCCAAAAGTCAATTTGAGTGAATATAATTTCATTATTTAGTTAGCATGTTTATTAAAGGTCTTAATACCTCCGAAGAGATAAGAAAGTAACTCCTTGTATAACGGTTTTTAATTTGGTCGTGCTGTTCATTCATCGCTGCAACCCACCCCTTTGGTCCCCGCCCGGGCGGGGATTTCATTTGTAATAATAACATTTTATTTAAAATGCTATCGGGCTTTGCAATTAATGACTTCTATGATGATATATCTTTTGAATAATGTTTAGACAGGGGTTATAATTTAGCGACCACAGCGCAAAATATCCCCGCCTGGGCGGGGTGCAGGGGTGGGTTAGTTCGTTGTACGGCGGCAAATCTCGGGTCCTGTATGCGGGAGGAGAGACTTTATTGTCATGAAAAACTTACCATTGACATCTTAACAAAATGAATAAATATTCTCCCCATCTTACTTTTGGGACAACCTCGAGGCTGAAGAACCATAACGGGCTTTAGCCCTGAAATGAAGCTAATTTAGGGCTAAAATCCATAATCTTATCTCATATCCCAGGCTGAAACACATATTTATTCACATTTTCCACTTTCCCACAAACTCTTCCAGGGGAAGGACTTATTATTACATGAAACTCATTATAAACAATTCTATAAATACCTAATTTCAACGCTAAAATATATTTTGCCACTGATTTTATACCTATGCCAAAAATATTTCATTTTAAATAAAAATTTTGTTGCCACTAAATGGTAATTAGCTTAATTTTCGATTGAAGGGCCACAATACTTCCCAACCACAATCTCATCTCAACGGGAAAGTTCAAAAATTCCAATTTCCAGACATAACTATTTTCAATCCTTTAAGAGAAGGAACTGCGACATGCCGCTAAACGGATCTGTTAAATCCGATGAGCAGCTAGTCTCTTATTGTGGCCTTTATTGTGGTGCATGTAATAAGTATTTAAATGGAAAATGTTCCGGATGCAGAAGTAAAAATAGTATTCTGTCCCGGTGCTCAATAAAAACATGCAACCTGCAAAATAACTTTAAGAGCTGTGCTGATTGTACCATCTATGATGATACTGCTGTTTGTAAAAAAACAAATTCTTTTATTTTCCGTTTCATTGAAAGATTATTTAAACTCAATAGAAAAAGGGGAATAGAAGTTATCAGGGAGAGGGGGTATCCCGGTTTTGCTTCTTTTATGGCTGATGCCGGATGGGTATCTGTTAAAGAGGAGTATAAAACTCTTAAGTTTATTGAAAGGTGGAAAGCTGTTAAAAAGGATTTATCAATAAACGAAGTGCCGGAATAATCAGGTTCATAATATTTCTTATTATTTAAATATTTTTTAGGGAAGGATCATGCATTCACCTTTCGTAGAATTTATTTCTTTTTTATTTACATGTGCCGCATTTGGGGCGGGAGGTTTTAGCTTTGCTAAAAAATTTACCCAGCCTCAATCATGTATAATGTTTTTGTTAATAGTGCTGGGTACTTTCTTCTGCTTCTTCATTGGCAGCGAAGTAACACTAATTACAGTTATTGGTTTTCCTATCTATCTTAAAACGGCCCTTCTCGCTTTTGGATTGGGTTTATTAGTCGGCCTTATTGTAAGTCTAAAGAAGTATAAATCTTCTGAAAACATAGTAGTTTAAAGAATAACCAGCGCGGCAGTTTAATGTTAACTCCGGATTATGAGCAACACAGGCTAAAGCCTGTGCTACATTTTATCTTTGGACTTATTTATTGTAATCTCTCCGTTTAAAGCTCTTTTAAAAAACTCACCGCTTTCGGTTAATTCATAAGTATCGAATGATTTAATGAGCATAGGAAACCATTGTGGATCAAACACCCAGCACATCCAGCTAATTCCTTTTTCTTCCATAAAGTTTATTATTCTGTTTCCGTAATCTTCGTTTTCTTTTAGACCGTATGTTCCTTCTGTAAATCCAAATTCTGTAGCTACAACAGGCCACTTGTAGGCGGCAAAACCAAAATTTTCATCCCAGCGGGGTTCCCATGGCTGGCTGCGTTTATTAGGATAGGGATGAGTAACATAACCTATCCCTTCCGCATTTACTGGACTGATTAAAAGCGGGGTAAGGTCATAAGCCCAGTCAAATGCTGCTACCAAAGGAATTGTTTCTTTATCGTATGCTCTTATTACTGAGATCAGGTCTTCATTTATTTGTTTCCATTTGTCCCATGAAAGTGGTCCTAACTGGCCGAAGTAATTTGTAGGTTCGTTAAAAAGTTCATAGAATACAATAGTATTATGACCACTGTAACGGCTGGCAATTGTCCGCCAGAAATTATTCGTTTCCTCAATAGTAGTAATATACGTTGGATCCTGAAATAAGCCCGTCATCAGGTTGCCGATTGAATGCCAGTCTATCATTACATACATACTTAGCTCGGTACACCATTCAACTGCCTGGTCAATTAACTTTACATATTCCCCGGGTGTTCTGCTTCGCCATGCAGAAGGGTGTACAGGAATGCGTACAATCATTGCTCCCATTTCTTTTACTTTTATAAAGTGCTCTTTATTCCAGTATCCCTGGTTTTCAACATTATCAGGGTCGGAAATTGCTACACCGCGGAATAATATTGTATCACCATTTGCATTCACAAATCTTGTTCCATTTACTGAAATTAATGGAAGCTTTTTAGCATTTAGGCTTTCAAACTTTTGCTGCGCAAGGTTAAACCCCGGATTTATTAATAGAACAGCGGTAATAACTGAAAAAAGAAATTTCATGTAAATTCCTTGTTAGGTTGCATTTTTTATTTTTTTTGAAAATTTGGGAAAAAATCTTCCGGTTTCTTGAGAATATTTTTCATATTCCCCCGGGAATTCTTTTTCCATTAGTTTTTCTTCTCCCCTAATATTCCAATGCCATACAGGGTGTTGAGCAAGTGCCCATATAATATAAATCCAATTGTTAAGGAGAACTGCCAGACCGAAATTAAAAAAGGTTAGAAAAGCTGCATATAATGGGTGCCTAAAATACTTAAACGCACCAAAAGTAATTAATTTGTTTCCTCTATCATGGGGTGGTAAAGATTTTATACTCCAGATAATTATAGTAGCTGTCAGTAGAGATAAAACTCCAAAAATAGAGTATCTGAGAATATTATTATCAGTTATTTGCAATGAACTTAAAAATTTTTCGATAAATAAAAATATTGCCAACAGTGATAGACTAATTAATAATCCTTTTGGTCCGGAGCCAAATATTTTTTCAAATTTATTCATTTAAGTCTCTTTACACCTTAACTATTAACCCTCCGATAAAACTAAATTAATTTTCTAAGAGTAACAATAATCATTTGCCGGTAAATTAGAAAATCTGGTTATTCCCTCGAACGGTTTGTAAAGAAATTTTTTTAATGAATATATGCCTGATTAAATAAAGATAAATGTTGCTTAAGTAGCCGGAGAATCTTAATTTCATAATAGGTTATTTCACCCCTTATTAAAGAAATTCCTCAAGGGAGCTCAATCCTCTTATCCTGATATGAAATTCATAATTCTTTAAAAAGAGAGTTAATGAAAAAATACAATGAAAAGGATCTGATTAATTTTTCCAAAGAACAAGTAAACTATCTGAATAATTTTACCAGTGAGAAGGGCACTATATCAGATATTTATGCTGATTCTTTGCCTTGCTGGATTCACTGTAACAGTCTTGCTGATATTTCCATGACTTATCTGAATAAAGCCGGACTTATGTGTTTCCAGGAGAGCCTTGATGAAATAAAAAAAAAGGGGGTAGAATTTGTTCAAAGTATAGTTCATCCGGAATCAACAAAAGTTGTTGTTCCCCTTTTAATTGATTTCACAGGGAGTAACAACTATACTAAAATTCTTTTTTTTGAACAGAAAGTTAAATATAAATATGAACATGAATATAAAAATCATCTAAGTTTTTCCATACTTAATAAAGTTCTGAACTCAATTCTTACCGTAACATTTCCTGCTTACCTGCTTGAAGATTTTTTTAAGTTGAGACTCTTTCCTGAGGATAAAATATTTGAGAAATATTATGAGGGTGTGTCTTCTCTTTCAAAAAGAGAAAGAGAAATATTTGAATATATAGCTATAGGTAAAACTAATAAGCAGATAAGTGACCTGTTATATATTTCGCAGCTTACAGTTAAAACTCACCGGCGTAATATTATAAATAAACTGCATACAAGTAACATCTCCGATCTTGCCAGAATAGCTGCTTATTTTAACTTTATAGATAAACATTAATACCTGCCTTAAAATACTCCCTGTGGAGTATTGCCGCACACATTTACAAATTATATGTTAGAGTATCGGGCAAAATGCTTTCGTTTTTATTTGACCATAATTTCTTCTTCTTAAGAATATGAGCATAATTTCTTACATAAGGAGTTAACTATTATGAATATTATTATTGCAAGAAAATTAATTTTTATATCTATCCTTCTACTTTTCTATTGTAATCTCAATGCGCAGGTTTTTAAAATAGTAGTTGGCCGGTTTGAAGACAGAACAGGACGCATCACAAAGTCTGAAGGAGAGATTAAAGCTAATATTCAGGCAGGTGGAATTATTGGCAGTAACGCAGGGGCAGTAGCTGCCAGCGGGCAGAGAACTGACAGTCAGATGGAGTCGGAAAAAGGGGATCTTGGTTTTCAGGCTGCCGATCTTTTAATAACAGAATTAGTGAGGGCTGAAAATTTTAAGGTGGTTGATAACAATTTATTTCAACAAAAACTTAATGAACTACAGGTAATGGATTATGTGGAAGCGGCTAAACAGATTGGTGCTCATTATCTTGTTACGGGTAATATTACGGAAGCGGGTGTATCCGAAACCGGTGGAAGCCTTCTCGGTTTTGGCGGCAAATCAGTAGAAGGAAAAGTACATTTAAATATATTGATGACTAACACTTCAACAGGAGAAATTGTGCTTGCCGAAGGTTCTGAGGGGATAGAATCAGAAGGCGGTGTTACATTATTTGGCAGCGATATAGCCTCTAAACAGGATATAGGCTTATTGATTTCTGCAGCTTTAAGGAATGCTGTTGACTCCTGTGTAATGAAGATAATAAGCGCAGCCGGAGATTTGCACAATTATCCTGTTGAGTGTGATATTGTTCTAAATGAAGGGAAAATATATTTCAGTAAAGGTTCGGATGACGGGATCTCTGCCGGGGATAAATTTGAGGTTATAGGATTCGGAAAACCTATTAAAATAGGAAACAAAACTATTCAGGAAAAAAATAAAAAAGGTACTATTACAGTTAATGAGGTTTTTGCCGATTATTCTATTTCACTTCCTGAAGCAATAACTGTAACTGAGGGGGATATAGCTGCAAAAATAGTTTTGAAAGAATAGTTATATTCAATTCGTCTCTCTACTTCCGGGAATAGAGACATATATATGCCATTAAAGGGATTAGCCCCGCTCAGGCGGTTACTAAAGGCAGGGCTAAACCCGGTGATTTACTTATTATTTCTCACCATTCGTATTTGTAAAATCTTACCCAAATCACTAAATTTACAGACTAAAATTTAAAGGATAAGGAATCATAATGAGTGAAATCAAAGGCCAGATAATACAGGTTATTGGCCCTGTAGTTGATATTGAATTTGAAGGGGGACATTTACCCAGCATTTACAACGCTATACAAATACCCCGTACTAATACAGAAGGCGTACAGGAAAATCTCATTTGTGAAGTTCAGCAGCACCTGGGCGAAGACAGGGTAAGAAGTGTTGCTATGGATTCTACCGATGGTTTGGTTAGAGGAATGGATGCTTTTGATACCGGTGAACCTATTACTGTTCCTGTAGGGCCGCAGACATTAGGCCGATTATTAAATGTAATAGGTGAGGGAATTGATCACCTTGAACCATTAAAAACCGAAAAACGCTACCCTATACACCGTCCTGCTCCAAAATTTGCTAATCTTTCCACCAAATCTGAGATTTTTGAAACCGGTATAAAGGTTATTGATCTTATTGAACCTTATTCTAAAGGTGGTAAAACTGGATTATTTGGTGGTGCCGGTGTTGGTAAAACTGTTATTATCCAGGAATTGATTCACAACATTGCACAGGAACATGGCGGATATTCTGTATTTGCGGGTGTAGGTGAAAGAACCCGTGAAGGAAATGATCTCTGGCTTGAAATGAAAGAATCAGGAGTTATTAATAAAACGGCACTTGTATTCGGGCAGATGAATGAACCTCCGGGTGCCAGATTAAGAGTTGCTTTAACAGGCTTAACCGTTGCAGAATATTTCAGGGATGAAGAAGGAAGAGATGTTCTTCTTTTTATTGATAATATTTTCCGTTTTACCCAGGCGGGTTCAGAAGTTTCAGCTCTTTTAGGACGTATGCCATCTGCGGTTGGTTACCAGCCTAACCTTGCAACTGAAATGGGTGCATTGCAGGAAAGAATTACTTCAACCGATAAAGGTTCAATTACTTCTGTACAGGCAATTTATGTTCCTGCAGATGACTTAACTGATCCGGCTCCTGCTGCGGCATTTGCTCACCTTGATGCAACAACCGTATTAAGCCGCCAGATATCTGAACTTGGTATTTATCCGGCAGTTGATCCTCTCGATTCAACTTCAAGAATTCTTGAGCCCGGTATACTTGGCCAGGAGCATTATGATGTAGCCAGAAATTGCAAAGAAATATTACAGCATTATAAAGACCTGCAGGATATTATTAACATACTTGGTATGGATGAGCTTTCTGATGAAGATAAAACTGTTGTAAGAAGAGCAAGAAGAATTCAGAGATTTTTCAGTCAGCCTTTCCATGTGGCAGAACAGTTTACCGGGTACAAAGGTAAATATGTTAAACTTGAAGACACCATACGCGCCTTTAAAGGTATTATTGACGGACAGTATGATGACCTGCCTGAATCGGCATTTATGTATGTAGGTACAATTGAAGAAGCTGTTGAAAAAGCAAAGTCAATGAAATAAGGCAAAGATAATATGGCTGAATTAAGTTTAGAAATAATAACTCCCTCAAAAGCCCTTTTTTCCGGGAGTGTAAAATCAGTTACAATTCCCGGAACTGCAGGAAGTTTCCAGGTGCTTGTTAACCATGCCCCAATCATAAGTACTTTTGAAATTGGCCTGTTGACTATACAACTGCCGAATAAAGATAAAGTATATTACTCTACTTCGGGGGGTACTGTGGAGGTTCTGGATAATAAGGTACTTGTTCTTGCCGATGCAGTTGAACAGGTAGAAAATATTGATATACATCGTGCAAAGAGCGCCCTGGAACGCGCCAAAGAAAGATTAGGACATAAAGATTCAAAAGAAGTTGATATTACACGAGCGGAATTAGCTTTGGCAAGGGCAATTAACAGAATAAACATAGCGGAGAAATACGGGAACAGGATAGAAGCTTAAAAAACATCCGCATATCCGCTGTAATGGATTAATTATACTATTGAATTTTATAAAAGCACATTTTCACTATCAGGAATGTGCTTTTTTATTTTTACTTGATTAAGATATGTAGTACAGGCTTTAGCCTGTGAGGATAACCACTCAGCGTAGGCTGAAGGGTCTGTTACAGAACTACAACTTCTGTCATCCCGACTCGTCGGGATCTCACCGCCGCATTTGCATTGAGATTCCTCAGTCGAGGGTAATAATCGGAAAAATCATCTGTTGCATTCATGCGTGTAATTTAACATATGGCAAAAACGGTTCAATATATTCTTTAACACATGATGTTGATGCAGCTTGCCGCCGTTGCGGCGGGACCTTTTTTCCGGGGGAAGTCCCGGAAAAAAACTAC
>JAWOJF010000167.1:0-16237 GCA_046481785.1 Ignavibacteriaceae bacterium | reverse complement strand
GTGTAGATCCTATCGGCAGAAAAGAAATAAGAGATGTTCTTCTGCAGCTTAAGGCAAGAAATAAAACCATCTTTCTTAACAGCCATCTCCTTTCAGAAGTTGAACTTATTACCGACAGGGTGGGGATCTTAAACAAAGGAAAACTACTCCGTGAAGGGACTGTTAAAGAGCTGACGGAAAAAGCAGAGGAGTATAAAGTTATAGTTGATGGTGATTCAGATATTTCACTATATGGATATTCAGAAGGCATATCAGTATCCAAATCAAATAACAACAGCTTTTCTGTAAAGGTAAAAGGAGTTGCAGAGCTGAATACTTTTATTGACATACTTAGAAACAAAGGAGTATTGCTTAGAGAAATTATTCCTCAGAAAAACACACTCGAGGAGATGTTCATTAACCTGATACAACAGTCTGAGTTACCGCAGGCCGCACCAAAGGAGAGTGTAAAATGAAAAATATCTGGCTGATGACATGGTATACTCTCCGTGAAGCTTTGGCAAGAAAAGTTATTATTTTTTTTATGGGAATATCGGTCCTGGTTATAATCCTTGCTGCAGCAATTTTTAGTTTTATGGAAGCCCAGATGGTTATTGAGGGGTTATCTCCTGCGGGGCACGAATTAGCATTAAAAGAAATAATATTAGCCCTGGAGCTTATGTTTATTGCTCCGCTCTCCGGTTTATGCCTGCTTTTAGCAATTTTTGCCAGCTCAAGTTTCATCCCGGTAATGCTTGAAAAAGGGAATATAGATCTTTTATTATCAAAACCGGTTTCGCGCACACAATTAATATTAGGGAAATATTTAGGCGGTATTCTTGTAGTATTTTTGAATATTGGTTTTCTTATTATTGGGATTTGGTTAGTAATATCGGTTAAATTTTCATACTGGGATTTTGGCTTTCTTTCATTGATCCTTGTTATTACGTTTACTTTTGCAGTATTATATGCCCTTATTGTATGGTTTGGAGTGGTGACTAAGAGTTCAACCCCTGGCATGATGGTTGCTTATCTTATATTCCTGATATTAAGCCCCCTTTTGCTTTTTGCAAAGGACAAAGGTAAAATATTAATTGAAAGTGATTTCGTAAATACAATAATAGATGGTTTATATTATTTGATTCCCAAAACTTCCGAGCTTATGGGAAATATTACTGTTGACCTTACATCCGGTAATGGCATTAAAGATTTCCAGCCTATTATAAGTTCATCTTTATTCCTGATACTGATGGTATATTTAAGTATTACTATGTTTAATAAAAAAGATTTTTAAAATGAAACGACTCCTCATTTTCCTCTGCCTCCCCTTAATATTTATAAGCTGCGGAGAAAAACAGCCCGAACCTATTTCCGATGAACAAATGGAAGTTTTGGGGTATCTGCCGAAGGATACTCAATTCCTGATGTATGCTAATCTTTCTGAATTACGGAAAACCGCTCACTGGAAAAATTTCCTGCAGTCAACCATACGCCCTGACCGTACAAGTGACTGGCTTTCAGAATTTGAAAAAGAAACAGGCATGGGGTTAAGCAAGGGAATAAAAGAGGTTTATACATCATCGGCATGGGACGGGAACAATATCATTGTAGTTACTTTTGATTCCAAACCCGGCCAGGTTAAAAGCTATTTTGAAAACAGTAAAAAGTTTTATCCGGAAGAGCTTGAAGGCAAAAGGATATACAGCTCTTTTGAAAACCGTGAATCCAAATTTTATTTTTCTGATGATTCTGCATTAATTATAGTTAAGAATGATGAATACCTGGCAAAGCTAATATCGGGCAAAAATGAATCATTGAAAAAGAATGAAAAATTCATTAGTATTATTAAAAACATAACAAATAAAAATCATTACTGGTTAGCAACTGATCAGGGAAGTTTTGCTGCTACCCTGATAAAGATGGTAATGGGAACCAGGCAAGACTTTTCCGCTAATAAGATTATGACAAAGATCGATAATATAACGTTGGCTGCAGAGTTTTCGGATGAGGTTCAGATAGAAACTATACTTGGGTGTAAGGATGAAAAGAGTGCTTTTTTGCTTTCAACAGCAATAAGAAGTGCTGTTGCAATGAACCTGTTTTCCGATTCCAGCTACATATTGGGAGAAATAATGGAAAAACTTGATGTTGAACGTAAAAGTAAAAATTTAAATTTAGAAATAACTATAACTGAAAAAGATATTCTGCAATTGCAGGATTTTGCTAAAAAAAGACAAACAGATAAAAATTTATAGGGGATAGTATGCCGGAAGAGACACTTAGACTTGAAGACCTTTTAAGCGGGACGAAAACTCCCAAGGAAAAGGACCTGATAAATAAAGTAGCCATTATTGGTGCGGGGGTTATGGGGCAGGGGATTGCTCAAACCATTTCCTCATCAGGTATTGATGCTATGATTATTGAAAAAGACCAGCCTCATCTTGAGAAGGCTAAATTCAGGTTATCTGAATCCATTGACAGGGAGATCAAAAGATGGGCGATGACAGAATCTGAAAAAAAATCGGTTCTCAGCAGGATTCAATGGGAAATAACTTTTGATAAAATAAATCAAACTGATTTGATTATTGAAGCTGTTGATGAAGATCTTGAGCTTAAAAAATATATTATGAAAGAAATTGATGCCCGTGCAAGAAAAAACACAATTATAGTTTCTAACACATCTACATTAAGCCTTACAAAACTTGCCGAGTCCACCGGCCGTCCGGATAAAGTTATTGGTATGCATTTTCTTAACCCGGTTCCTAAAGTTCCGCTTGTTGAACTTGTGAAGTGTTTGTATACTTCCAATGAAACCGTAGAGAAAATAAAAGACTTTGCCGCACGAATAGGTAAAACACCGGTAGAAGTTTATGAGTATCCTGGTTTTGTAACAACACGGGCTATTGTACCTTTGTTAAATGAAGCAATGTACATCCTTATGGAGGGAGTAGCTACAGCAAGGGATATAGATACAGCTATGAAATTAGGCTACAATTTTCCAAACGGACCGCTTGAGATGGCTGATATGATGGGGCTTGACGAAGTACTTGCATGGATGGAAACATTGTGGAAAACACTTGGTGAACCGCGTTACAGGGCATGTCCTGTATTAAGAAAATTAGTACGTGAAAGAAAGCTTGGTAAAAAAACCGGCGAAGGTTTTTATAAATATGATGAAAACGGAAGAATAATCTATTAATTAAAAATTAATAACTAAGAATTAAAAAATAAATATTGTGAATAAATTGATAACAGGGGAATATATACAAATATGAAAGTACTTGTTCTAAATTGCGGAAGCTCCTCAATAAAATACCAATTCATTGATACTGACGAAAAAAAGGCGCTTGCAAAGGGTCAGGTTGAGCGTATAGGTATGAGCGGAGCCGTTCTAACTCACCGTAGATATGATGGTGATGAAATAAAAATTGCCGGTGAAATATTGGATCATACCATAGCCATTGAATATGTTTTAGGCGTAATGTTAAGCCGTAATCATGGTGTAATTGAAGATAAAAAAGATATAGAAGCTGTTGGACACCGTGTTGTGCATGGAGGTGAAGCATTCTCAGGCTCTATATTAATTACAGATGAAATTGTTAATGTACTGCAGGATAATATTGAACTTGCGCCCCTGCATAATCCGCCAAACATAAAAGGTATACAGGCCTGTAAAAGAATATTACCGGGCACACCACAGGTTTCTGTTTTTGATACAGCTTTTCATCTTAATATGCCTCCAAAAGCGTTTCTATATGGAATTCCTTATGAGCTGTATAAGAAACATAAGATAAGAAAATATGGTTTTCACGGAACCTCGCATCTTTTTGTATCAAACCAGGCTGCTGAAATTCTTGGCAAACCTGTTAACCAGCTTAAGTTAGTTACAGCGCATCTTGGAAACGGCTGCAGTATGGCGGCAGTTGATAAAGGCCGTTCAGTTGATACTACCATGGGTTTTACTCCTTTGGAAGGTTTAATAATGGGGACAAGAAGCGGCGATCTTGATCCATCTTTAATACTTTACATTATGGGCAAGGAAGGCCTTTCACTTAGTGAAGCAGGTACATTGTTAAATAAGCACAGCGGTTTGATTGGCATTAGCGGTGAAAGCAGTGATATGCGTGAGATAATTACGGCTATGAAAGATGACCATAAAAGATCAAGGTATGCTTTTGAAACTTTCTGTTACAGAATAAAAAAATACCTTGGTGCTTATGCTGCTGCAATGGGCGGAATTGATGCTTTTGTATTTACAGGAGGAATTGGAGAGAATTCTTCTGAGGTTAGAGAAGAAGTTTGTAAAGATCTTGAATATATGGGTATTGAAATTGATGATGCCAAAAATAAAAATAAAGATGTTATAATTTCTAAAAAATCATCAAAGGTTAAGGTCCTGCGCATTCCTACTAATGAAGAGCTTGTAATTGCAATGGATACAAGCGCAATTGTAGAAAAGATGAATAAAGGATAACAATATAATTTGGATAAGACGTCATCTTTTGATTAACCCCATGTTTTAACATGGGGGAGCCTAATGAGCCATAACTGGCTTTAGCCCTGAACTGAAGCTAATTCAGGGCTAAAGCCCGATAATCTTATCTCATATCCCCAGGCTGATAATACACCTTTATTTATAGTTCAATAAAGATGACATCTTTTTTAAAAAGATGTCATCTTTAGTAAAAGCTATAAAAGATTTTTCCCTCCGTATATTTTAATCTTCTGCACAATTTATCTAAATTAACGCCGGTAATATTTTATTATTTAGAATAGTTGATGCTATGCCCAAAATTCATCCTTCATCAGTTGTAAGCAGTAAGGCTCAAATATCCGCTGATGCTGAAATTGGTCCCTTTTGTTTTATTGAGGATGATGTAATTATTGGCAGCGGTACAAAGTTATTGAATAATGTTACGGTTTATAACGGTGCAAGGATAGGTGAAAATAACCTGTTGTTTCCCGGGTCAGTTATTTCGGCAATTCCGCAGGATTTAAAATTCGGCGGAGAGATTACTGAAGCTGTAATTGGTAATAATAACAGGATAAGGGAATGTGTAACCGTAAACAGGGGCACCAGTTATTCGGGCAGTACAATTGTGGGAAATAACTGCCTCTTGATGGCTTATTCTCATGTGGCACATGACTGTATAATTGGTGACAACTGCATACTGGCTAATTCTGTTGCACTGGGCGGGCATGTTACACTTGAGGAATATACTATCTTAGGCGGACTGGTGGGAGTTCACCAGTTTGTAAAAGTAGGCAGGCACTGCATGATTGGCGCACACTCCATGCTTGTAAAGGATGTTCCTCCATTCACTTTATTTTCCGGTGATCCCCTGCATTATAAAGGATTGAATATAACCGGGCTGAAGAGAAGAGATTTTTCCAGCGACAAAATAGAACTGCTTAAAAAAGTATATCATATAATTTACAGCTCTGGCCTTAATGTCACACAATCAATTGAAAAATTAAAAAAAGATTTTAAACAGGAGCCTGAAATACCGTATATCATTTCTTTTATTGAATCCAGCAGCCGGGGAATTTCCAGGTAAGACTTGTTCTTCAATAATTGATTTTTCAATTTATTTTTTTATTTCTATATATTATCTAAACTTATTACCATATGAGTTTCAATAAAAATCTAAAGATGACTATCCCAGAAAGTAAAATATTATAAGGAAATTATTTCATGGATTTAGGAATAAAAGGGAAGACAGTTCTTATTACAGCATCCAGCAAGGGGATTGGAAAAGCGGTTGCTGAAGCATTTGCTGCCGAAGGTTGCCAGATTGCAATATGTGCAAGGACAAAAGATGATCTGTTAAATACTGCTACCGATATAAGGCGTAAATACGGAATCGATCCTTTCTGGTGCATCTGTGATTTAAACAAACTTAAGGATATTGAAAATACTGTTGATGAAGTTAAAAAACAGTATGGTTCAATAGACATTCTTGTTAATAACTGCGGCGGCCCTGCAGCAGGTTTATTCAGGGAGCTTGAGGATGAGAACTGGCAGAACGCTTTTGAGCAGGTACTTTTAAGTGTAGTGCGCTTCTGTAATCTCACTGTTCCTGATATGATTTACCATGAGTGGGGTAGAGTAATTAATATTACTTCCATTTCTGTAAAACAGCCGATAGAAAATCTTATGCTTTCTAATTCTTTAAGAAGTGGTGTTGTAGGTTTTTCAAAATCTCTAAGCAATGAAGTAGCTAAATTTAATATTACTGTAAATAGTGTTGCTCCCGGTTATACCTTAACAAACAGGTTATATGATATTGCGGTTCATAAAGCAAAACAAACCGGGCAGTCTCATGAGGAAATTCTTGCTGATATGGCTAAGCAGATACCTATTAACAGGCTTGCCAAACCGGAGGAAATTGCCGCCGGGGTAGTATTCCTGGCGTCAGCTTCAGCAAGTTATATTACCGGAAATACTATACAGATTGACGGCGGTTTTATAAAAGGACTTTATTGATTTACGATTTTTGAATTTTGATTTTCGATTTTATGTAAGGGAATCTTTCAAGGGTTTCTCAAGTTAAAAGAATTTACATGGCTAAGATTAAGAGTACGGATACAATAAAGAATAGGAATAAGAAAAATCGTAAATCCCAAATCGTAAATCCTAATTCCTTGTTCCTAATTCGTAATTCATAAATCTATTTTCCTCATAACAGAGGACGTATAATGATTAAACAGATAGAAATTGTTGTTGCGCCTGATTTTATAAATGATAAAGATTACCTTTATAGCCAGGCGGCAATTAAGTTAAAAAAAGATCCTGCTGAAATTAATGCTGTTATTCCGGCAAGAAGATCAGTAGATGCCAGAAGCTCACGCCCGGTTTTCAGAGTACTTGCCGATATCTATATAAATGAAAATCCTCCCGGTAAAAGTAATGTTATTACTTATTCCCATGTAAAAGAAAAAAACAAAGTTATTATTATAGGCTTTGGCCCGGCAGGTATGTTTGCTGCTTTACATCTCATAGAACTTGGAATAAAACCGGTTATTCTTGAACGGGGCAAGGATGTTCAGACAAGAAGGAGAGATTTAAAAGCAATACAGCAATTCCACACAGTTAATCCTGATTCAAATTATTGTTTTGGTGAAGGCGGGGCGGGGACATACAGCGACGGTAAGCTTTATACACGCTCTACCAAGAGGGGAGACATAAAGAAGATGCTGAATATTCTTGTTCAGCATGGTGCGCAGGAGGATATACTTATTGATGCTCATCCCCATATAGGCTCTAACAGGCTTCCGGATGTGGTAAAAGCAATAAGGGAAACTGTACTTGAATGCGGTGGAGATATCCATTTTAATTCGCGTGTTACTGATTTAATTATTGAGGACAATAAAATAAAAGGGGTGTTGGCAAATGAGTCTGAAGAGTACACCGGCGATGCAGTAATACTGGCAACGGGTCATTCTTCAAGGGATATTTATCACCTGCTTCATAAAAAAAGTATAAAGATTGAACCAAAACCTTTTGCAATGGGTGTAAGGATTGAGCATCCGCAGAATTTAATAAATGAAATTCAGTATCATACAAAAGAAAAAAACGAAAACCTTCCTGCTGCAAGTTATACATTAGCCGGTGAAGTAGAAGGCAGGGGAGTGTATTCATTCTGTATGTGTCCCGGAGGGATAATTGTACCCTCTGCAACTGCACCGGGAGAGATAGTAGTAAACGGGATGTCATTATCAAGGCGGGATTCCCCTTTTGCTAACAGCGGTTTTGTTGTTTCTGTTGATGAGAGACAGTGGAAGAAATATAATATTGAGGCTCCCTTTGCCGGGCTAAAGCTTCAGCAGGAACTTGAAACTTTGTCATTTGAGTTAGCTAATAAAACACAAAGTGCACCGGCACAGCGTGTTACTGATTTTGTTAATAATAAAATTTCCGAATCACTACCAAAAACATCTTACATACCCGGACTCACCTCATCCCCCCTTCATGAAGCACTGCCAAAGTATATAAGAGAACCGCTAAAAAAAGCTTTGCTTTTGTTTAATAAAAAGATGAGAGGATACTACACCGAAGAAGCGCTGATAGCAGCCGCAGAAAGCCGGACAAGCTCACCCATAAGAATACCGAGGGATAAAGAAACCCTGATGCATGTTGAAATTGAAGGATTATTTCCATCCGGTGAAGGTGCCGGTTATGCAGGAGGAATTATTTCTGCCGCTATTGACGGGGAAAATTGCGCAGATGCCTGTGCAAAGTATATATTGAAGAATTGAATTCATTCTCTTTGGAGAGACTGTTCAGAATCTTTAGAAGTTAGGCAGAGAACACATTATTACTACTATTTAAATTATTTTAAACCTGCTGTTTCTTTCAAACATCTAAACATTTATTTAACCCGGGAGTATATATGAAATATTCACGCCGTAAGTTCATCTCTGCTGTGGGAAAAGGTTCTGCTTTATTAATGCTTCCTTCTGTTTCATTATTTTCAAATCAAATTTTTTCTCAGCAGGATAAAAAACTTGGTATTGCGCTTGTCGGCTTAGGCGGATATGCCACACGCCAGCTTGCCCCTGCACTGCAGGAAACAAAACACTGCCACCTTAGCGGCATTGTTACAGGCACACCGGATAAAGCTGTAAAATGGAAAAGGGAGTATAACATCCCGGATGAAAATATTTATAATTATGAAAACTTTGACAGGATAGCCGATAACAAATCAATAGACATTGTTTATGTAGTGCTTCCAAACTCTATGCATCATGAGTTTACAATAAGAGCAGCAAAAGCAGGTAAACATGTTATCTGTGAAAAACCTATGGGGGTATCCGTAAAAGAATGTGAGGAAATGATTGATGCATGTAAACAGGCCGGTGTAAGGTTATTTGTAGGCTACCGCCTTCATTTTGATCCGTTCCATAAAACAGCAATGAATTTCAGGAATGACGGACATGGTAAAATAAAAATGGTACACTCTGAGTTTGCATTTAAAATTGGTGATCCGAACCAGTGGAGATTAAAGAAAGATCTTGCCGGCGGCGGGGCAATGATGGACCTTGGCATTTATGCTGTACAGGCTGCGCGTTATTCTACCGGCGAAGAACCAATATCAGTAACGGCACAGGAATATAAGACCGATCCGGTAAAATTTAAAGAAGTTGATGAAACAATATACTGGCAGATGGAATTTCCCGGGGGCGCTGCTTCAACCTCTGTTACTTCATATGCTGCACCTGCAAACAGACTTTATATAGGTGCAGAAGAAGGCTGGCTTGAACTGCGGCCGGCTTATAGTTACCGCGGTATAAAAGGCTCAACAAATGAAGGAAATTTAATTATGCCTGAGGTAAATCAGCAGGCACTGCAGATGGATGGTATGGCAAAATGTATAATGGACAGGTGCAAATCAGATGCAGACGGTGAAGAAGGACTTAAAGACCTAAAAGTTATTGAGGCAATTTATAAATCAATAGCTAATAAGGGAAGGGCAGTAAAGGTCTAAGCGCATGCTGCGAAGTGTATAACATGCCTCCTCCTTCCCTTGTCCCCTGGAGAAGGGAAGGCTGGGGCACGGTTTAACTGTTTTGAATCTATTTCATGAATACAACTTTAATTGCATTCATAAATGATTTTGAGGATGAAACTGATTGAGCACTCATCCTTACATAGTAAATCCCTGATGAGAGTCCGCCGGCATTTAAATTATAAGTGTGATTACCTCGTGATTTAAAATCACTTGTTAGAACAGATACTATCTCTCCCAAAGAATTGACCAACTCAATTTTTACATTACTGTCTTCAGGCAGATTATACCTTATTGTTGTTGAAGGATTAAAAGGATTCGGGTAATTCTGAAGCAGTGTATATTTTTCGGGATTAATAGTCCCTTCATCAACACTTACAGTTGAAGCAAACTTATATATAGTACCGTTAGAGCCGCATAAGTAAAGCTCATCATTTTCATCAACCCCAAAGGATGTAATTCCTGCAGGTGCTGTACTTACAAGTTCAACTACCGGTATATCAGGATTTGCTCCTGAATAAATCAGTGACCATACACGGCGCGAAACATAATCAGCAAAAATGTATTTGCCCCTCAAATTAGTAACGGCTGATCCTTCATAAACAAAACCCCCGGTAACAGAGGCAGAACCGCCGTTACTGCTATGTGAGTACTCATAAATCGGTAAGATTAAACCTGATGTATCACAGTTCGAAGCGGGATTATAGCAATGCGTTCCTTCCATAATTCTCCAGCCGTAATTTCCGCCTTTCTGAATTGTATCAATTTCCTCCCATTCATTTTGTCCTACATCTGCGCACCACAATTTTCCAGAGCTGTCAAAACTAAAACGCCATGGGTTCCGCATTCCATATGCATATATTTCATCTCTAGCAACAAAAACAGCACCTACAAATGGGTTGTCATCAGGTATTGCATAATTCAAACTATCCTGAGTATTATCTACATCGATCCGCAGGATTTTTCCTAACAGGCTCATGAGGTTCTGTGCATTATTATCGGGATCACCGCCGGAACCGCCATCGCCGGTAGCAATATATAAATAACCATCAGGGCCGAAGGATGTTTGCCCGCCGTTATGATTTGTAACTGGCTGAGTAAATGTTAATAATATTTCCTCCGATTCCGGATCTGCCGAATTGGGATCTGATGTTACCTGGAACCTGGAAATCCGGGTTTCCCTGGGATTAGTCTTTGTATAGTTGACATAAAAGTAGCCGTTATTTTCATAATCAGGATGAAATGCAAGGCCAAGCAAACCCATTTCACCACCGGCAGTTACCCGGTCAGTAATATCAAGGAAAGTCTCTGTTGTTGTGGCAGTGGAAGAATTCTCAAATACTTTTATTCTGCCGGATTGTTCAACCACAAAGAGTCTGCTGCTTCCGTCTCCTGCATGCTGCAGGTCAACAGGCCCTTCAAATGTAATATCTGGGAAGGCAGGTATTAATTCTGTTTGGGCATGTACAAAACTACTTATTAAAAGCAGTATAACCAGTGTAAAATATTTTTTCTCATTCATTCTTTCTCCTTTTTACCGTTGTCTTTTCATCTATCTTAGATATTTTTTTCTCTGCAGGTTTTTTCCCATTCTTTTTCTCTGCAGGTTTTTTCACGGTCTTTTTTTCTGCAGGTTTTTTAACGGTCTTTTTTTCTGCAGACTTCTTTTCAGTTTTTATTGCTGCAGCCTTTTTTGCAGAAGATTTTTTTTCGGTCTTTTTTACAATGGATTTTTTCTCTTTCTTTTCAGTGTCAGCCTTATCGGCGCCAGTTTTACTTGTAAGAGATATTAATTCTTTAACCTTATAACCTGATTGTAAGGATAAAGTTTTAATATTTTTATAGAATTCAGTTTCCTTTTTTACTCCTGATATAAAAATCTTTTCCAGTTTATCAGCCGGAATCGAATCTTTTTTAACAGCTTTTCTGCCGTTTGTTAACCGCCTCACAAGGAATTTTTTGGATTCTTCCAATACAGAAAGAGTATAAATCCAATCTATTAAATCAGCAAAACTTTCTTTGTGATAAAAAAGACTTTCCTTGTATTGGTTTACCTTTAGATAGTTATATTCATTATTGAGTTTAAACAGCCTGTTAATAAAAAACTCTTCTCTTGACAGGGGAGACTTTTGCATCCCACCCTTTTTTAGCTTTTTCCCCTCATCCGGGAATAACTGCTTAAGTATAACTTTTCCTGAATTATGAATATTAGCATCCCTGCTTAAGAATTTTAACAATTCAACAGTTTGGGCTATTTTCTCAGGGAAATTGAGTCTTGCTTCAAGTGATTCATAAAGGATAACATCCATCATTAATCTGTCAAATATATTTTCACCAGCCCCTGATTTCAGCATAGCTAACCCGGCGGAGAAATTTTTAAACACAATAACCGGGTAGAGTATATCACGGCTTTCTTTGCCGTTGGAAAATATTTTTATCAGTTCTGATGCATCAGCAATCCACTGAGGGATTCTCTTTTTTGAAGAATTATTCTTCCATACTTTATTAAATTCTTTAACTGCAGCAAGGTCTTCTGAAAAAGTATTTATAATGAAATCTATATCCACAGGTATTTCATTTATACTGTTAAACTCACGTAAGAAAGTATCTATACTTTTTGTTAACTCTGCCTTACCATCCGTTCCTTCATCAGCCGGATCAAAGCAGTATGAGCTAAACTTATCAAAGTTAACGGAAGAAAATAGTTCCCTTGCAGAATTATGTACAGGGATTAGCTGCAGCTCCTGGATTGCTTTATGAACAGAAGATATACCCCTCCCGTTTAACTTGTCATATATTGTTCTGTAAATACCAGTAATATCATATATTTCACGGAAATCGATAAATACCTTGTACTCATACCCTGCTAAATAAGTGTAGTAGCCGAAATCGTGCATATCTTTTCCATTCAGAAGGTATTCAAGATTACTCCTGTGTTCCCTGCATATATAAAAAAACATACCGTCATTTTTCAGGCTAAGGGCATCAGCAAGTTTGTTATTGTATAAATGACCTGCAGCCGAGGCCTTTTGAGATGAATAATTAATAGTACCGCTGCACTCATTAAAAGAATTGTTAAACAGAACTAATGCTTTTTCATCGCCGGATTTATTTGAATAAGCATATACACTATCAGCAACATCTCCATGGATATTAATAAAATCATAGAGCTCGAAATGATAAACCTGGCTGAAGAGATATCTTTTTTGAGAGAGAGGAAAAATTTCTGCTTCATGCCGCGTTATAAGATTATCATCAACAAACTCATCATAATAAGCGCGCTGATATTCCATGCCGTATTTTTCCGAGAAGCCTTCTATCTGACCGTGAGCAAACATTGGCAATCCGGGCATTGTAACAAGCATAACGCAGATACCAAAATATTTATCACCTTTACCAAACTGGTTGATAGCAGTTTCTTCATCAGGATTACTCATAAAATTAACGTAACGTTTTAGTATTTCTGGATTAAATTCAAGGGTATTCTTCATCAGTTCGCGGTATTTATCATTTTCCTCTTTCATCATCATGTGCATAAAAGCGCTGTTATAAACACGGTGCATACCAAGTGTCCTTACAAAATAACTTTCCATAAGCCAGAACGCTTCTGCAAGAAGGAGTGTCTGCGGCATTTCAGTATTTATCCTGTCAACAACCTCCCGCCAGAATTCAACAGGCATAACTTCATCAAATGCTGCGCGCGTCATTGCCGCATCGGACCGGGAGGGTACTGCTCCTCCTGTTCCGGGCTGAGGAAACCATAAGCGCTGGAAATGTTTTTTTGCAAGAGTCATTGCAGCATCAAAACGTATGATGGGTGTTTTTCTTGCAACATGCATAATTGTTTGTATTAAAGATTCACGGACTTCAGGTATAAGCAGGTTTAATTGTGCGGTATCATTCCAGGGCATATGTGTTCCATCATTGCCATGATAGATATACCTTATATCACCCGTGTAAGAATCCAGCCTCTGAAATACTACAGAAGCATCAGTGCGGTTGTAATACTTGTCTTCAATCCTTACTTCTACGCGGTGATCATCTGAAAGATTGGGGCCGTTAAATGAATAACCGGGATAAGGCGGATAACTTGTCTGTATAAAATAATCCGGTTTTTCAATTACCCATTTTGAATAGATGCCGGTATGGTTTGGTACCATATCACTGGATAATCTTATTCCCCGGTGCCAGCACCTATCTTTTAAATTTTGAAAAGAACCTTCTCCGCCAATATCTTGTGCAATTACATAATCATACAGTGAGTAAGCAGAAGAGACTGCCTCAGGGTTCCCGGTAAGGTGTTTTACTTTTTTAGAGGCACTGCTTCTTTCCCAAATTCCAATTAACCATAATGCGGTAAAATTCCATCGAGCAAGGGCATCAAGTTCTTCATCCGGTATCTGGTCGAGCCTTTTTATTTCACGCTGATATTTTTTTGAAAGCTGATCCAGCCACACATAAGTATTTTTTGCCAGCATAACTACTTTGGGCATCCAGTCTATATCGGTTGTAAACTGTTCAGTTTCAGCATAGTAGAATTGAGCTTCTTCATCGGTAAGCTGTTCACCGCGGGCAAGTTTTGCGCGGATTCTTTCAAAAAAATCTGCATCAAATTTATATTGAGGAACAGGCGGTGTTCCTTTTTCGCCCCCGCCGTGAGGCACAAAAAGTTTATAATCTTCATGTATCAGGTCTTTACTCCCTAATAGTCTTTCATAAAACTTCTGATAAATATATGCACCCCAGTTGGATAAGATATAATCGAGCTGACCTTCAATGCTGTTCGGGTTTGTTTTTATTGGCTTCCGGAGGAACTGTGTTAAAGAGAGGTTATCAGGCCCAAATGGTTTTTCAGTTACAAAAAACTTTTCAGTCTCATTAATCAGGTTAAGATATTGAGTTCTTTTCGAAAGTGGTTTATCAGAATAAAGTTCCTCCAGAGATACAGTTGCCGGATTTTCATTACCAAGATTAAGAAGGATTAACTCTTCAAGAATAATTTCGCTGTTGGGTTTGTTTTGAGTTGAACCTTTAAGAAAATCTTCTGCTAAAATTTTGCCGTTATAAACCTCAAGAGGGGGGAAATCATTAACATATTCCAAAAGTATTCTGTTAAGTTCTGTTTCACCTAATGTGTTTTTAAGATGATTAACTCCCTTTGAAAATACGCCGGGATTTTCTTTCTCTTCATAAAGCCGTATAAGAAAATGAAAAATTTCGTGAAGAAGCCCGAGAGCATTAATTTGTCCTGCGGTAACAAGCTGTGTGCTGCCTTCTTCTTTTCTTTTGTTATTTATTTTTTCAGAAAGAACTCTTGCCTGGTAAAAATTTGCTACTATTAAATCACCTGTAATTGAAAAAAGTGACTGGTCAAAGCTGTATTTTGCTCTTGCATCTTTAGATACATGAAACTCATACTTAACTTTCGATAGTATCCTGAAACCGGAAAATTTCATAAGAAAAGCTCCCGAATTATGAAATAAAACACTTTAAGCTAAATCATTTAACAGTAATATAATAAATCTTTAAGGAAAATAGGGTGGTGTACACAACTATAGAGGCGCAATATCTAATAATCATATCTGTCCAAAATAATAATTTGTTTCGTTCCTACGGAACTTGCAAATATTGAGATTACCTATATCTATAAACATAACGTCCCTGACGGGACTTAAAACAGCAATATATATTATACCTTAACATATAGTTACCTGTTTATGGTATAAGCCCTTGTATTCCTGTAATTATTACAATTCCTTAGGGACGATGGGTTGAGGATCGATTTGATGATAATAAAAAAAATCCGGATTCTGCCTCTATTTTAGGAGTATTATTATAATAATAATTTTAATTTGGACAGCACTGCTAATAATCATTGCTGTCCAAAATAAATTGAATTTTCTAAAAAAATAAAGAATAATGACTTATTTAGAGGATTTATTCGAACAATGAAAATCAATCCTTCCAACTTGAACATGAGATACATAAAATGCTGTCCAAAAAAAATAAGTTTATAAAATCAATCGGTATCGCTTCGCTGAGTTCCTTTTTTCTTGATAAAAAAGGAATCAAAAAATCAAGGCTGCAAAAGAAATGCTAAAATTTTGCTCCATTACACTATGGAAAATTAACTCGCCCCAGAGCGGGCTCAAACAGAATCCCGCTAACGGGACAGGTCTTTCCATTACGCTTCATTACGCAAAATTTCTTAATCCCGCCAGGGCGGGACAGGCGCATTTCTTTTGAGGCCAAGACTCATCTTAACCTTACATATGTCACAATGCTGTCTAAGTTATTCTGAAAAACATACGTTTTGGACAGACATACTAATAATAAAACAGCAATAAAAATAATACCGTACTTTTTAATCACACCTTTATAATTCTTATATTTGATATTGAGTTTATATCGTATCAATAAATTGAACTTAACAACATCTTCATTTTTAACTATTTTACATTAATAATTAATAGAGAGAAATTCAGGAAATGCAGGAACAAAAAGTAACCTTAGAGCTTGCCCTTGAACATGGACTTACCGAAGAAGAATTTGAAAAAATAAAAAAAATATTAGGAAGAACACCTTCATTTACTGAACTAGGAATTTTCAGTGTAATGTGGAGTGAACACTGCAGTTATAAAAATTCAATTGCCCTGTTAAAAACACTCCCCCGGAGCGGCGGCAAACTGATGCCAGATCAAGCAGAGGTATGTCACGCCTGCGGTCGGAGAATCATCGGCAAGCAGTGT
>JAWOJF010000132.1:0-5490 GCA_046481785.1 Ignavibacteriaceae bacterium | reverse complement strand
TCCAAAATAGTAATTTGTTTCGTTCCTACGGAACTTGCAAATATTGAGATTAGCTATATCTATAAACATAACGTCGGTGACGGGACTTAAAACAGCAATATAATATTATACCAAAACATATAGTTACCTGTTTAAGGTATAATATATATTGCTGTTTTAAGTCCCGTCAGGGACGTTA
Organism: Ignavibacteriaceae bacterium; assembly: GCA_046481785.1. GTDB lineage: Bacteria > Bacteroidota > Ignavibacteria > Ignavibacteriales > Ignavibacteriaceae > JAWOJF01. The sequence continues at coordinate 5,312 of JAWOJF010000132.1, read as the reverse complement.
TGTTTATAGATATAGGTAATCTCAATATTTGCAAGTTCCGTAGGAACGAAACAAATTACTATTTTGGACAGATATGATTGTAATATCAAAGTAGAAATATCAGTAATTGCTGCAGCGAAAAAAAAACGGCGTTTTTACACGCCGTTTATCTTAATCATCATACTTTTAACAAATGAATTTTTAGTTGCCGCCGATTGGTAAAGAAATGCCAAGAGTATAGGAAATACCTCTGCTGTAAATAGATTCAGAACGGTCACCAGCTTCTTCAACATCATCAACATTAGTTAAACCATGCATATATTTTAATTGTGCATACAATGAAACTTTATCTAATAAAATCTGGAAACCTCCGCCGACGCAAACCGAAATTTCATAAGATTTAGAATCGTCTTCTACATCATCTTCATATTCCTTTGGAATAAATGAAGCTGTTTGTCTTGCTTTTAAAAGAAAACCTACACTGGGACCTATAAAATAATAAGGTTTAATAACATCCTGAGCTGCGCCGAAAGTATAACGTGCAAGAATCGGGAACTCCAGGTACTCTGCTGAAGTTTTAATATCCTCATTAAAACCTGTAATACCTAAATCAGATCCTTTACGTATATACATTCCCTGTATCTGCAGACTAAATGATCTGTACATAGGTATGTTTGCAAAAATTCCAACGGTTGATTCTACTCTCACTTTTTCTTCAAAACCGGGATCGGGCATAATATCATGAGTTGTGCTATGAATACCTCCCATAACACCAATATCAACCTGTGAAAAAGTTATTGTACCCATTATTAAAAATAGAGAAAAGTATAAAATGAATTTCATATTACCCCCTTAAATTAGTTAGTAAAACATATGTTACTTATAAAGATACAGTATATGTTCCTTTCCTACAAACAAAACTTTTTGTTGTAGCATAAGTCCCTTTCTCTTTATAAAAAAAATAAATAGATTAACAGCCATTATAACATATGATGTAGACTATGAAGATATATTTCACTCTTTTAATAGCCCTTCTGACAATATTTCCAATATCCGGTCAAAATTTATCAGGCAAAACTCCGTGGAATAACAAACAATGTGCAGTAAGCTTAACTTATGATGATGCGATGGATGTACACCTGGATAATGTTGTACCCATACTTGATTCGCTTGGCATTAAAGCAACTTTTTATATAACATGTAATTTCACCGGTTTCAGGAACCGCACTGATGAATGGAAGCAATTATCAGTAAACGGGCATGAGCTGGGGAATCATACTTTGTTTCATCCATGTGAGGGAAGATCGCAGGGAAGAGTAAGGGTATATGATCTTAATGATTATACGGTTCAGAGATTTAAAGATGAAGTAGTAATGACAAATCTTGTACTTAATTTATTGGACGGCAAAACCAGGAGAACCTTTGCATACCCCTGCGGCCACCTTCTTGCGGGCGATTCTTCTTATGTTGAGAGTATTAAAAACGAATTTGTTGCTGCACGGACTGTCCATGCGGTAATGCAGAAGATAGATGAAATTGATCTTTATAGTATCGGCTGTTTTATGGTAATAAATCAAACGGGCGAAGAATTAATTGAACTTGTTAAAAAGGCAGAAGAAACAAATTCATATATTACATTTATATTCCACGGTGTTGGAAATAATCCGGATTACGTACCTCTTGAAGTTCATAATAAACTTGTGGATTATCTGAAACAAAATGAAGATAAAATATGGGTCGCTCCTTTAATTGATGTGGCAGATTATATTGAGAAAAGGGATAATAATTAGGCAGGTCCTCAGTCTGCAAAAGATAAAAGCATTGCTGTCACGATCCAAACCGTTATGGGCGTTATTTAAATGGTATCCGGCAAAAGTCTAGAATATTCCCACACCAAGATTAAAAGTAATTTCTTCAGCAGCATGTTCCCATTCCTGGCGGGGATGATTATAATAATACGAAGAGAATGAATCTGAATTATAGTAATCAATTTTAAACCTGCCTGTAATATCTTTACTATATCTTATCTCAAGGAATACCTCATACGGACCCAATTTACCGGTTGAGATACCTGCCCCGATAACTCCACTCCAGAAAAATTTTTTATATTCTCCGGAGACAGAAAAATTACTGCCTCCAAACTGCTTATTGATATCGCTGTAAAATTTTTCTTTATTGGAGTTACCCGGGGGAAATTGCAGGCAGAATTTCGGACCTATTACTAAATAGGGGGTAAAACCTTCTTTGGCAAGGTTTAATCTTAACAGAGGTGCCGCTTCAAGTACTTTTATTTTTTCTTTAACATTGCCTTGTTGGCTTGTATAAGTATTCTCAGGACTATAAACGCTTACGTGATGTTTTTCGTCAGAGCCCGAGGATATAAAAGAGAGTTCACTATTAAAAGAGAAGTTTTTACCAAGGATATAATTATAGAATACTGTTATTGAAAACCCCGGAATACCGGTTCCATTTAAATCTGCTCCAACCCGTCCCTCCACGGGGATTGTAAACATTTCAAAGCCACTATGATAACCAACCTTTAGCCCCATTTTGTGAACCGAATTATCTCTGAATAACTCATCTCTGCTGAGTTGATTATCAAAGCTGAAGATAAAATCATCGCCAACAATTAATCCTACCAGGGCACCAAATAACATTCCGGGAAATGTCATAAGTATTGCACTCTGATAATAATTCGGATGATATCCCGAATTAGAACTGCTGCCGCCATCTATGAACAATCCACCCCAAATAGCCCCGGCTAATGCTCCAATTCCCATTCCTTTAAATATACTAAAAGTTCTTTTTGTTACTGATATACTTCTGATGTGCCCGGCAGGAATTATAACTTTAGTTTCTTCCGGAGGAGAGTAAATAAAATATGAAAACCGTGAATCATCATACCGGAAAAATTTACCTGTTACAACATTCTCATTTACTACTATATCTTCTAAAGTAAAACTGGAATCCTTCGTTTCTATTTTTACTTTCTTGTTTTCCGAAATACTATTTAATGCTTTAAAATACTCATCTTTAGTTTCATATTGGGATAATACCCGGTTATAGGTGCAGCCGGTAAGGAGCAGTGCGGAAAATAATAGTATGTAATATTTCATCTTCTCCCCCAGTTTTTCTCTAATCAATATCATAATATTAATATAAAAGGGCAATAATAAAATCTGTATCTAAGTGTTAGCAGCCTAAATTCTAAGGAAATTATTCCAGTATTTACCAATGGATTATGCCTATTTTATGGTATGATGCAAATATTAAATAAATTCATTATATTTTCTGCCCCGTTATCCTGATCATAATAAATAACAGTTTTTTCTCTTATTCTTAACTTAACTATAAGAGGTAGTTATGAGATCCATTTGGAAAGGGAGTATCAGTTTTTCTTTGGTAAATATTCCTATTAATGTTTTTTCTGCAACTGAATCTGAATCAACAGTATCATTTAACCAGTTCCATAAAAAAGATCATGGACGGGTTGGGTATGAAAAAAAATGCAAGGAGTGCGGACAGGCATTAACTGAGGAAGATATCATAAAGGGATATGAGGTTAATAAAGGGAACTTTGTGTTTTTTGAACCGGGCGAACTTGAAAATCTTAAGATTCAAAGCCAGAATACTATTGAGATACAGGGATTTGTGGATGTGGCAGAAATTAGCCCTTTATTTTTTGAAAAACCATATTATCTTGCACCCCAGGATGATGCGGGAATGAAGGGATATAACCTTCTTGTTAAAACCATTTCAAAAGTAGGGAAACTTGCTGTAGCTAAAGTTTCCATCAGACAGAAAGAAGATTTTGTTTTAATATCGCCGATGGAGAATGTACTGGTAATGTACAAAATAAGGTATCCGGCAGAGATTAGAAGTATAAATGAACTGCCGCGTATAAAAGATATTGATGTTAAAAAAGGTGAGATGGACCTTGCTGAAAAATTAATTGAAACAATGTCAGTCTCAATAAATGATATTGAGGTTGTTGATCAGTACCAGCTTGAACTTAGGAAACTGGTTGAATCTAAAATGGAAGGAAAGACTTTTGTTCAGCCGGAAGTAAAAGCTTCAAAAACAGCTACACCCGACCTGATGTCGGCGCTTAAAGAAAGTCTTGCAAATAGTGTATCAAAGAAACCCATGCAGAAATCTACAGGTACTAAGAAAACAAAAACAACAAAAACAACAAAAACGGCACAGCGAAAACAGGCATGAAAATATTCAGTTTAAAAGAAAAAGATCATTTAGTTTATAAGAAATCAAAGCATAAAAAAGGCAGGGATGCTAATCAGCTTCCGCTTTTCCAGGGCAGGGTTATCAAACTGCAGAATAAAAGCTATTTTGATGAAGCCCTTGAGAGGGATTTAGCCGGTGATCCGGAGGCTTATAGTTATTATTTAAAATCTATTGAAGAAAATGAAAATATTGATGAGTCTTATAATAATCTTGCCATTCTTGAAGTACCGGATAATAAAATAAAGGCATTTGGTTATTTTTTAAAAGCTATTAAATATAACCCCTCTCATTGTGAAGCGCATTTTAATATTGCCAATCTTTATTTTGAGGAAAAAGATTTTGCTCTGGCAAAACTTCATTATGAAATTGCCGCAGAGATCGATCCGTCTTTCCCTAATATATATTACAACCTGGCATTGGTCTGCATAGAAATGAATGAAGTTGAAACAGCGGAAACATGCCTGAAGAAATATATTTTGCTTGTAGGCAAATCAAATGCTGCAGATGCTGCCGATATCGTTAACTACCTGCACTCAGTTAAACAATCGTAAAGTTGATAACACAGAATATTTGAGTACTGAAGAGATGAGGTTGTCTCAAAGGTAAGATAAGGAGAATATTTATTCATTTTGTTAAGATGTCAATTGTCTGTCTTGTCATGATAATACGTTCCCCCGGAGATTGTGTGAAAAATAGAAAGTGGTGAATAAAGGTGTATTAACCCCAGGCTTCAGCCTGGGGGACATGAGCTAAGATTATATATAGGGCTTTAGCCCTGAATTAGCTTCAGTTCAGGGCTAAAACCCGTTATGGTTCTTTAGGCTCCCCCATGTTAAAACATGGGGTTAATCAATAAAATTAATATTTTGTCCTCAGTCTTTAATTTTTACACAATCTCTTCGGAGGATATTAAAACCTTTAATAATCATGCTAACTAAAAAATGAAAATATATTCACTCAAATTGACTTTTGGGACAGCCACTGCGAATGTTCAGACACATTTTTTGAAGAATGCATCACGCACTATAATTTTATCCAAAACATTTGTACCGATAAAAAATAAGCTGTATCACTTAACAACAATATTAACT
>JAWOJF010000024.1:0-7361 GCA_046481785.1 Ignavibacteriaceae bacterium | reverse complement strand
ATTAAAATTTTTGCGAATTTTAAAATGTAATAACTGTAAAATGAGATAAATCTGCTTAATTCCTTACCTTTAAAACTACAAAGTGTGCTTACCGCAAACCATTTGTTTATAAAGTTGTTTAGTTTTCTTTAAGTAATAATTCGTATAACAAATGACTAAAGAATTACCAGAAGAAAAATTTCAAAAAGAAGTTGAGAAAGAACGTTATGAAATTCTTTACCAGGTAGAAGAATGGCTTGAAGGTCCGATATTAATTTTGGGTTTCATCTGGCTGCTGCTTCTTATTGTAGAGCTGATATGGGGATTAAGTACTGCTCTTGAAGGAACTGCATTTGCTATATGGGGAATTTTTATTTTTGATTTTTCATTAAGGTTTTTTCTTGCACCACAAAAAATCAGGTATCTGAAAAAGAACTGGTTAACTGCTCTTTCATTAGCCGTTCCTGCATTAAGGATATTCAGATTCATCAGGTTTTTACAAATTTTAAGGGCTGCCCGTGCAGCAAGAAGTATTCAGCTTCTTAAAGTACTTGGATCAATAAACCGGGGAATAAAAGCATTCCGTAAAAATTTTGGCAGAAGAGGATTTATTTATGTTTTTCTGCTTTCTGTAATTGTTGTTCTTGTTGGTGCAGCCGGAATGTATGCCTTTGAACATGATATACCCACCGGTAAAGGATTTACTTCATACGGTGATGCAGTCTGGTGGACGGCAATGATAATTACCACCATGGGATCAGAAGCATGGCCGGCATCTCCGGAAGGACGGATATTAGGTTTCTTCCTCTCTTTATATGGTGTAGGCATACTTGGATATATAACAGCAACACTCGCTACATTCTTCATAGGCAGGGAAGCCGATAATAAAGAATCGGAAATACCGGGAGTAAAGGAAATTGAGGAATTAAAAAAAGAAATAGTTTTGCTTAGAGAGGAGATAGAAAAATTAAGATAGAAATGGGGATTTGGTTCACACAGAGATCGCAAAGTTTTCTAATGTAAAGAAGGCTTTGCGTGAACCTGCTTTTAAATTCTCTTATTGTTCAGCACCAGCACAAACTCCCCCTTCAGGTTGTTCTTTTCCGCGGTATTTAACACTTCTTCTGCTGTACCTCTGTAGAATCTCTCATTCTTCATTGTTATCTGGTATGCAAGTACAACACGAATATTCTTACCAAGATATTTCACAACGTCAATAAGCAGACTTTTAAGCCGGTAAGGAGTATCAAGCAGGATAATTGTTTCATGAATATTTTTTAATTTCAATAACTGCTGTTTACGGATATCTTTTTTTGGCGAGAGCCATCCGTAATAATAAAACTTTTCAAAGTCCATGCCGGAAGCCGTTAAAGCAGGTAAAAGTGAACTTGCACCCGGTACAGGGCATACATCAATGCCCTGTGAGATACATAGTTCAACAAGCAAATGCCCGGGATCAGAAAATAAAGGAGTGCCGCAGTCTGAGATTAAAGCTGCTGTTTTTCCTTCAATAATTTTTAAAAGAATTTCATCAGCAACTTCTTTTTCATTGTGTTCATTCAGGGAGAATAATTCTTTTTCAATCTGGTAGTTTGAAAGAAGGCGGCGGGCTTCTTTATATTCCTCACAAATTATAAAATCAGCTTCTTTAAGAATACGCAGTGCACGCAGAGTTATATCTTCGTAATTGCCGATTGGGGTTGAAACGAGATATAGTTTACCTTTCATAAATGTATATTCATAATCATAATCTACCTGTAATCATACTTCTTAATCTTACTCTTAATCGTATTCTTACTCCTAATCGGGTTTAAATCTGAGTAAGATTAAGAGTAAGAAATAAGAGAAAATAGAAGTTCTGCAGTATTCTGCTGAAGGAATGCTCTCTATTTACTAAGTTCTTTTACCTTTTGATTAAGGTCTGATAACTCCACAGAGATCCGTTCGCCGCTTTTCCTTACTTTAATTTCTGCCTTATTCTCTTTAAGATTTTTTTCACCAATAATTACTTGTAAAGGAATACCAATCAGATCCGCATCTTTAAACTTAACTCCGGCCTGTGCATCATTCCTGTCATCAAAAATAACTGAATAACCTGCAGCCATAAGTTCATTATAAACTTTTTCTGAAGCATCTATTACTGTTTGGTTTTTCATATTTAAGCCGATAAGGTGAACATCAAACGGGGCAAGCGTTTTATCCCATATAATACCATTATCATCATTATGCTGCTCTATATAACATGCTATTACGCGTTCAACACCAATGCCGTAGCTGCCCATTATAATAGGATTATCTTTTCCGTTTTCATCTAAAAATTTTGCACTCATTGCTTCCGAATACTTTGTCCCCAGTTTAAATATATGTCCAAGTTCAATGGCACTGAATACATCAAGCTTGCTGACGCATCTTATACATTCTTCACCTGCCTGAACACTTCGCAGATCAAAATATTCAATACCGGCAGCATCACGTACCAAATCAATACCACCAAGATGATAATCAGTTTCGTTAGCTCCGCTGTATAAATTATTTCCATCCTTCAGTTTTAAATCAGCTATTATTCTTCCTTTAAATCCAACCGGGCCAATTGAACCGGCGGCTGCACCGGTATGCTGAACAAGTTCTTCCGGGTGTGCCGGACGAATGTCACCGCCCAAAGCTTTTCCCAGCTTTGTTTCATTAACTTCCTCATTGCCAAGCATAAGCACAAGTACAGGAACTCCGTCATGAATATAAACCCTGGATTTTGCACATTGTGTCTCATTGATCTTTAAAAACTCACACAGTTCATCGATGGATTTTACATTAGGAGTTGATATCTTTTTAATCTCATCCGATTTACTATTTCTTGTAAGAGGATTTACTTTTGATTCGGCAACTTCCACATTAGCCGCATAACCGCATTTTTCGCAGTAAGCAACAGTGTCTTCACCTGCTTCCGATTTTACCATAAACTCTTCAGAGCCGGTTCCTCCCATCGCTCCGCTTGATGCACCGACAACAAAATATCTCAATCCGCATCTGTCAAATATAGCCCTGTATGCTTTGTCGTGCAGTTCGTAAGATTTGTCAAGCCCCTCCCACGATGTATCAAGAGAATATGCATCTTTCATAAGGAACTGCCTGCCGCGTATTACGCCGCTTCTTGGTCTCGGCTCATTCCTGAATTTTGTTTGTATCTGGTACCATATCTGCGGCATATCTTTATAAGATTTAACAACATTCTTTGCATGGAATGTAATTATTTCTTCATGAGTAGGTGCAAGTACATAATCCCTGTTCTTTACGTGGAACATTGTATCGCCGAATGCCTGTACACGGTTTGTTTCTTCCCATACTTCCCTGGGATTCAAAGCCGGCAGGTGAAATTCCTGTCCGCCTATTGCATCCATTTCTTCCCTGATAATTTCTGTTACTTTTTTAACAACTTTATAACCAAGCGGAAGAAAAGAATAGATTCCTGCAGATAACATTCTTATCATTCCTGCTCTTAGCATAAGGATATGGCTTACAACAACTGCATCAGCCGGTACTTCTTTTAGTGTGGGAACAAAGGATTTACTTAACCTCATAAGGGTATTTCTACTTTCAAATTATTTGCAAAATTTAAACGTAATGTCTTAAAATTGAGGCTAAAAATACATATTTGATGGGGTTAATACAAGAAAATGACCGGAATGGAGTATGGGATGTTTGGTATTTTCTATAATGAACTCTGTGAAATTCCTTGTTACACAAAGGCCACAGAGTTTCACTGAATTATATCTAAAATAAATATGATTTTTTTTATTGATGCTTTGTTACTTCTTAACACTGCTTTTATCCGGTTCAAAATCAAGCACTATAGAATTCATGCAGAATCTTTTCCCGGTAGGAGGCGGACCATCATCAAATACATGGCCGAGATGGGCATCGCAGCGGCCGCATAATACCTCTGTTCTTTGCATGCCGTAAGCATAATCTTCTTCATAATAAACACTTTTATCTCTCATAGGTTCAAAAAAACTTGGCCAGCCGCAGCCGCTTGCAAACCATGAGTCTGACCGGAAAAGAGCATTACCGCATGCGGCACAATAATATGTACCGATACCTGTATCTTCCCAGTATTTACCGGTGTATGCTCTTTCAGTTGACTTTTTGCGTGCAACCTGGTAAACATCTTCAGGCAATACCTTCTTCCATTCGGAATCAGTTACATTCAGCCTGGTTGTATCTGTACGCGAGTAATAAGGGTTATTTGAATGTTCAACTGCCATATTATTTGCACCTTTTACATCTGATTTGTTTTCACAGCAAAGGAAAACAAACATTATTACTGGTAAAAATATTATTCTTTTCATATCTGTTTTTTTAGGTCAAAAATACAACGCCGGAGGTTTGTATTCTTAACAAAGATATAAAAATTAAATCACTTAATTGTGGCGAACCAGGGATAAAATATATGACCATAAAAATTAACCCGGGAAGAATTATTCTGATCCTATAATACACACAGGCTAAAGCCTGTGCTACATATAGCCTTATACCCCTTTACCCAATAGCTTCCATGGCTTTAATATTCTTAAAATAAATTCCCTGCCTTTATAAAAACGGGTAAAATTAAGGGATGCTCTAAAGGTTTCATCAAAAAGTATAGAAAGAAATATCCCTAACAAATTAAGATGGAATACAAAAATCATTAAGGCACTCATACATACAATAAAAAAAGTACCTGCCGCCTGTGTATAAAACATCCATTTTGTATCTTTCATCCCCCGGATGGCATTTCCCATTATCACGTTTACTGCTACGGGAAATATTATTATTGCAATAATATACATAAGATGTGATACCCTGTTAATCAGTACTTCATCACCGGTAAATATTGAAAGTATTTCTTCCGGAATTGTAACAAACAATGTAGAAATAATAACACATAGTATTAAAGAATACCGAAGGCTTAAGAATGCAATCTTAGTTGCTTCCTTCGGTTTATCTGCACCTAATTTTTGTCCGACTAATATCATTGTTGCACGGGCAATGCCTATATAAATAAAAAATGTAAATGCCTGTATCCTGCCTACTAAAACATATAACCCGGAAGAATAAGTATCTATCTCATTGACCATCCTTATAATTGCAATTTGACCGAAGGTCCATAATATTGATTCCATACCGGATGGAAGACCGACACGCATATTCTCTTTTTGCAGTCGCCACTCCGGATTAAATATTCCGCTTAGTGAAGGATTAAATCTTAACCTTCTACTAAAAATAATAACCCCAATAAAATAAAGTGCTGCTGCATAGTTTGACATTGTTGTTGCCAGCGCTGCACCTTTAATTCCCATTTCCGGAAATCCTAAATATCCGTAAATCAGAACCCAGTCAAAGAAAACATTTATAACTGTCCGGATAATACCAGCATACATAATATGTCTTGTAATACCCATACCCTGAAGAGTTGAAGTAATTGAAAATTCTACTCCAAGTAATAAAAATGAAAAGGAGAGGATGCGCATATAATCGGCTGTATAAGATTCTATTTCTCCCGGTGTCCCTAACTGACTAAGAATTGCGGGGGTAAACAAATAAAGTCCTGCAAAAAATAGAACAGAAATAATCATATTATAAAAAAATGATACCTCTGAATATCTTTTTGCCAGTATTAATTCGTTTGAGCCGTAACAATGGGCAATAAGTATTGTAGCACCCAGACTTGTTGCCATAATAAATGATACGAGTACGTTGTAAGGAAAAAGTACATTACCAACTGCCGATAATAAAACCGGATTATAATGCCCAAGCAATGCCATATCAACCTGCAGTTGAATGTACTGCATCAGATGTTGAATTATTATTGGTGTGCCGATAACAAGTAATTTATAACCATAATGTTCTGAAGCCCGCTTAAAAGTCATAATGTGAAGTGTATATCAAAAGTGAATGTTTTTTTTAATTGTAAATATAAACTTACTTATATTTAAATGCACTTGACAAAATATTTAAGTATGCTTAAATTTGTCTTGCAAATAAACTTAAATTCCAAAAATGCAGAATATTTCAAAAGAAGATTACCTAAGTGTGATATATAAATACCAGGATAACAGCGGCGAAATAAAGGCTAATTCTATTGCTGATAAGCTTCAGGTGTCTAATGCGGCTGTAACAGATATGCTAAAAAAGCTTTCTAAGGATGGTTATATAGACTATGAAAAATATAAAGGAATAAAACTTACTTCGGATGGTGAAGAGTATGCCAAAAATATGGTAAGAAGACACAGAATTTGGGAAGTGTTTCTTCACCAGGTAGTAGGACTTCCGTGGGACAAGGTTCACGATGAGGCTCATAATCTGGAGCATTCTTCTTCTGATGAACTGATAAATAAAATGGAAGAGATGCTCGATTTCCCGGAGTTTGATCCGCATGGTGACCCCATTCCCGGGAAAGATGGTTCAATACCAAAACAAAAAAAGACTGTTCCTTTAACAATGTTAAGGCCTGAACAAACAGGTAGAGTAATAAGAGTTAACGATTTTGATAATAGCTTCTTAAGCTATATCTCAAAAATAGGTGTTGAGCTTAAAAAGGAAATATTTGTTAAAGAGGTTCTTGATTTTGACAGATCGATGCTGGTTGTAATTGGTAAAAAACAGATAAATATCAGCAACACTCTTGCTGCAAATATTTTTGTGGAGATAAAAAGATAAGGTGAATTATGGCTGATCCTATTCAGGCGCTGATTATTGCAGGTGTTGTTCTCGGACTGGCAGGGTTGTTCTTTCTGCCAGAAAAGGGAATACTTGCAAGAAGAAAAAAATTGCAAAAAAATAATCAACGTGTGCTAATTGAAGATGCCCTAAAGCATCTTTACGATTGTGAATATAAAAATATCAATTGTACAATACACAGTATTGCCGGAAGTATTGGAATTTCAGGTGATAAAGCCGCAAAAATACTTTCAAGACTGGAGTTAATGGGCCTGCTTGTTTCTGATGACAACGGACTGATTCTTACAAAAGAGGGCAGATCATATGCGCTGCGGATTATACGTATCCACAGGCTTCTGGAAAAGTATCTTGCCGATCAAACAGGAATAGAAGAAACTTTATGGCACCGTGAAGCCGAGGAAAGAGAACATCATTTTACTTCGGCTCAGGCAGATGCTCTGGCAGCCCGGATGGGCAACCCGCTGTTCGATCCTCATGGTGATCCTATTCCAACAGCTTCGGGCGAATTGCCTGCTCTGAAAGGAATGTCTTTATCTTCAGTAAGAATTGGTGAGATTGTCCGTATCGTTCACATTGAGGATGAGCCCTCTGCAATATATGCCCAGCTTGTTGCCGAGGGCTTATATCCCGGTATGCATATCAGGCTTATTGAGTCCTCACAAGAGAGG
>JAWOJF010000404.1:0-2950 GCA_046481785.1 Ignavibacteriaceae bacterium | reverse complement strand
GAACAGGTTGATAGAATTAAAACAGCCGCAAGGTTATCAGAGTTTACTTATTATGCAGTAAAATCCTCAATAGAAATAGCAGTCACTGTAAGCAGCGCTCTTTCCGGACAGGATATAGTCCAGGCAAAAAAGCTGATAGATATTATCTTACAGGAAACTGAAGCAGAGATGGATAGTTATTTAACCATGATGATATTCAAATCCTATGAAGAATTATCTGATGAAGAATTTGAAGAATATGTAGCCTATTATGAAACTGAATTAGGTAAATGGCATACTGAAGTATCTATAGTTTCTCACCTTAATACCCTTTCAGAATCTGCAGCTATTTTTTCAGATGCATTCCCTGCAAAAATTAAATCAAAGAAGAGCTGACAGGGTTTTTAATTATTATCCCTGCGCTTTAGAGGCTGTGATAATTATTAAACACAGCTTTTAAAAATTAACAGTTAAACCAATAGAAGGAACAATCGGCCATAGATTTATTGTTTTTCTCATTGGATAGCCGTCATCAGTAAAGGTATACCTGTACGCATATATATTATCAGAATTTAAAAGATTGCTGACATCAAGGAATGCTTTTGCAGGCAACCCAAAGAAGGAAAATCCTTTGCTTATACGAATATCTGTCCTTACATAAGCAGGCAGATGCTCAGAGTTCATTTCTCCCTTCACCCACTCATACCTGTTAAGCTGAGTGTTTAATACTGCTGTTGAAGGAGTATATGCGAAACCACTGCCGTACGTAAACCGTAAATTTAAGTTCCATTGTTTACCCAGATCAAAATCATTTATTAGAGATAGTGTATGACGCTGATCAGTGTATCTTGGAAATTCGCCTGCTGTATCTGATAATAAATCTTCCCGGGCAACTAATAAACCGTAGCTGATCCAGCCGTAATAACTATTAAGCTTTAATGCAGCATAAACATCAACGCCTGCAGCATACCCTTTAGAATCATTTTTTCTTGAGTAACGGATATTACCATCATTTGTTCTTTCGGAAGAAATAAGGTCACTGTAATTTTTGTAATATCCTTCAAGTTTAATAGTAAAAGTGTTGCTGGTACTGCCGTTTAGAATAAATTTTTTCTCAACTCCCAGTATATAATGCTCAGCCTTTTGTGATTGGGTATTAGTATCCGAAGCAGTAGAATATGCCATCTGCCTGTAAATAGGAGATTGATAGTAATGCCCCCAGGCTGCCCTCAGATTTATTCCATTTTCAAATCTGTATGAGGCGCTCAGTCTTGGACTAACAGTCCATTCTTTGTTGAAGTTATAATAATCTGTTCTTACACCGGCGTTAACAATAAAATTATCACTTAACTGGAAAACATTTTCTGCAAAACCAGCAAACTTAAAAGATTTGGCCTTAGTGTTTTGCGGTGGATCTTCTTCATCTATAAAAGTAATAGTATCGCGGAACTGGTTTAAATTATGAGTTTCACTTCCCCACTCATTTTCAATTAAATTTTCGTTAAAATCAATATTGATATAGCTTAGGCCTGTTTTAATATCATAAAAGGGATTGATTTTCAGGTCAAGAGAAGTTTTAGCTTCAATCGTTTTTATTGTTAAATCATAATCATAAAAATACTGGAAGTTATTGCGGTAAAAAAAACGGTTATCATTTGTCTGCAAATTATATGTATTATTTTCATAATCATTTTCGCTGTCTAACTGATGATAATAAGATAAAGATGAATTAAGAAAGGCACTGCCGGAGAGAAAAACAGTACTTTGCAGTTCATACATATTGCTGAAATACTCAGCCTTTTCCTCATCAAAATTATTTATATTTTCCCATCCGGGTGAAAACTGAGTATTACTGAGCCACAGCCCCCGGTCCCTGGAAATATTGTCAATATAAGGACCTCCTGCATAATCATCACCTGCATGTATAAATTTGAACTGTAGCTTGTCTATATCAGAAAGGCTATATGAGATTACTCCCTGTATATCATAAAAAGATGGTGTCCCGGTTTCATCATCAACATCAACAATCTCCATTACATATTCAAGATAACTTTTTCTAAGCCCGATAATATAAGATGCCTTTGAAGTTATTGGTCCTTCAAAATAAGCATCAACATTCACTAAACTAAGTGTTGCCGAACCTGTATGATTTAACCTGTTTCCTTCCCTGTACTCAATATTTAAAACAGAACTTAACCGGTCGCCATACTGGGCACTAAACCCTCCGGTCATCAGATTTACTTTCTTCATCAGGTCCATATTAAAAATACCAAGACTAACATTCTCTGCATATTTAATATGGAAGGGTTCATAAACCTGTGTACCGTTTACCAGTACTAAATTTTCATCATTGTTACCGCCGCGTACGTTAAACTTACCGCTGAATTCATTATTAGCTGCTATGCCGGGGAGCGCTTGTATAGAGCGGAAAACATCGGGAAAGACACTTGACATTTCCTCCATCTCCTTACTTTGCAGTGATAAACTGCTGATGCTTTGGCTTTCGTTTTCCCTGGCAGAATAAACGGATACTTCCTGTAAAAGTACACCGGTGGAGGTTAGTCTTAAATCAAGGTTAATATCTTTATCATTTACTTCAACAGAAATTCTTTCTGTTTTATATCCGATATAACTTATAAGCATCTCATAATTTCCCGGCGGCAGAGTCAGTTCATACCTGCCATTCATATCTGTACTTGCTCCCCTTGAGTTGTCAGTTAATGAAATATTGGCAAGCGGTAACGATTCTCCGCTTGAAGCATCACGGATAGTGCCGCTTATTTAAAGACTCTGTGAAAAACTTATAGATATGCTGAAAAGAAAAAACAAAAAGAATATTTTCATCTGTTATCCCCTTAAAAATATTTACTTTAGTTTCAAATATCGGATCAAAAAACTACCTGGATATTTTTCCGAAATGATATGTTTTAAATATTAGTTCTAGCTTTTGCTGCGCGCTGGGGTAATTTTA
>JAWOJF010000395.1:0-3456 GCA_046481785.1 Ignavibacteriaceae bacterium | reverse complement strand
CTATAAACGTTTAATCCCTACGGGATTGTAATAATTGCAGGAATACAAGGACTTATACCATAAACAGGTAACTATATGTTAAGGTATAATATATATTGCTGTTTTAAGTCCCGTCAGGGACGTTATGTTTATAGATATAGGTAATCTCAATATTTGCAAGTTCCGTAGGAACGAAACAAATTATTATTTTGGACAGATATCAATTGGATAATGAATAATACGGAAATTAAACTGAGTAATTTTGTTAAATAAGGTTTAAATATTACTTTTATAAATTCCTTTTTACATTTCACAAATAAAAAATTACAGGAGAATACCATGATTAAACTGACTGAAGAGTTGATAAAAGAACTGGATGCTGAGACCGCTGCTACGCGTAAGTGCCTTGAAAGAATACCTGTTGATTTATTTGGATGGAAACCGCATGAAAAATCAATGGAGCTTGGCTACCTTGCCATACTTGTTGCAGACATGCCCAGGTGGATTACATACATGATAGAATTATCTGTTATTGATCTGGCTGCATACAAGCCTTTTCAGCCAAAAAGTTCTGCTGAACTTGCAAATTATTTCGATGAAAACGTTAAAGGTGCAAAGAAGTCTTTGCAAAACACCGCAGAAGAAGAGCTCTCTCAAAATTTTTATCTTAAAAACAAGGATCAAGTACTTTACACCTCTCCTAAAGGAGATAGTATTGGGTCTACTATCAATCATATGGTGCACCATCGCGGACAATTAACAGTATATATGCGCCTTAACAATATACCAGTTCCTTCTATATATGGACCCTCTGCGGATGACAGAAGTTTCTAAAAAATATGAGGCTTTATCTGTCGGTAAAGGAGATGCAATGGTTTTAAAAAGAAGAACACAGATCAAAATAAAGCAGTTAGGCATACTTACCGGTACATGGATGCTTGTTGGAATATTTATTACCATCTATGACTATCTTGCTCTAACAACACAGTATTCGCTTGGGCCTTCAACCGAGTATTCTTTTGATTTTGCACTCGCAATGAACCTGGTATCTGCCTTAATAGGCGCGCTCCTGGGTGGAAGCTTTATGGTATTTTATATTAATGTTAAGTTCCAGGATAAACCTTACGGCTACACTATTGCTGCAGTAGCCGTCTCATTTATACTTATCATCGGGTTTATTATTCTAATACTGGGGCTGATATTTGTCCCCCTTAAGACAGGAAAATCTCTTTTCGATCCCGTGACCCGGGCATCTTTAAATAATTTTTTATTTGATACTTCAAGAATAAAAAATACAATGATCTGGTCAGTAGTTGTTGGACTAACACAGTTATTCCTGCAGATGAATAACAAGTTTGGCCATGGAGTTTTCTGGAATATTCTTAAGGGTAAATACAACACCCCGAAAGAGGAATACAGGATATTTATGTCCCTTGATATTAATTCTTCCACTGCAATTGCGGAAAAGCTTGGTAATGAAAAATACCATGAACTTCTGAAAGATTTTTTTGCAGATGTTACAAATCCAATTATTGATAACAGGGGGGAAATATACCAATATGTGGGAGATGAAGTAGTTGTTGCCTGGAAATATGAAGACGGGATAGAGGATAATCAATGCATTAATTGTTTTTTTGATATGAAAAAGCAGATAGAAAAGAAAAAAGATAAATATCTGAAATATTATGGTTTGGTTCCTTCCTTCAAAGCTGGTATACATTGGGGGAAAGTAATTGTAGGCGAAGTAGGAATTATTAAGAGGGATATTACTTATTCGGGAGATGTCCTTAATACAACCTCAAGGATTCTTAATAAATGCAAGGAGTTTGATGTTGAAATAATAGCATCAGAAGATATTTTATCTGCGCTTAATTTAACAAGGAATTATGTGGCCAGGTCTTTAGGCTCTTTTAAGTTAAGAGGAAAAGGGAAGGAAATACTGCTTACTACTCTCAAACTGGCCCCTTGATGTGTGTATTGCAACGTGAGTCTTGAGATATGAGTCTTGAGATATGTGAGTGTGAATTATTTTAATGAAATATAAAAAGGATATTTATGGAAAAAATAATCGCTGGAATATTAAGGATTATATAATAAAATGGAAAAAAAATCTTTTTCAATAAACTCAATCGGGTATATTCATTCTCCTGTAAAAAAACGTGAAGATGCTGTAAAACAGGCAGATGAAGGGGCTCCTGAAGCATGGATTGAATTATTTCCTGAATATGCAGAAGGAATTGACGGCATTATGGCAGGGGATGAGGTACTGATATTAACATGGCTTCATCTAAGTATACGTGATGTTTTGAAAACTCACCCCCGGGGTAATCCGGCAAATCCGGTTAAAGGTGTATTCGCAACCCGTTCACCCAACAGGCCAAATCCTGTTGGGCTGCACAGAGTGTATGTTTTAGAAGTATATGAAAATAAAATAAAAATAGCGGCAATAGAGGCCATTGACGGAACTCCCGTTATTGATATAAAAGCAGTACTTGGTAATGTTAACGAGAGATAAACAGATAACAGCATACTCCTTCCTTACTCAGTTATTTCTTGTTTTATCTGGTTTGCCGGAACAGTCTGTCTGTTTTTCATTGCATAAGCAGAGTACCCGGTGATAAATGCTAATACTAATGTGGCAAGAGAGCCCGTTAGATCCGGTTTTATTGTCATTAAAAGTATTATTTGAGCGGCAAGAGCTGTTCTTATAGATGCCGATAATACAAAAACCGGGTTATTTAGTCTCTCCCTTATTTCCCCGGTCAGTGCGTCGGCAGCAGCAACAGATTGTCCAATATTTCTTAAGATTCTTCCCGATACAAATGCACCAAAGAACATAATTATACCTATTGTTATAAGTGTAACAGATATCCATGCATGGAAGCCCCATACAGCAGCAGACAAATATATTCCTGATGATAATATAGCCAGCCAGGAGGGCCCATGGAGCTTTCCCATCTTTGACATTATTCCGAACCATTGTTTTACTGTACTTATATGGCTGGCTTTTTTTATATTCATAATAAATACCCATTCTATTCCTATTGCAGTATATAAAGTTATAGCGCCAACTATATGAATAAATAAAGCTATTGACGGTAATGTAAACATAGTATTCACCTTACTTTTGTTATTTAAATTATTTCTTATAAATGGTCAGATGGAAGTTTATAGCCGGAAATACAACACCAAAAAAATATCTTGACATTATTCCTTATTTAATTTATTCTGCCAATTCATTTTTACCGGCTATATCAATCTTTATTCAAATTTTGTAGTACTAATATAATAACCACTTTTACCTGACTACAAACGAAAAACGGATTTAAAAAAACTTTAAACGGATTAAATTTAAATTATTTAACGGGGAGGTTTTGGGAAATAAATATTAAAGGAAGTTATGATAAAAAACAGAAAAGATGGAGAGATACTGTTAAAGTATAAAGATCAGTTCACCAACAAAAGAAATGATAATGT
>JAWOJF010000384.1:0-15211 GCA_046481785.1 Ignavibacteriaceae bacterium | reverse complement strand
CTCAATGAAAATCCACCATTTTATTGCATCTTTGCAGGAAAGATAAACTCCATCTACGAAATCGAAAAAGTGGTGAGATTCTAACCAAAGCCTTAACGAATATGGCCAACAAAGTAACCGTTTCCTCCGAAATCGGGCCGCTGCGCCGCGTCATCATCCACCGCCCTGACGAGGGCATCGCCCGCATTTCCCCCAAGCGCTCCGAAGAGCTGCTCTTTGACGACATCGTTTATCTGCCCAAAATGCAAGAAGAGCACGACATCTTCACCGATGTGCTGCGCGCCTTCATCGGCCCGGAGAATGTGCTGGAAACGGCCGAACTGCTGCTGGAAGCCCTGCGCTTCGACCAGGAGAGCAAGCTGGAGATGATCAGCCGTATCGTCGATTATGAAGAGCTGCCCGTTAGTTATAGCATGGCAATGGGCGCAGTCAATTCCTTTGTTCACATGAAAGCTATGATCGAAATAAGCAAATTCAGGAACCCTGTGAATTCTTGCCCATGGCAATGCTTTACCTTCTTCGTAATATCCGGTTAGTTTTACAATTTCAGGACGGTCTTTTCTTGCAACACGATGGCAGTTCATACAGGTTTCAACATCCGGAATTGTAGCATGCCTTCCTTTTTCAACTCCCGTATGGCAATACTGACAGTCAATTTTCATATCGCCGGCATGCAGCTTATGAGAAAAAGCAATCGGTTGTGTTGGAGCATACCCTACACCATCACGTTCAGCGCGTGAAGCAAAATATGTTAAAGTAAATGAAGCGATAACTACAAAGATAGTGATGGGCAGGCGGATCCGGAGAATATAGTCCAATACTGATTTTTTCATCATTAACCTTTTGAGTTATCCCGCTGTACCGGGACAATAGATAAAATTATACCCCCAAAACGATATATACAAGGGAGTTACAAACTCTATCGTTTGAATGAATTAAAAAGATATTTTATTGTTTGAGTAAAACTTCGGTCAATGGACAACCACTTAATAGTCGTCCTGCATCGTATGCAATTTCAGACGCCAAAATTATAAAAAGAAAGGAAGAAAACAAAGGATTGACCTTACAAAAATCCAACAATAAATTGCGGATGTTAATAATTGAAGCTTAAGTAATTGGCGAATTACCGAATTCACGGATTTGCGAATTCACGGATTTGCGAATTCATGAATTTGCGAATTTACGAATTCACGGATTTGCGAATTCACGGATTCACGGATTTGCGAATTTGCGAATTTGGGAATGTGCGAATTCATGGATTGCCCCTGTTTCGTTAGGAACTTCGCCGCGACAAGCCGGCTCCGTTAGGAATTTCCACATAAATAAAGTGAGAGTTAGAAGTGTTAGCATGTTGCCTGTTAGCTGCCTTTACAGCCTGGCGATGTCCCTCTTTCCTTGCGAAGCAAGGGGAAAAAATTAAAACATCCAGTTCAAAGAAGATTTGTAGATTTAAGAATTCGGGAATTCGTCAAATTCGGGAATTCGTTGATTCGTGAATTCGGTAATTCGTCAATTCGTGAATTCGTGAATTCGTCAATTCGGTAATTCGTCAATTCGTGAATTCACTAATTCTTCTTCTTCGCAGGGGGCTTAGCTTCAAACTTCAGACATTCTCTGCCGGATGATTTATATACTTCAATGGAGGGCATCTGCCGGGTTTTCATTCCAAAAGCTATACAGCCATACGGACGTTTGCTGTCCCAGGTGATTATAAAGTATTTACATTTCCTGCAATTAATTGCCATAAATACTGCTTTTAACTAAGCATAAAATAGATGAATGAAACTTAAAGGTAAAATCTGAAGACACTTTTTATATATAAGATTTTTTCTAAGCAGGATTTTAGGACTCATAGGTTAAAGACAATTTTAAGCGATACTAAAAGCAGCAAAACTAAAAAGACTTTTTTAACTGTTCCGGCTGCTGAATTCAAGACAAATTTAACGCCGCTTATGGCCCCCAGCGCAGACCCCAGCCCAAGAGGAATTCCTGAAATCAAATAAATATACCCAATCTGGTTAGGAACTACAAACCCTTTGGGTGAAATTAATGCATAAGATATAGAAGAAGTAACAGTAGTAAAAACAGTTACCAATGCTGAGGTACCTATTGCTTTTTTAAAATCTACCAGGAAAAGATAGACCAGGATTGGGACAAACAATATTCCCCCGGCTATACCTGCCAGTCCTGTTATTGCTCCTATAATAAGACCGAACAGGAAAAGATAAAAATCATTAAGAGGATCCTTTAATGAGCCGTAGTTCATACCCCTGTTATCCATAAACATTTTAATTGTAACCAATAAAAAGATTGAGCCAAACACAGCTTGTAAAACCGGCTGCGCAATATTAACAGCCAGGAAAGGGGAAACAGACGCAGAAAATATACTTCCCATGCCAAGCAAAACTGCTTTTCTTACTTCAATATTCCGTGAATATAAATGTTTTCCGGCAGAACTTAATGTTCCAAAAACTCCGGCAAAAAGTGAGGTTGCAATAACTATATAGGATATCTGAGAGGGATCAATATCAGTAAATGGCAGAAGTAGATAAAGCAGGGGGACAAAAGCTATTCCCCCGCCTATGCCAAGCATTCCAATAAATATTCCGGTAATGTATCCGCTGAAAAGAAACAGAACCAATAAAGCTATATCATTCAATTAGAATTCAACAAACTTAGATATGATTTTTCGTTATTTAATAATTTTATGGCAGCCTGAAACTGCAGATCGTATTTCAGAAGCTCTTTTATTTTGCCTTCTGAGCCCAAATAACGGAGTGCAAGTTCTCCTCTTATTTCCCTGATAATTTCATCTTTATAAACTTTCATTTCACTCTTATCAAGCTTTTCTAACTGGGCTTTTATTCTTAACAGTTCGGCTGTTAAATCCTGCTCAAGTTTTTTAGCCTTTACATCTTCCAGAAGTTTCTCTATCTGTTTTTCTGCCTCGGATTTGTAATGGAAATCCTGGGTATCAATGTATTTTACAAATTCATTAAAAAGCTTTTCACTATTAGTAGAACTGTAATCAGCCTCTATATTTTTATAATAATATGAATCAGAAAATCTGAAGAATAATCCTTTTGCAAGAAGTTCTTTTGTAAGTTCTCCCTGCACCTCAAAAACAACAGTGGTATCTGGAGATATTCCGCCGGCGCTGTACACGGTTCTTTTATTATCGGTTAAAAAAGAAGCAGCAATAATTGAATCAACATCAGCAATAACATTATTCTTTTTTGAATAATCAATTTTCTGTATACATCTTCCGCTGGGCGTATAATATTTAGCAGTTGTAATTTTTAATGATGTATTAAAATTAAGAGGTGTAATTGTCTGTACCAGACCTTTTCCAAATGATTTGCTGCCAAGTATAATTCCCCTGTCATGATCCTGTATTGCACCTGCAACAATTTCAGAAGCAGAGGCGGTTCCTTCATTAACCAAAACAACTAACTGGGATGTTCCCAGCATAGGTTCCTGTACAGAATAATATTTCCTTTCACTTGCATCAGTTCTTCCTTTAGTTGTAACAATAAGCATGTCCTTTGAAAGAAATTTATCTGCGATATCAACCGCCACATCAAGTAGTCCACCCGGATTGCCCCTAAGATCAAGAACGATTGAGGAAATCTCTCTCCTGGATTTCAGTTCTTTTAAAGCTCGTTTTACCTCATCACCAGCAGAACGGCTGAAATTGGAAAGTTTAATATAAGCGTTTCCGCTGTTTTCGGGATAAAAGCCATAATAGGTAACATTTTTTATACTTATTTCTTCCCTTACAAGATTAAATTTAACCGTGTCCTTTTCTTCATTTCTTAAAACTCTCATTTCCACAGCAGTGCCGGGCTCTCCTTTAACCAGGGTTGACATATTATCCATATTATCAGGTGAAAGAATAACTCCCCCGGCTTCTATTATAACATCCCCAACTCTTAACCCTTGTCTTTGGGCAGAATAACCTTCAAGAACTTCAACCACTGTAATTCTATTACCTCTTACCCCAATTGTAATTCCTATTCCGCCATACTTACCATTGGTAATTAATTCAATTTCATCTTTTTTATTCTCATCAATAAAAACAGTATAAGGATCCAGGGAGTTAAGCATACCCACAATACCGGCACGCATAAACTGTTCCGGGTTTACATCATCAACATAGTTAAATGATATTTCTTTATAGACTTTACTAAACAGATCTATATTTTTGGTTATTTCAAAATATAAATCCTCTTTCCCCGGGAAAAATCCAGAAAAAAGTAAAATTATTATTCCTAAAATTGCAGCATTTTTTACTTTTTTATAACCCATTGTTCACTCCTTGTATCAAATAAATTATTCATCAAATTCTCATCATCTATGAGGTAGAGTAGTTATAAATGTATTTTAAATCACACCATCTATGCCTGTTATATCTTCTAATTTGGGAAATGTTTCTTTATTCTTAAAAAAAGGGGGAATAAAATTAAATCCAGAATTAAAAAATATTTTGTAGCCTGGTATGCTGTGCTCTAAAATACATAAATTATCAAAATAACGTAAGGGCGAATTTTTTGCCTTTATCTCTACAAAAAGACAATATTCTCATATAAAGCCCCTTAATTTATCATCGGATGTAATTGAATAATTTTAAGCCCATAAAGGCAGGAAAACTAATTAAATTTTTTAATAATATATCGCATTCTTTCCGGTTTGGTATAAAGCAGGGATGTATTCTCAGGCAGTTCAATTCTGGGCTTTATACTTCCAAGTGTGTCTATAACTATATCCCTGTAATGTGTAAAGGCTCTGATCTGTTCCGGGCCTACTTTGCCCAAAATATCAATTCCTCCCCTTATACCGACGGTAATTTTATTGGGTAAAAGTACAACGTCTCTATCCGGAGGAACGTCCATCACCTCAACATTAATATTATCAATATCTTTATCTACTATTTTTTGAACATTTATTGCAACTGTTACATAACCGTTTTGGTAGTTCATTCCCTGCTGATTCTTCAGATTCACCGTTTCGGTTGTTTTTTTATCAAGATTACCTAGTTCAAGATTTTCAGTAGGTACCGAATAAATAGTTTTAACCACTGATGCGGGACCATGTACTATTGTTGAATCGGGAAATATTTTTACCCTTTCGGCCATACCAAAACCGGGCTTAAAACTTAAACTTAAATCAGGAGTTATTGCCACTTTTTTACTATCAATTTTTTCAACATAAAAAGAAAGTGTATCCGGGGAAATTTCAATTACCTCGATATCAGAAGAGAGCCATTGATTTTCAATAAGAAAATTATAAAGATTAACATACCTTCTGCCGCTATCCTTTCCTACTGAAACCAGGTATTCTGATTCAGAAGCCAGATTAATTGTTAATAATTTCCAGCCCCGGCCTTTTAGTTTAACGGAAACAGATTTCGGAATTTCCGTACCGGTTGTATATCCTGACGGAAAATCAACAAGTTTTACCGGTACATCAAAGTTTGTATAATAATCATTTGACAACGAAATTGAGAACCAGAGAACAAATGAAAAAACAAAAGTTATAATAATGATATGCAGATTTTTCCTCATGTTGCAAATATAAAAGAAATTACCAACAAAAAACTCTTCTGCATATATATAAATGTATTATTTATTACAGGTTTATTGGATAATAACTCCTGAATTCTTAAATCTGCCGCTAAATAGAATACGTTTATAGTTATAATTATTGAATTATACAGATTAGACACATAGAATTGATTAAGGTTTATTTCATCCAAATTAAACGGGCATTATTTTTTTTGTATCAGAAGGGAGTGTTTATTAATGCAGCTTTTTAAAAAGATCGAGAAGTTCCTGCCGGTTTGCTTTTGATATTTCTCTCCCACGGATAGGGAAATTTTTAGTACTCCTTGCAAGCTTCCTTAACAGATGTACATTAAGAGATACCAGGTAGTCTTCAGATAATGAGGAAGGTTCAATTTCTTCACCGGCAGTCTTAGTATCCGGTTTAGGTGATTTACTTCCAATATATTTATTTTTCTCCGCTTTTAACCCAAGCGCTTCTTTTCTTAACCGGGAAATAGTATCATTATTGTTTGAAAACGGGGGTGTATTCCCTTTCTTTTCTTCGTTAGGAGTTGTTGACCCGGTTGATTTTATTACAGCACCTGATATATCCTCTGAAGAAATTTTTTCCGTACTGTTTTTATCAACTTCAGCTTTAATTTTCGAAATTTTATCAAAAATATTTTCGGTTGAATTGTTGTTATCAGCTTCCGTCAGATGTGACTCTTCCCTTATCAGCTTTTTTAACTTCTCAATATTTTCTTCAGGTTTGAAAGGAATATCTTTTGTGGTATTTCGTGGAATGTCAGGAAGTATAAAATAAAGCTGATCATCAGGCTCCGGTATCACTATAGCAGAAACTAATTCTCCTACTCTTTTGGCAGCAGCAGCTCCGGCATCAATTGCAGTTTTTACATCTTCCACATCACCGGTTATTTTTATAGTTATCATTGCAGAATCAGTCTTTTCTTTCCCTGCAAAAGTAACATTGGCAGCTTTTAACATTACATCTGCTGCCTCTATTGCACAGACAAGTCCTCTTGTCTCAATAAGACCAATCGCTTTACCCATAAATCACTTTCTTTTAGGAAGAATAGCTTCAACCTCTGCATGAGGACGGGAGATAACATGAACAGCAACCAATTCACCAATTCTCTTTGCGGCAGCAGCACCGGCATCAGTAGCAGCTTTTACTGCTCCTACATCCCCCCGCACCATTACGGTTACATATCCGCCGCCTATTGTTTCCTTACCTAAAAGCTCAACTTTTGCGGTTTTTACCATTGCATCGGCTGCTTCTATTGCACAGACTAACCCTTTAGTCTCTATCATTCCGAGTGCATCACGAGTCATTGGCTTGCTCCCACTTATGTTATTTTTGTTATCCGAAAATAGTTTTATAAAAACCGAAAGTCAAAGCTGTCCTAATCCTTTAATTTCAGCTTTTTTCCTTATCGAGATATTCACGGAGCATAATTGCGGCAGAATTCATATCAATTAACCCCTTATCACGCCTTTTCTTTTTCTTTGTAACACTCTGTAAAACCTGCTCCCATGCCATTGATGAAGTATATGTTTCGCTCCACAGTATTACTTCAAGTTTATAATCTTTTTCGAGTTTATTTTTAAATTCTTCCCACTGCTTATGAAAATAATTAACCTCCCCGCTTTCCTTAAGCGGGTGCCCAAGAATTATTTTAACAATGTTTTGCTCTTTAATAATCTGAGATAAATTTTTCCATAACTTGTTATCATTAAGAATTGTTTTGTAAGGGGATGCAAATATTAATAGCGGGTCACTTAGCGCCAGTCCGATTCGTTTTAAGCCGAAATCAATTGATAAAATCCTGGTAAGGTTTTCTTCATTCATTAATTACTCTCAAATCTTTCCACGGAATAAACCCCCTTCAATTTTTTCAGTCTTTCAATTATTCTTGAAAGATGCTCAAGATTATGAACATAAAGAGTTATACTTCCCTCAAAAGTTGAGTCATTACTATTAATGTTAATAGACTTAATATTTGTATTCTGATAAGCAACAATGGCATGTGAAAGCTCATTAAGTATACCGGGTGAATCGCCTCCCATAACTGTTAAACCTGCAACAAAAAGATTGCCTTCGGTTTGCGGCCATTGAACAGGGATTAATTTACTTGGATCCTTTTCGGAAATTTTAATAAGATTGTTGCATGTTTTCCTGTGAATCTTAATTCCTTCTCCAATAGTTATGTATCCAATTACAGGATCGCCTGGAATGGGATTGCAGCATTTAGCATACGAGTACATAATACCTGAATTTTTTCCATCTACCAGAATTCCGCCAATATCATCCCGGGCAATATTGGCAAAGTTATCAAATTCAAGAACAGGACTTCTCTCTTTCTTTTCCTTTTCCCTTGAAGCGACTAATACATCATCAATATTAATTTTTCCGGCGCCAACTGCTTTATAAAAATGCCTTGGGCTTTCATATTTAAGATTTAAAGAAAGTTTTACTATATCAGCAGTTGTAAAAGACAATTTAAGCTTCTTTATTTTCTTTTCCCATATTTCCTTACCTGCATTAATTATATCATCTTCTTCCTTATTAATCCATTTCCTGACAGCAGTTTTGGCTTTATGAGTAGTAACAAATTTCACCCAGTTTTTATTAGGGTGCTGATTTTTAGAAGTAATTATCTCCACCTGGTCACCGCTGTGCAGCATAGTATCAAGAGGTACTATTTTGCCATTTACTTTTGCGCCAATACAGTGCATCCCCACCTTACTATGAATTTCAAATGCAAAATCAACCGGGGTTGAATTTACAGGAAGGCGGCGCAGATCTCCTTTAGGAGTAAAAACATATATCTCATCCTGGTAAAGATTAAGTTTAAAACTTTCCAGCAAATCTTTACGTGCTTCATCCCTGGATGCATTTTCAAAAATATCCCTTATCCAGTTTACCCAGTTTTCAAGGTCTTTATCGGAAGCAGTTTTATTCTCTTTATAGCGCCAGTGTGCAGCCACACCCTTCTCAGCAACTTCGTGCATTTTTATTGTACGTATCTGAACTTCAACCAGCCTTCCCTCCGGACCTATTACTGTGGTATGGATTGACTGATAATTATTAGTTTTGGGAATTGATACGTAATCCTTAAAGCGGTCGGGTACCGGCAAATATACCTGGTTAACAATACCCAGAGTAGTATAACAATCATTATTATTTGCTGTATCCAGGATTATTCGTATAGCAAACAGATCGTATATTTCTTCGAACGGTTTATTACGGCGTACCATTTTTCTGTAAATACTATAAAGATGTTTTGGCCTGCCGCTTATATCATATTTTAATTTATACTCATTCAGTTTATCAACTATAGGCACACTGAATTTTTTTATGTATGCTTCCCGTTCCTTCCGCTTGCCCTGGATATTCCGGGCTATCTCATCATATGCTTCTTTATTTAAAGCCTTAAAGGAAAGATCCTCAAGCTCCCATTTTACTCTTCCAAGACCAAACCTGTTGGCAAACGGAGCGTATATCTCAAGTGTTTCCTGTGCTATTCTTCTTTGTTTTTCGGGATTAACATATTCCAGGGTACGCATATTGTGGAGCCGGTCGGCAAACTTTACTAATATAACTCTTACATCCTTTACCATTGAGAGGAGCAGTTTACGGTAGTTTTCCGCCTGAGTAATCTCCTGCCCTTTAAATATTCCGCTTATCTTCGTAACACCATCAACAATCTCGGCAACTTCTTTCCCGAATTCTTTGGCAAGCATATCAAGATTAAACTCTGTATCCTCAACAACATCGTGAAGCAATGTACTTACAACAGTCACATCATCCAGCGGAATTTCTTTTGCAACAATTATTGCAACTTCATATGGATGTGTAAAGTATGGTTCTCCCGATGCGCGCAGATCATTTTTATGCGCCTCAAGGCAGAACTCAAATGCTTTCGTAATTAAAGCCTCATCTACTCTTGGAAGATGATTCCTGCACTCCTGCAGAAGATCTTCCAGCATCTTTTTATGTTGTGGATTTGTTATGCTCATTACTTTAGTTTTTCAATATCCCATTATTTCAGCTATAATTTACCGTTTTTATATCAATAGTTAAAGTCCGGAATTACCTATACTTCTTTTATATACTGCTTTTAATTACTTTTTTAACTAAAAGTTCCCCCGTTTATTAGATCATGATAAGTATAGAGCAATACTCTTCCCGGCATCTTCAGGTACAGGATTTTGGACAAAGGGAAACTTATTAAGGCAGCTAAGTCTATTTAGCTTCAAGAATATCTTTTCTGAGAGTTCTTACACGTTCCAGCCTGTTACCAAGTTTTTCTTCTACAAACCCGGAAAGATTTTGAATTGAAAGGATATCATTACATAATACAAGCGCTTTTTCGCTTTCCCCCAATTTATAATAACATTGTGCAATTAAATGTTTTAATAATATTTCGTTATAGTTATTTGATTTGTCTTTGTAGGAATTAAGAATCTGATAATAAACTGAAACTGCTTTTTCAAGATTTATATCTTCCAATGCCCGTGCATACCCCCATTTGAAGAACCTGCTATTGGGAAATTCTTCCAATGCTTTTTCAGATATACTAACAGCTTTGCCAGGTTCACCTTTATCTATATAAATCCATTGCAGTGAGTAAATACCCAGATAATAATTATAGTTGGAATTTTCTACTGCGGCTTGAATGTATTCAATTCCGGATTGCTTCTCGTCATCAATAAAAGGCAGCCAGTTAAGGAATTCTGTTTTCCTGCTTTTCCAGTATTTATAGGTACCGGTAGCAGTAAATGCTTCATAGAAAGCCGAATCCAGTTTAAGACACTCTTCAAAAGCTGAAACTGAACTTAAGCCGTAAGAAAATGCGGAGAGCCAGTTTTCATTGAGGGCTTCATAATATGCATAATAACCTTTGGCAAGTGCAAGAAAATAGATATTCCAGATATTGGATTTATCCATCTCCACTAATGTTTCCGCCTGAGCTATGGCTGCTTCGAGATTTTTATTTATAATATCCAGGTTGTATGGCTCAGACTTATCATAAGCCTCAGCAATATAAGTACCTGCAAGATAAATTTTCCCTGCAGGTATCTCCGGGTGTTTTGTTTCCAGGTTGTTGAAATATTTTTTTGCAGATGCAAAATCCTGATTAATCAGACTTTTGATTCCCTGCTTTAACAGTTTGTCAACGGCTTTATCAGGATAAACCTGTGCTGAAACGGGTTTTAAGAACACAAAAAATATAATTACTATCCTTAAGCATGTCCCTGATGATAATATCATACTGTTCATAATGTCCCGAATGTTCTGTCCCCTGCATCACCAAGTCCTGGCAAAATATAGCCCTTACTATTTAATCCTCTATCAAGCACAGCCGCAAATATATTTATTTCCGGGTGAGTTTGTTCCAGTTTAGCAACTCCTTCAGGTGCAGCTACAAGACAGGCAAAAACAATTTCTTTTGCTCCTCTTTTTTTAAGATAATTTATAGCTTCACTTGCACTCCCCCCTGTTGCCAGCATAGGGTCTATTAGTATTACAATATCAGATTCAATATTTTTGGGGGTTTTATAGTAATATTCAACTGGCTCCAGTGTTTCCTCATTTCTCTGTAAACCTATGTGCCCTACTTTTGCTTCAGGAATAATTTCCAGGAAACCATTTACCATTCCCAGGCCCGCACGCAGAACCGGTACCAGGACAACTTCATGCGAAAGATAATATCCCGTGGTTCTTTCAAGCGGAGTATTTATTTCTCTTTCGGATAATTTAAAATTTTTGCTTATCTGTACAGCCATAACATTGGATATTCTTTGAACTGCTGACCTGAATTTTTCAGGATTAGTTTCTATATCTCTTAAAGCTGTAACATCTCTTTTAATTAAGGGGTGATCGATTAAGTTAAAATTTTTATGTGTAACGTTCATAATGCTTCCTGAATGATTATTTTCTGAATTGCAGCGGCATACGTTTGAATTCCTGCTGCTGTATATTATTTAACTGCTTTTCTTCCAAGTTTGGATAATAAATTTTTAAAGGGGGACAAAGGAGGAGAATAGTTATAGTTTATTCCTCCAAGAAAATCCACCGGCTGTTTAAGTTTAATTAATGCAGAGATAATATCGCCAAATCCTGCAACTTCTTTTCCGCCAAAAAATGATGCACCTAATATTCTTTTACTCTTCTCTTCAAATATTATTTTCCCATAAATTTTTTCGTTGCCGGGCATAACTTTAACAAGATTAAAGGCCTCATCATATATCGAATCAAATAAAATACTATTTGTTTGAGCTTTTTCCGATGTTATACCAACATCAACCAGGAATTTATCAAAAATCTTTATTCCGGAATTTTTAATAACAGGTTCAACAACCGCATTTCCACCCGCTGCGTTTTCACCGGCAGCATGTCCATATTCATGCGCAAGAGATGCAAACGGGAGATAATCAGATGTGTTGGTTACACCATTTAATACTTCAACATTATCGCCGGCTGCATAAATATTGGGATCTGATGTTTTTAGTTTCGTGTCAATTTTAATTCCGCCATACTCTCCTGTTTCCAGGTTTGCCTGAAGTGCAAGAGATACATTGGGGGAAAAACCAACTGATACTATTATCATATCAAATTCAAGTATCCTGCCATCTATGTTCAGGCTAAGTACCTTGTTTTGATCATAGTTAACCTTCATATCGGTGAATTCACCATAGAAGGGAATATTTTTATTTTTTATTTGTTCAAGTACCAGGTGCTGCATCTCCGGTTCAGTATAAGGAAGCGGAAGCTTATTCTTTTCTATTATAGTTACATTATAACCTTTCTGATTAAGAGCATCCGCAGCTTCAAGGCCAATAAAACCGGAACCAATAACAGCAATATTTTTTACTCTATTAGTTTTAAGAAAAGTTTCTATTTCTATTAAATCTTTTATACTGGTAAGATTAAAAACATTTGTAAGGGTTGTGGAAAGAGAAGGTATTTTATTGGGTACAGAGCCAGTAGCTAATATAAGGTTATCATAATCATAATCCAGATACTTATCATTCAGTGAATCTTTTACTTTAATACATTTTCTTTTTGTATTTATTTCTTCCACACGATGGTTAATAAAAACATCAGCTCCCTTTTCAGCTTTAAATTTTTCGGGAGAAAAAAATACTATTTCTTCATAATCCTTAACATCACCCGACAAGACATACGGTATTTCACATGTACCTGTAGAAATAAAATTACCAGCCTCAAAGAGCATAACGTGGGCGGAAGGATTTACCCTTTTTGCTTTTGCTGCAGCAGCAGGCCCTGCAGCATTACCTCCTACTACAATTATCTTTTGTGGTTTTATCAAAATACTAATAATTATTTATTCTTAATAATGCCGCCCCGGGTATGCATTACTGCATGAAAGCATGATTGCACGAATTTCTTTCTATTTATTATCATACAATCATCCGTGGTATATTTGAATGATGTATGGGAAATAACTCATTTATCCTTAAAACTTAAGGTAAAAGGTACGCCGTTAAAACCAAAGCTCCTTCTTATCAGCTTTTCAAGATACCTTTTATAATGATCAGGAATAAGCTTTGGAAAATTAGTAAAAAAGAGAAAAACCGGGTAATGCTCCCCAACCTGAGTAATATATTTTATTTTAACTTCCTTACCTGTGGGTGTAGAGGGGGGCGGGCTTTTTCCAATTTCCGGGAGCAATATATTGTTTAATTCGCTTGTTGGAATTTTCTTTTTTCTTTCTTCATTAACCTGAAGAGCAAGATCAACAAGTTTATATATTCTCTGTTTTGTAAGCGCTGATATAAACATGATTGGTACATAATCAATACCGCCAAGCTTATCCCGTATTGTGTCTTCAAATTTCTTTGCTGTATTTGTTTCCTTCTCAATCAGATCCCATTTATTAACAGCAAGAATAATCCCTTTCCTCCACCTCACTGCCTCATCAATAATTTTTTGGTCCTGTTTCTCCAACCCGAATTTTGCATCAAGCATAACTACTGCAACATCACATTCACCCACTGCTTTTAGAGTCCGTATCGCAGAAAAAAACTCAATACTCTCTTCAACTTTTTTCTTTTTCCGCAAACCGGCAGTATCTATCAAAATAATTTCCTGTCCGTAATATTTAAGAATCGAATTAATACTGTCTCTGGTAGTACCGGGAATATCAGTTACAATGCTGCGGTCAGAACCCAGCAAAGCATTTGTTAAAGAAGACTTACCAACATTTGGCCTGCCGACCACGGCAATTTTCAGCCTTGGGTCAATCCGTTCTTCATCAGATAATTCAGCAAAATTTGCAGTAATATCATCAAGCAGATCGCCTATTTTTCTTCCTGAAATTGCAGAAATATCATAAAGCTTTTCCACACCCAGCGAATAAAACTCTGAGGCTGCGGGCTCATACTGCTCTGCATCAACCTTATTTACAAGAAGGAAAAAATCTTTATTTGCTGTCCGCAGCATATTGGCAATTTCTATATCCATGGGATTTATCCCTGTCCGTACATCCACCAAAAATAATATTGAATCTGCCTCATTAATTGCAATTTCAACCTGCTCTCTTATGGCAGTTTCAAAAAGGTCAGTTGAATTAGGAACATACCCGCCGGTATCAATAAGATTAAAATATTTGCCTGCCCAGTCAACTTCGCCGTAGTTCCTGTCGCGGGTAACACCGCTTTGGTTGTGAACAATTGCGTCCCTTTTGCCTACAAGGCGGTTAAAAAGGGTTGATTTCCCGACATTAGGCCTGCCGACTATAACTACTAAAGGTAAATTCATGAGGATTTCGGATTTTTGATTACGGATTTAATAACATTAAGTAAATTTACGAATTTCCATGGAAAGGTGTTGTATTAAAGGAATGAATATTTCTACCAGCCTGGGAAAGTTTTTAGGTTTTTTCAGAAGTACACCAGCCCGATTCCGGGTACTACATTTAGTAAACGGGGATAATCCACATCGGGGAAAAAACACCAAATCCGAAATGAGTTCCTAATAAAAATACAAAAAATCTAGAAATTAAATTTCATATTTAATGTAGGAATATATTCCACATCTCCGGCATATTGAATAGTTTCAACGCGCATATTCATTGCAATGCTTTTATTATAATTTATTGTTGACCATGCAGCATCGAAAGCACTTAGAAAATGATTAACGTAAATACCGATAACTGCTTTGGCAGCCACATTGTAATAATCATCGGCTTTGGCATGTATACCGGCATAATATAAATGATTTGGAGTGACATCCGGTAGATTCTGGCCAGGTTGAAAATCATTCCATCCTGCTGTAAACTGATAATACTTTCCAATCAGCTCATAATACTGCTGAGACCTGTAGGATGGAAGATGATGTGAACCTTGTTCATTCTCATTAAGTAAAGCCCAGTTAACCTGTTGATCAGGACGAAGTGAAGGGTCTCTGCTTCTAATAATCCCGGGGTCTTCCCCGCCATGATATTGTGCAATTACATAATCTGCGTATCTTAGTATGCTCCAATTGGCATCTGCATATTCCTGGAAATCCTTTGTCTGGTCATCTCCTTTTTTGTCATATATCAATCCAAGTGTAATAACTGCTGCTTCAATAGCAACAAAAATACCTGCTTTAAGATAACTGCCGGCATAAACCTCAC
>JAWOJF010000289.1:0-49047 GCA_046481785.1 Ignavibacteriaceae bacterium | reverse complement strand
CACTGGTATGTAACATCATTTAACTTAGATTTAAGATTTGATGTGGAAGTTGAAAGAGTAGATGCAGGTCCGGTATATGTCCCTGTATTCAGCGGATCAACCACAACATCACAGTTTTACCTTGAGGTGGGCACACAGCTAGAGGCAGGCGAACAGTACAGATGGAGAGTAAGAACCACAAAGACAGGTTTCCCTGCATCAGACTGGTCGGATTATGCATTCTTTACAATGGATGAATTTACAATTGGTGCACCGGTACAGCCGACACCATTGTACCCTGTAAACAATGCAACAGTATATACAGGCACCCCAACATTACATTGGTATATTACCTCATATATCCCGGGAGTACAGTGGGATATCCGTGTTCAGGGAGTATCAGCTCCTGTAAGCGGATATGATCAGACATACTCATCAACATCATATCAATATTATTTTGAATGGCCTGATGAGCTTGCAGCGGGAGAAGATTACCGTTGGCAGGTCAGGTCAAAGAGATCCGGTTATTCAAACTCAGACTGGTCAAGCTGGGCAGCATTTAATGTATATGAATTTATTAACGGCGTACCTGTAAAACCAACACCGGTATGGCCTGTAGGCAATGCAACAGTGTATGTAAATCCGCCGTTGTTAAGCTGGTATGTAACCCCATATGTACCGGGGATATTATATGAAGTAGAAGTAAAATCATTTGCTACACCATTTGATGAAACAGGAACATTTTTAACAGGCTCCTATCAGCAGTTCTACCAGTTGTTAAGTGCATTAACCCCGGGCGGGCATTACCACTGGAGAGTAAGGTCATATGTAGGCGCATCATTCTCAGCATGGTCAGATGAAGCAGACTTTACAATAGATGCAAACAATGCAATTGGCTCAGTTCCACAACCGCAGTTGGTTTATCCAACCGGTGGAATATCAGTATTCACTACCAAGCCAATATTAAGCTGGTATGTAAATAGTCTTTTAAATGTAACTGATTTTGATGTAATAGTTGCTACTGATCCCGGGTTGACATTCCAGGTTCCGGGTTCACCATTTACAGTAACAAACATGCATTATCATTTTACAGCAGACCTTACACCAGGAACAACATACTACTGGAGAGTATTAACTAACGGATCTGTAGCATCATTAGACGGACATTTTACAATAGAGCCGGGAAGTTCTGCCCCGGTAGTTCCATCTATCGGCGGGCCAAACGGAATAAATCTCCATACAACATCAGCAAAGCTGAGCTGGTTCCTTCCGGTACAGGCAGAAGCAGAGTTGAGTTATGAAGTTGAGTATTCAACATCAAAAGACTTCAGCCAGTCAACCAAGGTAGACGGAATAACAGCATCAAGTTACACAGCCACAAACCTTCAGGCAGGAAAAGAATACTACTGGAGAGTTAAATCGGTAACAAAAGATAACCAGTCATCAGGCTACTCATACAGCGGATCATTTGTACCTGCAGGAGTAACAGATGTAGAGGAAACAATAGCAATACCTGAGAAGTTTGAAGTAACACAGAACTATCCGAATCCGTTTAATCCTGAGACAAACATAAGAGTAAACTTACCTGAAGCAGGCGTATTAAGTGTAAAGATATTTGATATACTAGGCCAGGAAGTAGTAACTCTAATAAACCGAGAGATGAACGCCGGAGTCCACACATTACAGTGGAAAGGTGAAAACAGCTTCGGCCAGAAAGTCCCAAGCGGTACCTACATATACAGAGTATCGGCAGGAGACAATACCCAGACAATGAAGATGGTTCTGCTGAAGTAAAATTCAGTATGAGGTTCATATTTAACTAACTACAAAATGCCGGCAACTAAAAAGTGCCGGCATTTTTATTTTAAAATAATCCTCCAGGCAGGGTTGTAACTGTTAAGGGTTCATTGCCAATTCAGCCCGTCTGAAACCTCCTCTAGCCTGACTGCCGTCAGGCAGGCTCCCCCTTCTTTGAGAAACAAGGGGGAGAACCGGAACCCTTTTATAATTAGACAAAATAATTTTATCATTGAACATCCTAAAGAGATGAAATAATCTCAATGCCGATATTCTACTTTTTTCTTGCTTTTCTTTTCAAAATAAAACAATTTTAAAACGGCTTTATATCACCTGCTTTAAAGTTCTAAGGGCGGAGCAATTTTTCAATAGCGATATATGAATATAAATCAATAAAGGCAGAAACATGGGGAAACATTTATTGAACATTTTCGTTTTATTTTTATTAACGAGTTATGCCGCATTTCCTCAATCTATTCAATGGACGCAAAAGAAAAGTTTACCTAAAAATTACCGCAATGGAGCAGCGGCAGCCTGTAACGGTAAGATATATTTTATGGGGGGCTATTGTGAATCAACCCCTGAACGGTTTGAAAAGACTAATTATGAATATGATACCCTTACAGATACCTGGGAGCAAAAAGCTGACATACCTTCCGGGCGCTCAAATTTTGCTTTAGCAGCAATTGATGATAAAATATATGCTATTGGCGGTGATCCGTTTTCTCCTCAGAACGAAGTATATAATGTAAAAACAAACTCCTGGAAAATATTAGCACCTATGTTAACACCTCGTCAGCATATAAGTTGTGCAGTTGTTAATGGTAATATCTATGTAATTGGGGGATTAGTAAATGTTACGGATGGTTCAGCTCCCTCAAATTGGAGCTATGAAAATGTTTCAAATATTAATGAAGTGTACCTGACAGCAACAGACTCCTGGAAAGAATTAGCTCCAATGCCTGCTAAAAGACACGGTGCATATTTGGCTGCAGTTGATGATAAAATATTTGTAATAGGCGGCATGGGGATAAAAGAAGATATGTGGGCTGCTCTTTCAACCGTGGAAATGTATGATCCTGAAACAGATAAGTGGGAAACTAAAGCAAGTCTGCCTGTCCCAAGAGACGGGTTTGGTATAGCCGTTATTAATAAAGAAATATATATAATAGGCGGTTTCGGCCCAGAGCCGCTAAACACAGTTTTTGTATATGACACTGAAAGTGATACCTGGAAAACCACGACAGATTTTCCAAATATGGAGAGCGTTTCTCCCGGGTCCACGGTTATTAAAAACAGAATTTATATTGCAGGCGGCTCTGATAAAGATTATAATGCCAACTCAAATTTTTTTGAGGGGATAGTAACAGAAGATTAAAAAATAAAGGGGGAACCTGCCTGACGGTCAGGCAGGGTTGTAACTGTTAGGGGTCGCTGCCAAATCAGCCCGTCTGAAACCCCCTCTAACTCCCCCTTCTTTGAGAAACAAGGGGAGAATGGGAATCCATCTTGAGATACAAAGGAATGAACCTGATTCCATTTCATTGCTTTAAAATCTTAAATCTTAAATCGTAAATTTCAAATCGTAAATCTCAAATCTTCCTCTGTCTCTATATGAGACGCATCTAAATTAAAATCTCAAATTTATTTTAAACAGCGTGCTGCGCAAAAAGATGCAGTCCTTTTTTCCTGCGTATTTTGTTTATAAACGGCGTTTTTTCATATAATCATACAGTCATTCATATTTGCCCCCCTCTGGTATAGTTTTGGTATTTATATATGCAGATATCGCAATCAGCTGATTAGTTCATTTATATAACAATTTAGTGGAGGGCCACATATGAAAGTATACAAAGCGGCGGCTTTGTTCGTATTACTGTCATTCCTATGGTTAGGAAATTCGGCAGTATATGCGCAATCCGCTCAAATAAATGTCGGGTCAACTGCCGGGTTTATTGGAACGCGCGTAACAGTACCGGTGTATCTCGATGTTTCAGGTTCTTTTTCAATGAATACCCTGGTAACAGGTAAACTGCATTTTGATAAGTCAAAACTAAAGTACAGGGCAGTTTCAACTGCACCGGGTACATTAACCTACGATGCCGGCTGGACAGTAGTCGGCTGGGAAACATGGGGAACAGGTATCCTTGATTTCCAGCTTATCGGGACTCATCCTTTAACCCATAACGGTACTTTGTTCTACCTGCATTTTGATGTTATTGCCGGGCATCCCGGTTCAACAGATATAACAGGTATGGCTTCCGAATGGAAAGTTTTCAATTCAACATATTCATTTTATGATGTTGAAATGGGAACTGTTACATATTCACACCCCGTAGGAGTTTCTCATGTACGCGGTGATGCTAACCTGGATTTTAAAGTAGATATTAATGATGTAATAGCAATTATTTATCATTTATATTATAATACTCCTTTAACGGGGCAGGGCTTGTTTAATGCAAATGCCGATCTTGATCATAATGTTGATATATGGGATGTTATACAGATTAATCTGTATATAACCCTGGGACATTACAATCATAATATTCCTTTTATTCCTACAAATTCGGCTGTTGTGTATTTTGCTCCGCAGGTTCAGAATAACTCGGTAGATATTCCAATTACTGTTCAAAATGCAGCAAATGTAATTTCGGCGGAAGTTACATTAAATTATGATCCGGCAAAGATCAGTTTTGATGATTTTGCAACCGAAATTGGAACAGAAGGAAATTTTATCCACGCTGCTGAAGTTAGTCCCGGAACTGCAAAATTTACTTATGCATCATTTAGTTATGCAACCCAGGATTTTACCGCCGGAAAAGTGAAATTAAAATTCAATGACGGAGAAGTACCATCCGATGCTAAAATTACTTCCAAATACTCAATAAATGATGGTGAAGAAGTAGATGGTCCGGAAATTACCTTTGGTGTTACCGGTGTTGAAGATCAGAATATTGTTCCGGCAGGATTTGAAGTAGCTCAGAATTATCCTAATCCGTTTAATCCGGCTACAACAATAAAATTCGGCATTCCGGAAGCTTCATTTGTTTCAGTAAAAATTTATGATATGCTTGGGAATGAAGTTAAAACATTGGTATCCGAAGAAAAAAGCGCAGGTACCTACAATGTTAGCTGGAATGGGAAGAATAATTCGGGTATTGGTGTTTCAAGCGGAACATATATTTATAAAATTTCTGCCGGGAACAATGTGCAATCAATGAAGATGATTTTAATGAAATAAAATCTCCGAATAATATAGTGAGGCTTATCCCCTTAAGAGGATGAGCCTCGCTTATTTTTAAATTTGAAACATTTCTTAATTCTTTATAAGCAAAGGAGAACGGGATTCTGTTTTTTTAGCTTTAGGGCCCCATCTCTTATAACAAATCTTAATAAAACCATTATAAATGTAAACTTTTTCTAAAAGTACACAGATTTTATATTTGCATATTTCTCAAAATACGGATATATTTGTTGCTCGTTTCTAAAACCCGGGCGGACGCCGGAGTTGGAGAGCCGGGGCGGACTGTAAATCCGTTGGCTGACGCCTTTGGGGGTTCGAATCCCTCGCCGCCCACACACTTGTTGAATTTGGATACAGAGGGAAACAACCTTTATAATTTTGATTCCCTTATTTTTTTGTTCTTTTTGTAATG
Organism: Ignavibacteriaceae bacterium; assembly: GCA_046481785.1. Lineage (GTDB taxonomy): Bacteria > Bacteroidota > Ignavibacteria > Ignavibacteriales > Ignavibacteriaceae > JAWOJF01. The sequence goes on along the minus strand of JAWOJF010000289.1, from coordinate 43,615 downwards.
ATAAGAATTGCTGATACAGCTTAGTTGGTAGAGCATCCCGCAATGCGGGAGAAGATGTCACCGGTTGAATCCCAACAAATAGCTCAGCCAGTATTTTAGGAAAAAAAATGAATGCTGATGTAGCTCAGTTGGTAGAGCATCCCGCAATGCGGGAGAAGAGGTCACCGGTTGAATCCCAACAAATAGATCAGCCAGTATTTTAGGAAAAAAATGAATGCTGATGTAGCTCAGTTGGTAGAGCACTTCCTTGGTAAGGAAGAGGTCACCGGTTCAATCCCGGTCATCAGCTCTTTGACTGAGTTTAAATCAGAAATGATTAATGTCTTTTAATGTTTACATATTAAAAAGTCTAAATGTTGAAAGGTTTTATATTGGCTCTACTTCAGATATGCAGAAAAAATTGGAAATGCATAATAGTTTCAGAGCTAAATGGACTAAGAGATATCAACCATGGACGATTGTTTATACTGAAGAATTCGCAACAAGAAGCGAAGCTGTAAAGCGTGAAAAGTTTCTTAAGTCATTAAAAAACATTAAGAGATTCTTAGAAGGTGTGACTACTTTGAAAAATTGAAGAATTCTGCGAAGCAGAATTAAGCTGCGGGAGTAACTCAGTTGGCTAGAGTCACAGCCTTCCAAGCTGTTGGTCGCGGGTTCGAGTCCCGTCTCCCGCTCAAGGATGTTCTTTTTGAAATTGTTAGAGTAACTCAGTTGGCAAGAGTCATCCCGCCAACGGGATTGGTCGCGGGTTCGAGTCCCGTCTCCCGCTCAATGGAGACATATAAAGTCTACATAATAAAGAGTGAAAAGTTTGATTGTTAAAACAAACGTAGCTAAAAATAAAACATAAAAAGTCATGAGAGATATAATTACTTTAGAATGTACGGAGTGTAAAAGGAGAAATTACACTACTACAAAAAATAAAAGGCTTCATGCCGGCAGAGTAGAATACAAAAAGTATTGCCGTTGGGATAAAAAGCATACTATTCATAAAGAGACAAAATAAGTTTTAGCTACGGCAGTGGCTCAATTGGTAGAGCAGCGGTCTCCAAAACCGCAGGTTGGGGGTTCGAGTCCCTCCTGCCGTGCGTCTTTTCTAAACAAAGAATAGAGTTATGAAAGAAAAAATAATCGGCTTTTTTAATGATGTTGTAAAGGAAATGAAAAAAGTTACCTGGCCAACAAAAGAAGAGCTTAAAGAGTCTACCACTATAGTTATAGTGGTTTGTTTAATACTAGCTGTGTTTACATACGTTATAGATATGGGAATAACCCAATTATTTAAAGGCATTTTTTAGGTTCCCTATATATGGATTTAAAATGGTATGTAGTAAGAACTTTTTCGGGGCATGAGAATAAGGTAAAAAGCCTTCTCGAAGCTGAAATTGGCGATAATGAAAAACTTAAAGCTAAAATTCAGGAAATTCTCGTTCCTATGGAAAAAGTTTTTGAAGTAAAAGACGGTAAGAAAAAGAGTAAAACAAAAAATTTCTTCCCGGGTTATATCTTAGTTCAGGCTGATCTTGATAACCAGGTTAAAGAGTTTATTCTTAATACACCTTCTGTTATGGGTTTCCTTGGGACAAGGAATAACCCCAACCCGCTGCAGCCGGAAGAAGTAAAAAGGATTGTAGGACGTATTTCCCAGGATGAAACCAGTGAAAGAATGGAAACAATGTTCAGGACCGGGGATGTTGTTAAAATTATAGATGGCCCCTTCAATAACTTTAGCGGTACAATTCAGGAAGTAAATGAAGAAAAAATGAAAATTAAAGTTATGGTTTCCATCTTCGGCAGAAAAACTCCTGTTGAAATTGATTTTGTACAAGCAGAATTAGAAAAATAAAAAAAGAATTTATTAGAATAGGTAAATATTATGGCTAAAAAAATAACCGGGTATATTAAGTTACAGATTCCAGCCGGAAAAGCTAATCCATCCCCGCCAGTGGGCCCTGCATTAGGGCAAAAAGGTGTTAACATTATGGAGTTCTGCAAGCAGTTTAATGCAAGAACAAATGACAAAGATGGATTAATTATTCCTGTAGTTATTACAGTATTTTCAGATAAATCTTTTACTTTCATTACAAAAACTCCGCCGGCGGCTGTGCTTCTTAAAAAAGCGGCTAAGCTTGAAAGCGGTTCTGCTGAACCTAACAGGAACAAGGTAGCAAAAGTTTCAAAGGCACAGGTAAAGGAAATTGCCCAAATGAAGATGCCGGATCTGAATGCTTTTGACATTGACCATGCAATGAGCATGGTTGCAGGTACAGCAAGAAGCATGGGAATTACAGTAGAAGATTAAATTTTTTAATAGAAACCTTAATGGTGTGAAATGCAAAAGTCTAAAAGAAATAAAACAATTACCGAACAGGTAGATACATCAAAAGAATACTCACTTATTGATGCAATAAATACTTTAAAAAGTGCTTCAAAAGTAAAATTTGTTGAAACACTGGATTGTGCAATCAGGCTTGGTGTAGACCCAAGGCACGCTGATCAGATGGTAAGAGGAACTGTATCTCTGCCTAACGGTACCGGTAAAGAAGTAAAAGTTCTGGTAATTGCCAGAGGAGCAAAAGCACAGGAAGCTTTGGATGCTGGTGCCGATTTTGCCGGCTTTGAAGAATATCTCGAAAAAATTAAAGGCGGTTGGGCAGATGTTGATGTAATTGTTGCTACACCCGACTCAATGGGCGAGCTTGGAAAGCTTGGAAGGGTATTAGGGCCGAAAGGTTTGATGCCTAATCCTAAAAGCGGAACTGTTACAATGGATGTTGCAAAAGCTGTTAAAGAAGTTAAAGCAGGCAAAATTGAATTCCGTGTTGAAAAAACCGGAATTGTGCACACCTCTCTTGGTAAGTTGAATTTTGAAGCTGAAAAACTTGAAGAAAATGCAAAAGCTTTTCTTAGCACAATTATAAAAATGAAACCCTCTTCTGCTAAGGGTCAGTACGTTAAAAGTCTTTTTCTTTCCAGCACAATGGGCCCCGGCTTAAAGATTGTAAAAGAAGAAACAGCGCACTAAAAAATTTAAAATTAAAAATATTTAAATTTTTAATTGTTTTCAGAAATTACGCACTCATAAAAAACAAATGCTTCTACTCCTGCAATGTGCAGGAAGGACCGACTCGATTAATTAAAAATCTGGTATGGGAAAAAAATGAACAAGAATGAAAAAACAGATATCATTTCGCAGGTTAAAGAAATGATAGAAAATTCAACTGCTGTTTATCTTACCGACTACAGCGGGATTACTGTTGGAGATATTAATAATATCAGGAACGAATTCCGTAAAGAGGGTGTTAAATATAAAGTAATTAAAAATACTTTGTTTAAACGCGCTATAGATGAAGCCGGTAAATACGATAAACTGTCAGACCACCTTGTTGGAATGACCGGATATGCATTCGCTTCTGAGCAGAATCCTGTTGCTCCGGCAAAAATTATCAAAAAGTATTTTGATAGTTCACAAAAATTATCCTTAAAAGCCTGCTATATAGAAGATCAGTATTTTGACGGAAGCCGCCTGAATGAACTGGCAACACTTCCTACAAAAAACGAAATTATAGCTGGTATTTTAGGAAGCATACAAGCTCCGGCTTCAGGAATTGTAGGCGCAATAAATGCTGTATTCAGGGATCTTGTTAGTGTTGTTGACGAGATTGCAAAAAAGAAAGCAGCTTAAGTTTTTAGTATAACAATTTATTAGGAGAATAATTAAAATGTCAAAAGTATCAGAAATTGTTGATAAAATTAAAGAGTTATCACTTTTAGAAGCATCAGAATTAAAGAAAGCCCTGGAAGATGAATTTGGTGTAACTGCTGCAGCCCCAATGATGATGGCAGGCGGCGGAGCTCCTGCTGCAGGCAGCGCTGCTCCTGTTGAAGAAAAAACAGAATTTGATGTTATTCTTCTTGCTGCAGGTGAGAAAAAAATCAATGTTATTAAAGTGGTAAGAGCTCACACAGGTTTAGGCTTAAAGGAAGCTAAAGATTTAGTTGACGGCGCTCCAAAACCGGTTAAAGAAGCTATTTCAAAAGATGAAGCCGAAAAACTTAAAAAAGAGTTTGAAGAAGCAGGCGCTTCAGTAGAAGTTAAATAATAATACTAGTAAGAAGCTTTATAGTCGCATTTTTTCTAAAAGTGATAAGCGGTGGAGTCCGTCTTATCGCTTTTATATTTTTTTGCTATCGTTGTTTAAGGTTCAGATAGGATTTGCTTAGATATTGAAATTGAAAAAATCATTGGAGGATCAAATTGGATAATAATAAAAGAATTTCCTTCGGTAAAATTCATACTGTTATCAATGCCCCCGATTTACTTAGCATTCAAACAGATTCCTTTGAAGAGTTTGTTCAGCTAAGAATTCCGCCGGCTAAAAGGGATAATAAAGGCTTGCAGCAGGTCTTTAGTGCTAATTTCCCTATTTTTGATAATAAGGAGAATTACCGGCTGGACTTTATAGAATATTATGTTGAAAAACCCCGGTACTCAGTGCTTGAGTGCCTTGAGAGAGGACTTACATACGCTGCACCCCTGAAAGGAAAGCTCCGCCTTTCCACCAAAGACCCCGAAACTGAAGAATTTGTTAATAGTGTTGAGCAGGAAGTTTATCTTGGTAATCTTCCTTTTATGACTGAAAAAGGGACTTTTATAATAAATGGTGCTGAAAGAGTTGTTGTATCGCAGCTTCATCGTTCACCGGGTGTTGCTTTTGCACAAACCGTTCACCCAAATGGTACCCCAATATATTCTGCAAGAATTATTCCTTTAAGGGGTTCATGGGTTGAGTTTGCAACCGATATTAACCATGTAATGTATGTTTATATTGATAGAAGAAAAAAATTCCCTGCAACCACATTGCTCCGTGCAATTGGTTATGCATCTGATGAAGAAATATTAAATCTCTTTAACCTTGTTGAAGAGGTAAAAGTTAATAAAGTAAAAATAGATAGCTATGTAGGCAGAGCAATTGCAAGCGACGTATTTGATATGTCCACCGGTGAAATCTTTTTAACCAAGGACAGCGTTCTTACCGAAGAAGATATTGAAAGATTGAAAGAAGCAGAAGTAGATGTTTTAAAATTCATTACTTCCGAATCATCACCTGAACAGGACCTGGTTGTTAATACATTAAGAAAAGATACTGCACATACAAAAGAAGAATCATTATTTGCAATTTACCGTCAGCTCCGCTCGGGTGAAGCTCCGGATCTTGACACTGCCGCTGCATTAATTGAAAAATTATTCTTTAATGATAAAAGATATGATCTTGGTGAGGTTGGCCGCCACAGAATGAATGATAAGCTGAAAGTTGCTATTGAAGAAAATGTTACTGTGCTTACACCTGAAGACATAGTGGCAATTATGAAGTATATCATCAAACTAAAAAATGGTAATGAAAACGTTGATGATATTGACCACCTTGGCAACAGGAGGGTAAGGACAGTAGGCGAACAGCTTCAGCAGCAGTTTAATGTAGGTATGGCACGTATGGCACGTACCATTAAAGAAAGAATGAACATGCGTGATTCTGAAAGCTTTACGCCTCAGGATCTTGTAAACGCCAGAACAATAAGCAGTGTTATAAATGCTTTCTTCGGTACTAACCAGTTATCCCAGTTTATGGATCAGACTAATCCGCTTGCAGAGATGACTCACAAAAGAAGGATGTCTGCTTTAGGGCCAGGCGGTTTAACCAGGGAACGTGCAGGGTTTGAAGTCCGTGACGTTCACTATACACATTACGGCCGGTTATGCCCCATTGAAACACCGGAAGGCCCAAACATCGGTTTGATATCATCACTAACTATTTTTGCCCGTGTAAACAGGTACGGATTTTTAGAAACACCGTACAGAAAAGTTGAAAGAGGGAAGGTATCTACTGAGGTAATTTACCTTACTGCCGAGCAGGAAGATTATTTTACTATTGCCCAGGCAAATGCTCCTCTTACTGAGCAGTCAAAATTTGTGAATGAAAGGGTAAAGTCGAGATATAAAGGTGAATTTCCAATAGTTACACCCGACCATGTTCAGTATATGGATGTTGCTCCGGCACAGATAGTAAGTGCGGCCGCGGCTTTAATTCCATTCCTTGAGCATGATGATGCAAACAGAGCATTGATGGGCTCAAACATGCAGCGCCAGGCTGTTCCGTTATTACGCCCGGAAGCGCCTATCGTAGGAACAGGCCTCGAAAAGAAACTGGCAACCGACTCACGCGCTGTTATTGTAGCCGAAGATGACGGATTTGTTGAATATGTTGATGCAGATAAAATTGTTGTAAAATATGATATCAATCCAAACAGTATTGAGGCATTAACCAGCTTTAATGATGTTAAAAAAGTAACATATAAGCTTACCAAGTTTAGCGGCACCAACCAGGAAACCTGCGTTAACCAGCGGCCTGTTGTGAAAGAAGGAGTTAAAGTTGTAAAAGGAGATGTGCTTGCAGACGGTACAGCAACAGAAAACGGTGAGCTTGCTTTAGGCAGGAATGTGCTTGTTGCTTTTATGCCGTGGCGCGGTTATAATTTTGAGGATGCTATTATTATAAGTGAAAGAGTTGTAAGCAACGATGTTTACACTTCAATTCATATAGAAGAATTTGAACTTCAGGTTAGAGAAACCAAAAGAGGCGAGGAAGAATTAACGAGGGAAATTCCAAACGTAAGTGAAGAAGCTGTTAAGAATCTTGATGAAAATGGTATAATCCGTGAAGGCGCTGAAGTAAAAGAAGGTGATATTCTTATTGGTAAGATTACACCTAAAGGCGAAACCGATCCTACACCTGAAGAAAAACTTTTAAGAGCAATATTTGGTGATAAAGCCGGGGATGTGAAAGATGCTTCATTGAAAGCACCTCCGGGGCTAAAGGGCACTGTAATAAGAACAAGGCTCTTCAGCAGAAAACGCCGCGATGGTGATTCTAAAAAAGCTGAAAAGAAACAGCTTGATAATTTAGAGCATAATCATAAGCAGCAGTTAACCTTACATTATGAAAAGATAATTGAGAAGCTTGTAAGGATTACTGAAGGAAATACTACTACTGGTATTCGTGATCTTGACGGAAGCGTTGTATTAAGAAGCGGTGTTACAATTAAAGATTCTACGTTTTCTTCAATGGAAGATGTAACCAAACTTGACTATACATTAGACTGGTTTGAATCAAAGAAGATCAACAATCATATAAAAGCTTTATATAAAAATTATTTTGATGTTCTTTCGGATATTGAAGAAGAATATAAGAGAGAAAAAATAAAAATTACAAGCGGTGATGAACTTCCTCCGGGAATTGTTCAGCTTGCAAAAGTTTATGTTGCTAAAAAACGTAAACTTTCTGTAGGTGATAAAATGGCAGGACGCCATGGTAACAAAGGCGTTGTGGCTAAAATTGTTCCGGTTGAAGATATGCCCTACCTTCCTGACGGTACTTCTGTTGATATAGTTCTTAATCCGCTTGGTGTACCTTCACGTATGAACCTCGGACAGTTATATGAAACTGCTCTTGGCTGGGCAGGCAAGGTATTGGGAACCAAATTTGCCACACCAATATTTGACGGGGCAAAGATGGAAGATGTTGATAATTGGCTTGAGAAAGCCGGGCTGGAAAAAGGAAGCAAGACTGACCTTATTGACGGCAGATCGGGGGATAAATTCCATCAGAAGGTTACATGCGGATACATTTATATGCTTAAGCTAAGCCACCTTGTTGATGATAAAATTCATGCAAGGTCAATTGGGCCATACTCACTTATTACACAGCAGCCTCTTGGCGGTAAAGCCCAGTTCGGCGGTCAGAGATTTGGAGAAATGGAAGTGTGGGCGCTTGAAGGTTACGGCGCTTCTCATATTCTTCAGGAAATTTTAACCGTAAAGAGTGATGACGTGGCAGGCAGAGCAAAAGTTTATGAAGCAATTGTTAAGGGTGAAAATTTACAGGAACCAAATATTCCTGAATCGTTCAATGTGTTGATTAAGGAGCTCCAGGGCCTTGGTCTGGACATAAAGATTAGTTAACGTATTTGAACATTCACTTGTCCCCCCGGGGATGAATTAACAGAAATTAGGAGAAAAAATTATGGCATACAGAGTTCAAGAAAATGCGATGCGCGATATTAATACCATTACTATTAGTCTCGCAAGTCCGGATGACATATTGTCCAGATCTTATGGAGAAGTTACAAAACCCGAAACAATAAACTATCGTTCTTTCCGCCCGGAAAAAGATGGTTTGTTCTGTGAGAAAATATTTGGTCCTACCCGTGACTGGGAATGTTTCTGCGGCAAATATAAAAGAATAAGATACAAAGGTATTATATGCGACCGCTGCGGTGTTGAAGTAACCCAGAAAAGTGTACGCCGTGAAAGAATGGGGCATATTGCCCTTGCCGTTCCGGTGGTACATATATGGTTCTTCAGAGCTCAGCCTTCAAAAATAGGCAACATTATAGGAGTAAGTCTTAAGGAGCTTGAAAAAATTATTTATTACGAATCATACGTAGTAATTAATCCAGGCCCTACAGGATTAAGCAAAAAAGATCTTATTTCTGAAGACCAGTATTTTGAGGTTTTAAATTCACTTCCTGCGGGTAATGAAAAGCTGGCCGATGATGATCCGAAAAAATTTGTTGCAAAAATTGGCGGTGAAGCTGTAAAAGAAATATTAAAAAATACTGAGGTAGAAAAGTTATCAAAAGAATTAAGAGACCAGCTTAAAGTTGAAAACTCTCAGCAGAAAAAAGCTGATCTTCTTAAAAGACTTAGGGTTCTGGAAGCATTTAAAGAAGAAGAAGGGAAAGTACCAAATAAACCGGAGTGGATGGTTCTCGGTTACATCCCTGTTATTCCGCCGGAATTAAGACCGTTAGTTCCGCTTGAAGGCGGAAGGTTTGCTACTTCAGATTTAAATGACTTATACAGAAGAGTTATTATCCGTAATAACCGTTTAAAAAGATTAATCGATATTAAAGCTCCTGAAGTAATTTTAAGAAATGAAAAAAGAATGCTCCAGGAGTCAGTAGATGCATTATTTGACAACTCAAGAAGAGGAAGCGCTGTTAGAAGCGATAATAACAGGCCTTTAAAATCTTTAAGCGATATGCTTAAAGGTAAACAGGGACGTTTCCGCCAGAACCTTCTTGGAAAAAGAGTTGACTATTCAGGCCGTTCTGTTATTGTTGTTGGCCCCGAATTAAAACTTCACCAGTGCGGTCTGCCTAAAGATATGGCAGTTGAGTTATTCAAGCCTTTTATTATCAGGAAATTAATTGAAAGAGGGCATAACAAAACAGTTAAAAGTGCCAGGAAAGTTGTAGACAGGAAAGATCCTCTTATCTGGGATATTCTTGCTAAAATTATTGAAGGACATCCGGTTCTTCTTAACCGTGCACCTACACTTCACAGGCTTGGTATACAGGCATTCCAGCCGGTACTGATTGACGGACGTGCTATTCAGCTGCACCCGATGGTGTGTACAGCTTTTAACGCGGATTTTGACGGTGACCAGATGGCTGTTCACGTGCCCCTTTCATATGAAGCACAGCTTGAAGCTGCATTATTAATGTTAAGCAGTCATAATATTTTATCACCCCAGAACGGCAGCCCTATTGTTGTTCCTACACAGGATATAGTGCTTGGCTGTTACTATCTCACTAAATTTAAAGAAGGTGAGAAAGGGGAAGGAATGACTTTTGGTTCTTCCGATGAAGTTATTATTGCATACAACTCCAGGGTGGTTGGGCTTCATGCAAAAATTAAGGTAAGAATAGAAGGACAGATGATTGAAACTACAGTTGGCAGAGTAATATTCAATCAGATTGTTCCTAAAGAAATGGGATTCTTTAACCAGCTTCTCATTAAAAAAACATTCGGCGGATTTATCGGCCAGATGTTTATGAAAATGGGTAATAAGGTTACTGCTAAATTCCTTGATGATCTTAAGGATACCGGGTTCAGGTATTCAACTGCAGGCGGTTTATCTGTAAGTTATGCAGACATGATCATCCCTGAAGAAAAAATAGAATTAATTACTAAAGCAAATAAAAAAGTTGAAGCAATCCTTAATGAACACGAGCAGGGTGTTATTACTGATGCCGAACGTTATAATAAAATTATTGACGTGTGGACGCATACAACAAATGACGTTGCCCGTGCTTTGATGGATAAAATTAAAGTTCACAACCAGGGTTTCAATTCACTTCACATGATGGTGGATTCAGGAGCAAGAGGTTCTCAGGAACAGGTAAGGCAGCTTGCCGGTATGAGAGGGTTGATGATGAAACCGCAGAAATCCTTATCAGGCCAGGCTGGTGAAATTATTGAGAACCCTATTGTTGCAAACTTTAAAGAAGGTTTGTCAGTTCTCGAGTACTTCATTTCAACACACGGTGCCCGTAAGGGACTAGCCGATACCGCTCTTAAAACAGCGGATGCAGGTTACTTAACAAGAAGGCTTGTTGACGTTGCACAGGATGTAATTATTTCCGAACCTGACTGCGGAACTATTCTTGGTATTGAAGTAACAGCATTAAAAGATGTTGAGCAGGAAAGAGAGCCCCTTGGTGAAAGAATTACCGGCCGTGTTGCTCAGGAAGATGTTTATGATCCGCGGACAGATGAATTAATTATTGCTGCCGGCGATGTAATAACAGAAGAAATTGCAGACAGAATTGAAGATTCAAGTATTGAATCTGTTTATATAAGAACCGTGCTGACCTGCGAGTCAAAACGTGGTGTATGCGCTAAATGTTACGGCAGAAATTTAACTAACGGCAAAGTTGTTGAAATAGGTGAAGCCGTTGGTATAGTTGCTGCTCAGTCAATAGGTGAGCCGGGTACACAGCTTACATTAAGAACATTCCACCTTGGCGGTACATCATCGCGTATAGCAAGCCAGTCCCAGGTAGAATCTACCGTGGATGGTACTGTAAGGTTTGAAAGAGTTGCTTATGTTGAAAAATCAGATTTCCTTGGAAAAGTAAAAGTTGTTACAGGAAGAAGGGGAGTTATCGGAATTTATGATGATAACAACCGCCAGATAAAAAAATATGATGTTCCCTATGGTTCTGAACTTGTAGTAAATGATGAACAGCCGGTAAAAAAACGTATGCCGTTATATAATCACGATCCGTATAATGCAGTTATTCTTTCCGATATAAGCGGGAAGGTAAGATTTGTTGATCTTATTGATAATATAACCTTGCAGCAGGTAACCGATGAGCAGACCGGGCACGTTCAGAAAGTAGTTATGGAATCAAGGGACAAAAACCTTACTCCAAGTATAGCTATTGAAGCCGAAGACGGAACCAGGAAATCCTTTAACCTGCCTACAAGATCTTACTTGTCTGTAGATGAAGGTGAATCAATTGCAGCAGGAACAATACTTGCAAAAATTTCCAAACAGACAACCAAGAGCCGTGACATTACAGGCGGTCTTCCAAGAGTAACAGAACTCTTTGAAGCAAGGAGTCCGCAGGAGCCGGCTATTGTTTCAGAAATTGAAGGAAATGTTAAATTCGGTGCCCGTAAAAAAGGTTCAAGGGAAATTATAGTTCTTGCTCCGGATAAATCGGATGAAAAGAAATATAATGTTCCACTTGGAAAACATGTGCTTGTTCAGGAAAGTGATGAAATACCTGCAGGTGAAAAAATTACTGATGGTCCGATCAATCCTCATGACATTCTGAAGATCAAAGGCACAAGTGCGGTGCAGGAATATCTTGTAAATGAAATTCAGGATGTGTACCGTTTACAGGGTGTAAAAATAAATGATAAACATATTGAAGTAATTGTACGCCAGATGCTCCAGAAGATAAAAATCGTTTCCCCCGGTGATACCCGCTTCCTTGAAGAAGATATAGTTGACAGGAACGAATTTATCGAAGAAAATAATAAAGTTATGACCATGGTATACATTGAGGATAAAGGTGATTCAAGGTATAAAGATGGCCAGCTTATTCCAAAGAGCAAAGTTAGAGAACTGAATACAGATCTGAAAAAGAAGAGTAAAAAGCCTATTGTTACCAGGGATGCAGAACCGGCAACCTTTGAGCACGTGCTGCTTGGTATAACGCAGGCAGCCCTTTCTACTGAAAGCTTTATTTCGGCTGCTTCATTCCAGGAGACAACCAAAGTTCTTGCAAATGCAGCCACTGAAGCCAAGGTTGATTTACTGCTTGGCTTAAAAGAGAATGTGGTGATGGGACATCTTATCCCCGCAGGAACAGGACTCAAGAAGTACAAAGAGATTATTCTTACTGCTGAAGAAGCGCCTGCACCTGAACAAAAGGAAGAAAAAGAAGAAGTTCCGGCGTAAAAGTAAAACTGTATATTTCGAAAAATCCGTCTCCAGTGTAAAGGGGACGGATTTTTTTATCTAAACTTAAAAAAAACAAGCCCTTTCTTGACAAATTTTGTGATATACTATATATTAGAAGTCTGAAATTTTTTAAGAAATCGTTAAATATTGGAGATTTTTTAGTGCCCACAATTAATCAGTTAGTAAGAAAAGGCCGTGTTCAGATTATAGCCAAGAATAAAGCACCGGCACTTGATGCTTGTCCTCAGAAAAGAGGAGTATGTACAAGAGTTTATACAACAACTCCAAAGAAACCTAATTCGGCTTTAAGAAAAGTAGCCAGGGTAAGGTTAACAAACACCATTGAGGTAACTGCATACATTCCCGGTGAAGGGCACAATCTTCAGGAACATTCAATTGTTTTGATTAGAGGCGGCAGGGTTAAAGACCTTCCGGGTGTTCGTTATCACATTATACGCGGTACCCTTGATACCAGTGGTGTTGAAGACAGAAAAAAAGGAAGATCTAAATACGGTGCTAAAAAACCAAAAGCGAAATAGGATATGAGAAAGAAAAGAGCAGAAAAAAGATATATAAAACCGGATCCAAAATTTAAAGATATTTTGGTTTCTAAGTTTGTTAACTCGCTGATGTATGACGGCAAAAAATCGAATGCCAGATATGTTCTTTACAAAGCCTTTGATATTATTGAAGAAAAAACAAAAAAGCCCGGCCTTGATGTTTTTAAAAAGGCTATAGGAAATACTCAGCCTGTTATTGAAGTTAGGAGCCGCAGGGTGGGCGGTGCTACTTACCAGGTTCCAACAGAAGTTAGGCCTGAAAGAAGAACTGCTCTTGCTATGCGCTGGTTAAGAACTTATGCGCGCTCAAGGAATGATAAATCAATGTCATTAAAGCTTGCTTCCGAACTTATTGCAGCTTCAAACGGCGAAGGTTCGGCAGTTAAGAAAAAAGAAGATACTCATAAAATGGCTGAAGCAAACAAAGCATTTGCTCACTTTAAGTGGTAATTAAATTAAGACAAGGTAGAAAGAAAATAGAAATAGAATGGCTGTAAGACATAACATAGAGAAAGTAAGAAATATTGGCATCATGGCTCATATTGATGCGGGTAAAACGACTACGACTGAAAGAATACTTTTTTATACAGGTAAACTTCACAGGCTTGGCGAAGTGCATGAAGGTGCTGCTACAATGGACTGGATGGAACAGGAAAAAGAACGCGGCATTACTATTACAAGTGCTGCTACTACCTGTTTCTGGGACAATCATCAGATAAACATTATCGATACCCCCGGACACGTTGATTTTACTGTTGAAGTTGAAAGATCGCTAAGAATTTTAGACGGAGCTGTTGCTCTGTTTTGTGCTGTTGGCGGCGTTGAACCACAGTCTGAAACCGTTTGGAGGCAGGCTGATAAATACCAGGTTCCCAGGATTGCTTTCATTAATAAAATGGACAGAACCGGCGCTGATTTTTATAGTGCTGTGCAGATGATGAAAGACAGGCTTGGAGCTAATGCTATCCCGATCAATCTTCCTATTGGTGAAGGCGATATGTTCTCGGGTGTAATCGATCTTATTACTTATAAGGCGCGCATGTACCACGAGGAATCTTTCGGCGCAACATTTGAAGAAATTCCTATTCCTCAGGATCTAAAGGAAACGGCTGCTAAATTCAGAACCCAGATGCTTGAAGCTGTATCCGATGTAGATGATACACTTCTTGAAAAATATCTTGAAGGAAAAGAAATTACTCCGGATGAGATTAAAAAGGTTTTAAGACAGGCTACAATAAGCCTGAAAATTATTCCTGTCCTTTGCGGTTCTGCCTTTAAAAATAAAGGCGTTCAGAAGCTTCTTGATTCTGTTATTGATTTTCTTCCGTCTCCGGTTGATTCCAAGGAAATTGAAGCTCACCATATCGGAATTAACGATATGGTAAAAAGAAGAATTGCCGCCGATGAAAAATTTACAGCGCTGGCATTTAAGATTATGAATGATCCTTATGTAGGCAAACTTACATTCTTTAGAGTTTATGCCGGTACATTAAAAGCAGGATCATATATTTATAATTCTATAAGCGGTAAAAAGGAAAGAATAAGCCGTTTGCTGCAGATGCATGCAAATCACCGGGAAGAAATTGACGAAGTGAGAGCGGGTGATATTGCTGCAGCGGTTGGATTAAAATTTACTAAGACAGGCGATACTCTTTGTGCCGAAGATGATCCGGTAGTTATGGAAAAAATTATATTTCCTGAGCCTGTTATACAGATTGCAATTGAACCTAAAACCAAAGCTGACCAGGATAAACTTTCTGAATCACTTGTTAAATTGTCAGACGAAGATCCTACATTCAGGGTTAAAGTTGATGCGGAAACAGGTCAAACTCTTATCAGTGGAATGGGAGAGCTTCATCTTGAAATTCTTGTTGATAGGATGAAGAGGGAATTTAAAGTTGAAGCGAATGTAGGTAAACCGCAGGTTGCTTACAGAGAAACTATTTCACAGACTGTTCAATCAGAAGGTAAGTTTGTTAAACAGTCGGGTGGTAGAGGTAAATTCGGACACGTATGGATTGAGCTTGGCCCCAATGAACCTGGAAAAGGTTATGAATTTATTAATGGTATAGTAGGCGGTGTGGTTCCGAAAGAATATATCCCGGCTGTATCTGCAGGTATTCAGGAGGCTATGAGAAATGGCGTTGTTGCCGGTTTCCCGGTAGTTGATATTAAAGCAAAAATTTATGACGGTTCATATCATGATGTTGATTCTGATGAAATCTCATTTAAGGTAGCCGGTTCTATCGCCTTCAAAGAAGGTGCAAGAAAAGCAAAACCGATATTACTTGAACCGATTATGGATGTTGAAGTTGTTACCCCCGAAGAATATTTGGGTGATGTAATGGGAGATTTAAATTCCCGCAGGGGAAAAATAGAGGGCTTTTCCGCAAGAAAAGACGCACAGGTAATAAAAGCGACAGTTCCTTTGTCTGAAATGTTTGGTTATGCTACAATATTAAGATCGATGACCCAGGGAAGAGCTATTTATACAATGCAATTTGCTCATTATCTTGAAGTACCAAAATCTATTGCTGAGGAAATTGCAGAAAAAACATTAGGCAAAAAGGTATCAGCTTAAATCAGCTATGGCATTAAAGAGCCAGCTTAATAAGAATTATTAACAAAAAAGAAAATAATTAAAGGAGATTTCGATGGCAAAAGAAAAATTTGATAGGAGTAAACCTCACGTTAACGTAGGAACTATCGGTCACGTAGATCATGGAAAAACTACATTAACAGCTGCCATCACTATGGCTCTCGCATTAAAGGGCTTATCAGAAATCAGAACATTTGACAGTATTGATAATGCACCTGAAGAAAGAGAAAGAGGTATTACAATTGCAACCGCTCACGTTGAGTATTCTACAGAAAAAAGACACTATGCACATGTTGACTGCCCGGGCCACGCTGACTATGTAAAGAACATGATTACCGGTGCTGCCCAGATGGACGGCGCTATATTGGTGGTTGCAGCTACAGATGGCCCTATGCCTCAAACAAGAGAACACATACTCCTTGCACGCCAGGTAGGTGTTCCGAAAATTGTTGTGTTTATGAATAAAACAGATATGGTTGATGATCCTGAATTGATTGAATTAGTTGAAGTTGAATTAAGAGATTTATTAAATTCTTACGAATTTCCCGGTGATGATATTCCGATTATTAAAGGTTCGGCTTTAAAAGCATTGGAAGCTGCTACATCAGGTGCCCCTACAACAGACGAAAGATATAACTGTATATGGGAGCTTATGGATGCGGTTGATAATTATATCCCGATTCCTGAAAGGCAAACCGATAAACCATTCCTTATGCCTGTGGAAGACGTTTTCTCAATTACAGGCCGTGGTACTGTTGCTACCGGCAGAGTTGAAAGAGGTCAGGTAAAAATTCAGGAAGAAGTTGAACTTATTGGATTAGGTGTTCATAAGAAAACTGTTGTTACCGGTATTGAAATGTTCAGGAAAGAATTAGATGCTGCTATGGCCGGTGATAACGCCGGTATTCTTTTAAGAGGCGTTGATAAAAATGAAATTGAAAGAGGAATGGTTCTTGCAAAAACAGGATCTATTACTCCTCACAAAAAATTTGAAGGTAATGTTTATATCCTGTCAAAAGAAGAGGGCGGACGTCATACCCCATTCTTCAACGGATACAGGCCTCAGTACTATTTCAGAACAACAGACGTAACCGGTGTTGCTACATTGCCGGAAGGTACTGAAATGGTTATGCCGGGTGACAGAGTGCTGCTTTCTATTGAGTTGATAACTGAGATAGCTATGGAAGACGGTTTGCGTTTTGCTATCCGCGAAGGCGGCAGGACAGTAGGCGCAGGCGTTGTAACGAAAATTATCGAATAAAAAAGTTAGTCCTTATAAAAAGGGAGTGCAAGCTCCCTTTTTGTGTGTATAATTAAAATTTTCCCTCCGGGAAAGGAGTTTTAAGTGCCTGGTCAAAAGATAAGAATTAAACTGAAATCGTACGATCACATACTGATTGATAAATCTACCGAGAAGATTATTAAAACGGTAAGAAGCACCGGTGCAGTTGTATCCGGGCCTATTCCGCTTCCTACCCGCAGAACAGTTTATACTGTTTTAAGATCGCCTCATGTGGATAAAAAATCAAGAGAACAATTTGAAACAAGGGCACATAAAAGAATAATTGATATTCATAACTCTAACAACAAAACCGTCGATTCATTATCCAAGCTGGATATACCTGCCGGTGTTGATATAGAGATTAAGCTTTAAATGAATTGGGAGTTTAGATGTCTGGAATCATTGGTAAAAAAATAGGGATGTCAAGTGTATTCAGCTCTGAAGGTGAGCTGGTACCGGTGACAGTAATACAGGCAGGACCCTGTAAAGTAGTTTCCGTAAGAACAAAAGAAAAAGACGGGTACTCTGCTTTACAGCTTGGTTTTGGCAGCAGAAAAGAAAAAAATATCACCAAGCCGGTTATGGGTCAATACAAAAAAAATGAATTAACACCTTCTGCTGTATTAAAAGAATTCAGACTGCCTTCTGATTCCGAATTAAAAGTCGGTGATGAAATAAAGGCCGATTTATTTCAGGAGGGTGAAAAAATTAAAGTTAGAGGATTGAGTAAGGGAAAAGGTTTCCAGGGAGTTATGAGAAGACACGGCTTTGGCGGTGTTGGCGGTACTACTCACGGACAGAGTGACCGTTTAAGAGCTCCCGGTTCAATTGGCGCAAGCTCCTATCCTTCAAGAGTTTTTAAGGGACAAAGAATGGCCGGCAGAATGGGTTATGAGAAAGTTACAATCTCTAATCTTAAAGTAATTAAAATTCTTCCCGAAGAAAATATAATACTTGTTAAAGGTGCTGTTCCCGGCTCTATTAATTCATATGTTGAATTGCTTAAGCCATAAGCTATAAAATAAGAAGTAACTTGGTAAAAAAATGAAATTAGATATTTATAAAACAGATGGCACTACTTCAGGCAAATTAGATTTGGCTGATGAGATATTCGGAATAGAACCGAACGACCACGCAATTTATCTGGCTGTTAAAGCCTATCTTGCAAATCAGCGCCAGGGAACACATAAAACAAAAGAACGCGGCGAAGTAAGAGGCGGCGGTAAAAAACCCTGGAAACAAAAAGGAAGAGGCGGTGCCCGTGCCGGTACATCAAGATCTCCTTTATGGGTTGGCGGCGGAACTATATTTGGGCCAAAACCCAGAGATTACCGTCAGGATATTCCTAAAAAATTAAGAAGATTGGCAAGAAAATCGGCATTAAGCTATAAAGTTAAGGATGAGCAACTGATTGTTGTTGAGGATTTTATGTTTGACCAGCCTAAAACAAAAGAGTTTACAAGCATATTAGAAAAATTAAATGTCTCCGGAAAAAAAGTTCTTCTTTTAACAAACGGACATGCTGAATCTGTTTACAAGGCAGGAAGAAATATTCCAAAAGTTAAAATACTTGAAGCTGCAAAAGCATCAACATATGATATCCTTAATAACCAGGTTCTTATATTACAAAAAGGCGCTATTGATGTTATCAACAAAACATTCGGTTCTAACGGAGAGGCGGTAAGTTAATATGCATCAGACTTTAATAAGACCTTTAATTACTGAGAAAATGACAAATATAAGTGCTGACAGCGGTAAGTATGGATTTCTTGTTAACCCTGCAGCTAATAAAATTGAAATAGCAAAAGCAATTGAAAAGAAATTTAATGTACATGTTATTGAAGTAAGAACTATTAATCATCCGGGAAAAACTAAAACACAGTTCAGGAAAAGCGGAAGATTTACCGGTAAAACTTCAAAATTTAAAAAAGCAATTGTAACCCTTAAAAAAGGTGAAACAATAGAATTATTTGAGCAAGTATAGTTCCGGTAGCGGGATGAAATCTAGGATAAAATAATGGCAATTAGAAAATTAAAACCAACAACACCCGGCGCGAGATTCAGAAGTAACTCAACCTTTGATGAGATTACAAAAACTACTCCTGAAAAATCGTTAACTGTTTCAATTAAGAAATCCGGTGGAAGAAATAATCATGGTAGAATTACCACCCGTTTTATTGGTGGTGGTCATAAAAGAAGATACCGGATTATAGACTTTAAAAGAAATAAAACCGGTATACCGGCAAAAGTTTTTTCAATTGAGTATGACCCTAATCGTACATCTAGAATTGCTCTTCTGCATTATGCTGATGGTGAAAAAAGATATATCCTTGCACCAAACGGTTTAAAAGTTGGTGACTCTGTTGTATCGGGCCCCGGCAGTGAAATAAATGTTGGCAATGCATTACCATTAAAAGAAATGCCTCTTGGCAGCTTTGTTCATAACGTTGAATTAAAGCCCGGTAAGGGGGGCCAGATTGGTAGAAGTGCTGGTTCAGCTTTACAGGTAATGGCTAAAGAAGGTGTATATGCACAGTTAAAAATGCCTTCAGGTGAAGTTAGGCTGGTAAGGCTTGAATGTATGGCAACATACGGCTCGGTTGGTAATGCTGAACAGGAAAATATTAGTCTTGGAAAAGCCGGCAGATCACGCTGGCTTGGAAGAAGGCCTCATGTTAGAGGTGTTGCTATGAACCCTGTTGATCACCCAATGGGAGGTGGTGAAGGTAAAACTTCAGGCGGCGGGCATCCGGTATCTCCGTGGGGACAAAAGGCTAAGGGCTTAAAAACAAGAAAGCATAAAAAAGAATCAAATAAATTTATTATTAAAAGACGGAAATAACAGAGAGTATTATGCCAAGATCGGTTAAAAAAGGTCCATTTGTAGAATATAATTTGGCTGAAAAAATCCAGCAGTTAAACAATACCAACCAGAAGAAAATTATTAAAACCTGGTCTCGTGCATCTACAATTTTGCCTGAGTTTGTCGGACACACAATTGCGGTGCATAACGGCAATAAAATGATACCGGTTTATATTACTGAAAATATGGTTGGGCATAAACTTGGTGAATTTTCTCCCACAAGAATTTTCAGAGGGCATCCGGGAACCAAGGCTGAGAAAGCATCTAAATCGAAATAACTCTAAATAAGGATTTTTATTATAATGGAAGCAAAAGCGATACATAGATATATAGGCTCATCTCCAAGGAAGATGAGATTAGTTATTGATTTAATCCGCGGGATGTCAGTTGAAAAGGCATTGGAAGTATTGCACTTTCAGCCGAAACATGCATCTAAGGATGCAGAAAAAGTTTTAAGATCAGCCGTAGCCAATCTTATGCAGAAGGATGATACTACACGTCATGAACCTTCAGATTTTTTTGTTAAAGAAGCTTTTGTAAATCAGGGACCTACACTAAAGAGAATTTCTCCTGCACCAATGGGGCGGGCATACAGAATAAGAAAAAGATCTTGTCATTTAACAATTGTAGTAGCAACTAAAGCTTAATTTTTAGGAGGATATTTTTTTGGGACAGAAAACACACCCGGTTGGATTAAGAGTCGGAATAATTAGAGGATGGGACTCTAATTGGTATGAGAATAAAAGTTATGCACAGAAACTGAAGGAAGATGGAAGACTGAGATCTTACGTAAGGAACCGATTAAAAAAAGCCGGAATTTCAAGAATTGTTATTGACAGAACATCCAAGAATATTATCCTTACTATTCACACTTCAAGGCCTGGTGTTGTTATTGGTAAGAGCGGAAAAGAAATTACTCAGTTAGAACAGGAATTAAAACAGGTTACCGATAAAGATGTTAAAGTGCAGATTTCTGAAATTAAAAGGCCTGAACTTGATGCTTACCTGGTTGCAGAAAACATTGCCAGCCAGCTTGAAGGAAGAGTTTCTTTCAGAAGAGCAATGAAAATGGCTATTACCGCTGCTATGAGAATGGGTGCTGAAGGTATTAGGATTATGTGTGCAGGAAGATTAGGCGGTGCTGAAATGGCGCGTACCGAGCAGTATAAAGAGGGAAGAATCCCGCTTCATACTTTAAGGGCGGATATTGATTATGCTAATGGCAGGGCAGAAACAATTTACGGCTCAATCGGAATAAAAGTTTGGATCTGCCGTGGCGAAATTTTAGGTAAAAGAGTTACAGAGTAGAATTAAAAATTAAAAATGAAAAATTAAAATTTCATTTGAATAGTTTTTTAATTTGAAATTTTTAATTGAAAACGGAGTTTGAATCATGTTAATGCCAAAAAGAGTTAAGTTTAGGAAATCACAGCGCGGAAGAATGTCCGGAAAAGCTTATCGCGGCAGTTCAATATCTTTCGGTGATTTCGGGCTGAAAGCTTTGGAGCCTCACTGGATAACCAGCCGCCAGATTGAAGCCTGCCGTGTTGCTCTTTCAAGAAAAATGAAAAGGGATGGAAAAGTTTGGATCAGAATATTTCCCGATAAACCCGTTTCTAAAAAACCTCTTGAAACAAGAATGGGTAAAGGAAAAGGCGCACCTGAGTTTTGGGTTGCTGTTGTTAAACCGGGAAGAGTTCTGTTTGAAGTTTCAGGTGTTTCCAAGGAGCTGGCACATGAGGCATTAAAAACTTGTGCATACAAACTACCAATTAAATGTAAAGTTGTAGCCAGACCAGATTATGAATAAATCCTTAAAGGTTTAAAAAATGAAATTGTACGAAATAAAAGAAATGAAAAACGAAGAACTGGTTAACAGGATTAGCGAAGAGGAAAAAAATATTGTTGATTTACGTTTTGCACACCAGCTCAAGCAATTAACTAACACTGCCAAATTAAAACTGGCTAAAAAAGATATTGCAAGGATGAAAACCATTTTGAAAGAAAGAGAATTTGCAGAGAAAAAAACTGCTGAGAAAGAAGGAGTTAAAGCATAATTATGGAACAACGTGCTTTAAGAAAAACAAGGGTTGGTGTTGTTACAAGTAATAAAATGCAGAAAACAATTACCGTAGCTATAGAGAGAAGAGTTCCTCACCCTATCTATAAAAAGTATTTTAAGAAAACCACAAAGCTTATGGCACATGATGAAAAGAACGAGTGCCAGGTTGGTGACAAAGTTAAGATAATGGAAACACGCCCTTTAAGCTTAAAGAAAAGATGGCGTTTAGTTGAAATTGTAGAAAAAGCCAAGTAAGCAAGGAGAGTAAGATGGTTCAAGAAGAAACTAATTTAGTGGTCGCCGATAATTCAGGCGCTAAAAGATGCAGGTGCATCCGCGTACTTGGCGGCAGCGGAAGAAAATATGCCAGCGTTGGTGATACTATTGTGGTAGCTGTTAAATCCGCTGTACCTAACGGCACTGTTAAAAAAGGTGAAGTTTCAAGGGCGGTAATTGTAAGAACAAAAAAAGAAGTTAGAAGAAAAGACGGTTCTTATATAAGATTTGATGAAAATGCTGCTGTATTAATAAATGCACAGAACGAACCCAAAGGTACACGTATCTTTGGCCCGGTTGCCAGAGAATTAAGAGAGAGACAGTTTATGAAAATTGTTTCATTAGCTCCAGAAGTTTTATAAAGATTTGGGAAAAAAATGAGAATCAGAAAAAATGATAATGTTCAAGTTGTAGCCGGTAATGATAAAGGAAAAACCGGCAAAGTTCTGAAAGTATTTCCTAAAAACTCAAAAGTTATAGTTGAAGGAATAAACGTAAGAAAGAGGCACACAAAGCCCAGCCAGAGAAGCCCTCAGGGTGGTATTATTGAAAAAGAGGCTCCGGTGCATGTTTCTAACGTTATGCTTTTAGATCCTAAAACCAATGAACCCACCAGACTGGGTTCACAAATAATTATCGATGAAAAAACCGGCAAGAAAAAAATTGCACGGAAGAGTGTAGCAAGCGGAGAAATGGTTTAATATTCACCTAAATTAGTTAAGGTTAGATTTAAAAATGGCAGATAAAAAACAAAAAAAAGAAAGCGCCGAGAAACAGGCTGATACCAAAGCTAAAGTTTCTAAAAAAGAAAAAAAATCCGTTGCGGCGGAAGCTCCTGAAAAAGAAATTAAAATAAAGACGCGCTTGGCTGATACCTATAAAAAGGATATTATTCCTGCTTTGCAAACAAAGTTTGGATACAAAAGTATTATGCAGGTTCCCAGGCTGGATAAAATTGTTGTTAACATGGGTGTTGGCGATGCAGTATCGGATTCAAAACTTTTGGATGAAGCAGTAAAAGAACTTGAAACCATTACCGGGCAGAAAGCCAGTATCAGAAAAGCAAAAAAAGCTATCTCTAATTTTAAGCTTAGGGAAGGCCTTCCAATTGGGGCAATGGTTACTCTAAGGCGTGAGAGAATGTACGAGTTTCTTGACAGACTGATTAATATTGCTCTTCCGCGTGTTAGGGATTTTAGAGGATTGTCTGACAAATCATTTGACGGAAGAGGAAACTATACAATTGGTGTTAGAGAACAGATTATTTTTCCTGAAATTAATGTTGATAAGATAACTAAGGTTTTAGGTATGGATGTTACTTTTGTTACTACTGCCAGAACCGATAATGAGGCTTATGAGCTTCTTCAGTCTTTTGGTGTTCCATTTAGAAAAAAAGAAATTAAAACAGCGTAAATAGGAGAATTAATGGCTCGTACAAGTTTAATAGCAAGAGAAGAAAAAAGACGCAAGTTGGTTGATAAATATGCAAAGCTTAGACAGGAGCTGAAGGAAAAAGGTGATTACGAAGCATTGCAGAAGCTGCCTAAAAATTCTTCTCCGGTAAGATTGCATAACCGCTGCATGTTCACGGGCAGGGCAAGAGGATATCATAGAAAGTTCGGGATTTCCCGGTTAGTTTTAAGAGAAATGGCCCTTAAAGGTGAGATACCAGGGCTAAAGAAAGCAAGTTGGTAAGGAGATAATATGCCTGTAACAGATCCAATTTCAGATTTTTTAACAAGAATTAGAAATGCTTCCCGCGCTAAAAAAGTTAGAGTGGAGATTCCTGCTTCTAACATGAAAAAGAGTTTGGCTGAAATTCTTAAAAAACAGAATTTCATTCATGATTATTCTGTTGTTGAAGATAACAAGCAGGATACCATAAAAATTCTTTTAAAATACAGGGATGGTATTTCTGCAATAAGCGGATTAAAAAGAATTAGCACTCCGGGATTAAGAGTTTATAAATCTTCCGATGAAATTCCACGAGTGTTAAATGGCCTTGGGGTTGCTGTAATATCTACATCAAAAGGCCTGCTTACAGATAAAGAAGCAAGAGCCCAGTCTATCGGTGGTGAAATAGTTTGTTATATCTGGTAATATAACCAGACAATAAAATTTAATGGAGTTTGAAAGTGTCAAGAATAGGTAAAAAACCAATAACAGTTCCTAAGGGTGTAACCATTACAAGGAATGGTAACGCTTTAAAAGTAAAAGGCCCAAAGGGTGAACTTGAAAATCAGTTCCATGCCAACATTACTATAGATGTTAAGGACGATGAGATAGTTGTAACCCGGCCGGATGATACAAAGGTTAATAAAGCTCTTCATGGTTTAACCAGGGCTTTAATTCAGAATATGGTTAATGGAGTAACCGAGGCCTATTCAAAAACACTGGATATTGTAGGCGTTGGTTACAGGGCTGAGTTAAAAGGAAAGAATCTATTGATAAATATTGGGTACTCTCACCCGATTTATTTTATGCCCCCGGATGGAGTTACATTACAAACTCCTGCACCAACCCAGGTTGTTATATCGGGTATTGATAAACAATTGGTTGGCTTAGTTGCGGCAAAAATCCGTTCAATAAGAAAACCTGAACCATATAAAGGCAAAGGCATTAAGTATTCTGATGAACAAATAGTTCGTAAAGCCGGTAAGACAGCGGGTAAATAATTTTTAGCGGAGATTAATAGAAAATGATTAAGAGAAATAATAATTCAAGGCTGCGTTCAAAAATAAAAATCAGGAAACACATTTCCGGTACTCCGGAAAGACCAAGGTTAACTGTATTCCGCAGTTTAGATAATGTTTATGCTCAACTTATAGATGATTCATCCGGTAAAACCGTTGCGGCAGCCTCTTCTTTATCAAAAGAACTGGCCGATGAATTAAAATCGACAAAAGGCAAAGTTGCAAAAAGCAAGCTGGTTGGCAGCCTGATTGCAAAAAAGGCTTTGGAACAAAATATTTCTGCTGTTGTATTTGACCGGAATGGTTACAGATATCATGGTAGAATTCAGGCTATAGCAGAGGGTGCCCGCGAGGGTGGCCTTAAACTTTAATTTAGAAAGATAAGTTAGAAATTAAAAATGATGCAAAATTTATATAGTATGTTCCTGGTTTTTAATTTTGAATTTTTGATTTTTAATTATGCTGGACCTTGCCGGGTCGTCTAATGGCAGGACTACGCCCTTTGGAGGCGTCTGTAGAGGTTCGAGTCCTCTCCCGGCAGCATGTTTCGCCGGGCGAATGCTGGTAAAATTGAGTTTATAATTTTTATAAAAATATAAGAGTAGCTGGAGAAAAATTGAAAACTGTAAAGACAACTGAAACTGAAGGACTTAAAGAAAAAGTAGTTCATATTAACAGGGTTGCCAAAGTTGTAAAAGGCGGACGCCGTTTCAGCTTTAATGCTATTGTTGTTGTGGGAAACGGTAATGGAACTGTTGGTGTGGGGCTTGGGAAGGCTAATGAAGTTACAGATGCAATTTCTAAAGGCATTGATGATGCAAAGAAAAGTTTAGTCACAGTTTCTGTTATTAAAGGAACTATTGCTCATGAAATTATCGGGAAATTTGGTGCAGGCAGGGTTTTACTAAAACCAGCCTCCCCCGGTACCGGGTTAATTGCCGGCGGTGGAGTTCGTGCTGTACTTGAAGCTGCCGGTATTCAGGATATCCTTACAAAATCTCTTGGTTCAAGTAATCCTCACAACCAGGTTAAAGCTACTTTAAATGGTTTGTTAAATTTGGTGGATGCCCGTAAGATGGCTAATAAAAGAGGTGTAACCGTTAACGAATTATTCAGCGCTTAATGAGGAAATAATGGGAAAAATTAAATTAACACAGACAAAAAGTATAATTGACAGGCCAAAAGACCAGAAGCTTACTATTCAAGCGCTTGGTTTGGGAAGGCCCAACTGGGAAAAAGTTCATAATGATACGCCCCAGATCAGAGGAATGATTAAAAAGGTTATTCACTTAGTTAAAGTAGAAGAAATAAAATAGGTTTATAATGGATATTTTAAGTAATCTGAAATTTGCTGACGGTGCTAATAAAAACCGTAAAAGAGTGGCCAGAGGTGTTGGCTCGGGACACGGGAAAACAGCAACACGCGGAATGAACGGGCAGATGTCACGTTCGGGTGCTAAGAAAAAAGCCTGGTTTGAAGGCGGGCAGATGCCGCTTCAAAGAAGGGTTCCTAAATTTGGTTTTACCAATATTTTTAAAACAACATACCAGGTTGTTAATGTTAGTGATTTACAGAAACTTTCTGAAAAAACTAAAGAAACAGCCATTACAAGTGAGTTATTTATTAAACATGGTATGATTTCTAAAAATAAAGGACCTGTAAAAGTTTTGGGAAATGGAGAATTAAAAGCTAAACTTCAAATTGAAGTTAATGCATTCAGCCAATCAGCTAAAGAAAAAATAGAGGCTGCTGGCGGCTCAATTAAAAAGATATAATCCGGGAATAAATGGCACGATTTACAGATACCTTCAGAAATATTTTTAAGATTCATGAGCTTCGCCAGAGAATTATTTATACTTTGGCTTTGCTTATAGTTGTTCGTATAGGTGCTCATATAACTATTCCTGGTGTTGATTCGGCTTTGCTGGCTGAAAGTACCAGGAATCAAACAGCAGATAACCTTTTTGGTTTATATGATTTGTTTGTGGGCGGAGCTTTTTCCAATGCTGCAATTTTTGCGCTGGGAATAATGCCTTATATTTCTGCATCTATTATCATCCAGATAATGGGTGCGGTTGTTCCATACTTCCAGAAGCTTCAGCAGGAAGGTGAAGAAGGCAGAAAAAAAATAACTCAGCTTACACGATACGGCACCGTACTTATTTCAGCAATGCAGGCATGGGGTGTTACTATCAGGCTTGTAAATATGAATGTTGATGGAATGCCTATCATTCCAGCCGGTGTTCAGGGTTTTGGATGGGTTGCTTCAACTATAATCATTCTTACTGCCGGCACTATTTTTATGATGTGGCTTGGCGAGCAGATAACTGAAAAAGGAATTGGAAACGGTATTTCTCTTATAATTTTTATAGGAATTATTGACCGCTTTCCCTATGCAGTTCTGGATGAATATCAATTAATTGCACAGGGTACAAGAAACCTGGTTATTGAGATTGTAATTGTGGCATTTATGATTCTTATTATTGCAGGCGTTATTCTGGTTACACAGGGAACACGAAGAATACCTGTACAGTACGCTAAAAGAGTTGTGGGAAGAAAGGTATACGGCGGTGTTACTCAGTATATACCCTTAAGGGTTAATACAGCAGGAGTAATGCCTATAATTTTTGCTCAGTCAATTATGTTTATTCCGAATACGGTTCTATCTTTTTTCCCTAATAATGAATTTTTACAGACACTGTCCGGTTATTTTATATATACATCGCCGGTTTATTCTGCTATATACGCAATAATGATTATTTTCTTTACATATTTCTACACTGCAATTGCATTTAATCCAAAAGACGTTGCAGATAATATGAAGAAACAGGGTGGTTTTATTCCTGGTATAAGGCCCGGAAAGCAAACATCTGAGTTTATTGATAATATTCTAACAAAAATTACTCTGCCGGGATCTTTCTTCCTGGCTATAGTTGCTATTCTTCCTGCATTTGTTAGTGCATGGGGAATATCTGATCGTTTTGCACAGTTCTTTGGCGGAACAAGTTTATTGATTATTGTTGGCGTTGCCCTTGATACTTTACAGCAAATTGAATCTCATCTGTTGATGAGGCATTATGACGGATTTATGAAATCCGGAAAGATTAAGGGGCGCAGGTAGTATTTAATTGTGATATATATTAAGACAAAAAAAGAAGTTGATTACATCCGGGAAAGCTGCAAAATAGTTGCCGAAACGCTCCTCTTAATGAAAGGCAACGTTAGGCCCGGAGTAACCACAAAAGAATTAGATCAGATTGCTGAAGATTATATAAAAAGCAATAATGCAACTGCTGCATTTAAGGGTTATTCCCAGGGCGGCGGTATTCCTTTTCCTGGAAGCATTTGTTCCTCTGTTGACGATGAAGTAGTGCATGGTATTCCGGGATTTCGTGTTCTTAAAGAAGGTGAAATTATCGCTCTTGATGTTGGAGTTTACAAAAACGGCTATTACGGCGATGCTGCGTTATCCGTTGCGGTAGGCGAGATATCCGAAGATAAAAGAAAACTGATGGATGTAACAGAAAAATCACTGTACATAGGTATTGAAGAGGCAAGGGTTAATAACAGGGTTCATGATATCTCGGCTGCAATCCAGGAGTATGTTGAAGCAAATGGATTTTCTGTTGTTAAAGATTTATGCGGGCATGGTGTTGGAAAATATTTACATGAGGATCCGTCTGTTCCTAATTTTGGCAGAAGAGGTACGGGTCCGAAACTTAAAACAGGAATGACAATAGCAATTGAACCTATGGTTAATGCAGGAGATTATAAAGTTAGAACAAACAGTGATGGCTGGACAGTTGTAACTGCTGATGGTACACCCTCGGCACATTTTGAGCATACAATATTAATTGCTAATGGAAAACCGGAAATTTTAACAGTTAGTTAATGGCAAAACAAGGACCAATAAAAGTAGATGGAGTTGTTACTGAGACGTTACCAAATGCGCATTTTAAAGTGAAGCTTGATAACGGCCATGAAATCCTTGCTCATATTTCGGGTAAAATGAGAATGCATTTCATCAAAATATTGGTTGGAGATAAGGTCTCAATAGAATTATCTCCTTATGATTTATCAAAGGGCAGAATTACTTACAGATATAAATAACTTCCTGCAATCTGCGGGATCAGGAGACTGGAATGAAAGTAAGAGCATCAGTAAAAAAAATATGTGATAACTGCAAAATAATTAAACGCAAAGGCGTTGTAAAAGTTATTTGCAAAAATCCTAAACATAAACAGCGTCAAGGTTAATTCTAAAAGCAAGGAGAAGATAATTGGCTCGTATAGCAGGCGTAGATTTACCAAAAAATAAAAAAGTTATATTCGGACTTCAGTACATATACGGCGTAGGAGAAAAAGTTTCTGCCAGTATTCTTGAAAAAGCTAATGTAAGTCCGGATAAAAAAGTTGCTGATTTAACTGATGAAGAGGTTGCTCATATTAGGGCAATAATGACTGCGGATTATAAGGTTGAAGGTGCTCTTCGTTCTGAAGTTCAGCAGCATATAAAAAGATTGATGGATATAGGTTCTTACAGAGGTGTAAGGCACCGCAGAGGCCTTCCTGCAAGAGGTCAGAGAACACGTACTAATTCCCGTACGCGTAAGGGCAAGAGAAAAACTGTTGCAGGTAAGAAAAAGGCTCCATCTAAGAAATAGTAAGTAAAGAGCAAGTTCATTTGAGCAAGGCCGCAAGAAGGCAAGGTTCGGGAGCAGGCTTAAATAAAACATCATGCAGCTTAACAATCAAAAACATTAAAACGGCTGGATGAGAAGGTAAAATAATAATTAAGGTAATTTGGAGGATTAGTCTTTGGCTAAAGCTGTAAAAAAAGCAAAAAAGAAAGCGCATGTAGATGCTAACGGCGTTGCGCATATAAAAGCAACATTTAATAATGTTATAGTTACTCTTACAGATATATACGGCAATACCATAGCATGGTCTTCGGCGGGCAAAAACGGTTTCAAAGTATCAAGAAAAAACACTCCGTTTGCTGCCCAGGTTTCAGCAGAAGCCGCTGCCAGGGAAGCATATGATGTAGGTTTGAGGAGAGTTGATGTATTTGTAAAGGGACCCGGATCAGGCAGGGAAGCAGCTATAAGAGCACTTAACACTGCTGGTTTGGAGGTAAGTTCTATTAAGGATGTTACCCCTATTCCTCATAACGGCTGCAGGCCGCCTAAAAGAAGAAGAGTTTAAATTTTATATTGGAGAATTAAATTAATGGCAAGATATACTGATTCAGTTTGTAAACTGTGCAGAAGAGAAAGACAGAAGCTTTTCCTTAAAGGACAGAAATGTTATACCGATAAATGTCCTGTTGAGATTAGAAATTATCCTCCCGGGCAGCATGGTGTTTCAAGAAGGACTAAAGTTTCTGAATACGGAATTCAGCTTCGTGAAAAGCAAAAAATAAAAAGACTGTACGGTTTACTTGAAACTCAGTTTAGAAATTATTTTGAAAATGCTAACAGAACCAAAGGTATTACCGGCGAAAATTTAGTGAAGATTTTGGAAAGCAGGCTTGATAATGTTGTATTCAGACTGGGATTCGCATCTTCAAGAAAACAGGCAAGGCAGCTTATAAGGCACAGGCACCTAATTGTTAATGAACAGCTTGTTGATATACCTTCTTATATACTAAAAGCAGGTGATGTTATTAAAATTAAAGATAAAAGCAAAAAGCTGGATGCTATTCACGGCTCATTAAAAAGAGTTAAAGACAATACATACTCATGGCTGTCTGTAGATAAAGCTTCTCTTTCCGGAACGTTCGTTCAGGTTCCCGAAAGAGCCGACGTTCCTCTAAATGCCAATGAACAATTGGTTGTTGAGCTTTATTCCAAATAAATAAGCCTCCGGCTTGCTTGTGTAAGCCTGTGGATTACTGGTGAGCCTTTGGCTCAAAAATCAAATTTTTAAGATTAATTTTAGAGGATTATTAAATGAGTGTTTCATATTTAAAAATGCCTGAAGCCGTAGTACTTGATGAGTCATCATACACGAATACTTTTGGCAGATTTTTCCTTCAGCCCCTTGAAAGAGGTTACGGAGTTACACTGGGTAATTCGCTAAGGAGAGTATTACTTTCATCTTTAACCGGTGCTGCTATTACTTCTGTTAAATTCAGCGGTGTTCTTCATGAATTTACTACTATTGAAGGTGTGGTTGAAGATGTTTCTGAGATTATCCTTAACCTGAAACAGGTTAGGATGAAACTTCTTAACAAAAAACCGAATAAAATTGATATTACTTTCATTGGTGAGGGTGAATTTACTGCTGCCGATATTCAGAAGCACAGCTCTGAAATTGAAATATTAAACCCCGAGTTACATGTTGCTTCCCTTAACAAAAGTGCAAAGTTTGATGTTGAAATAAGAGTAGGCAAAGGAAAAGGTTATGTGCCGGCTCATGAAAACGTTTCTCCGGAACAAACTATCGGTGTAATCCCTATTGATTCAATATTTACACCAATTAAAAATGTAAAGTATGATGTTGAAAATGTACGTATTGGCGATAAAAACGATTACGAAAAATTAACTATTGAAATTACTACTGATGGTTCAATTACTCCTGATGACTCACTGACACAGGCTGCAAAAATAATGAGAGATCATATTCAGCTCTTCATTAATTTTGATATAGACCAGGAAGAAGAACAGGCGGTTAGCCAGAAAGACAGCGAAAAAGAGAGAATTAAGAAAATTCTTTTAACTAATGTTGATGACCTTGAATTAAGTGTAAGATCACATAACTGTCTGAAAGCTGCAAACATTAAGAACCTTGCTGAACTTGTTAGAAAAGATGAGTCTGAAATGCTTAAGTTCAGGAACTTCGGAAGAAAATCATTAGCCGAACTTATGGAAATTGTTGAAAATCTTGGACTCGAGTTCGGGATGGATGTTGACAAATATTTAAAGGACGAAAGCGAAGCAGGATAAGAAATTTTGGAATTCGAATCCCGATAAACCGGGACAGGTTTACGATTCGGATTTTTCAAATAGTCATATATCATGTTGTTGAATATTCAAGAGTCACGGTTTATAAAGACTCTTTAGATTTCTGAGAAAAATTTAATTTAGAAAGATAATCATGAGACATAGAGTTAGAGGCAGAAAATTTAACAGAACTGAAAGCCACCGCGCCGCACTAATGAGAGCGCTTTCTACTTCATTATTAAAATATAAAAGAATACGTACAACAGTTGCCAAAGCAAAGGAACTGAGAGGTTATGTAGAGGCTCTTATAACAAAGGCAAGAAAAAATGATCTTCATGCAAGAAGACAGGTAATGTCTGTAATTTATGATAAAGAAGTAATAAAAGAACTCTTTAATGATATAGTTCCCAAGGTAGGCGACAGGCCCGGCGGATATACAAGAGTAGTTAAATTAGGCAGCAGGATGGGTGATGCCGCTCCTATGGCTATAATTGAGCTTGTAGACTATAATGATGTGGCTAACCAAAAAGCTGAAGAGCATAAAGAAAAACGTGAAGCGAAGGCTCAGGCTAAAGCTGAGAAACAGTCAGAGGAAGTTGAAGAAGCTAAGGTAGTTGAGGAAACTCCCGCTAAAGAAAAATAAATCAGCTTTAATAAGCAATTTTTACAAACCCGGTTCATTTGAACCGGGTTTGTTGTTTTAAAGAAACAGGTCATCTTAATTTATCTTGATTGTTGATCTTCATTTTTGCTTATTGGATACGCAATTTTGTTAAACCAGTTACAAATATTTAAACGAAAGAGAAAATTTTAATTCATTGCTACTGCATCATGTAAGGGAACTATTACTATTACATAATCGGAGGCTGCAATGTGTAAATCTTTCGGAATAGACGCCGGGCTTTCGCATCCCCTTTCAGATGCCGCTGCTCTTGTGTTTACTTACAGGTTAAACACATACATT
Source organism: Ignavibacteriaceae bacterium (assembly GCA_046481785.1). GTDB lineage: Bacteria > Bacteroidota > Ignavibacteria > Ignavibacteriales > Ignavibacteriaceae > JAWOJF01. Next base: position 11,052 of record JAWOJF010000289.1, on the reverse strand, counting down.
AATTCCAATTTTCAAAGATTTTTTACAAACCGGGGTACTATCAGTTCGGTCTCAGCAGGTTTTAATTTTTACCTCTAAAATCTTAAACGTATCATTAACAGAGCAAACCCAATCATTATCCATTGGGTTTGTTGTTTTAATACCTAATTCTTTATTCATTTCTTCATATCTTTGCAGGTGTAACACAGACTTTAGTCTGTGCTTTTAACTTTAAATCACAGGCTAAAGCCTGTGCTACAACCCCAATAAAATATGTTTGATAAACAGGAATTCATAAAATCAGTTTACAATGTAAATGAGCTTCCCAAAGAAAATCTGCCGGAGATAATTCTCTGCGGCAGGTCTAATGTGGGGAAGTCATCATTTATTAATTCCCTTTTTAACAGGAAAAACCTGGCAAAAATAAGCTCAACACCGGGTAAAACACGCTCAATAAATTACTATTTGATAGATGATAAGTTTTATATTGTGGATCTTCCCGGATACGGTTATGCAAAAGCTAGTAAAAAGGAACGGGAGTTCTGGGGTAAGCTGGTTGGTGATTTTATCTCCGGATCTAAAAACATTTTTTTTGCTTTTCATCTTGTGGATAGCCGTCATAAACCTACAGAACTGGATATAGGCCTTAATGATCTGCTCCGGTTTCATGAAATACCATATATAGTCCTCCTGTCAAAAATAGATAAATTAAATCAATCAGAGTTATCTTCAGCAAAGAAAGAGATTAAAAAAGCATTTCCCGAGCTTTTGCCCGGTGAAAACCTGATGATTTATTCCTCGGTAAAAAACACCGGCAGGAAGGAAGTATTAAGCAGGCTTGTGCAATTAACAATGAACAATTAAAAAGATTAATTACGAAATTAGAAATAAACTACATCTTTACTCTAATTGTTCATTATAAATTGTTAATTGTTAATTACATTATTGCTATTATTTAAATGTAAAGGTATATTTCACATTGTTTTTATAACTTCTGATAAACATGCAACTTACTATGGACCGCAGGCAGAAAAAGAGAATCCTGATTTTTTTAGTAGTTCCATTACTTGCGGCAATCCTGTTCGTTACTGATGATACTACTATACAAATCATTACTCTTGCTCTCCTTGTAATTTATATCTTCCTGATAATATTTTTGAGGGATTCTTTAAGATTTAAGGGTTTTTCTTCCGGAAAATATGATGATCTTGATGAACAGGAAGATACCCCGGATGAACACCGGGAAAATTTTGACGAGTCGTTTGAAATTGTGTCCAAAAATAAAAGTGTTGAGGTAATAACTTCGGATAATTACGTTCCCGAATACCGCGTTCCCAAAACAACCCTTAAACCCCCCGATCTGAAAGAAAAATACGAGGAAATAACACAGGAAGAACTTCCAAAAGAAATTGGACATGACGGACAGTTTACTTTTGTACTGGAAAAGATGTTAACAATAATTAAAGAAGCTTATGCAGCTCATACTGCTATTTTTTTCTGGTATAATCAAAAGAAGGAAAAATTATCAATAGAGAGATATATATCGGGTTCACAAGAGATAGCACAAAGGAAATTTGATCTTGAAGATGATATTCTGAGCAAAATTGTGCAGAGGGGTGAACCGGAACTGCTTAGTGATATATCTCCTGCAGCCGAATCTGATGTAATCCGGTATTATACTTCCCCGCAGGGGATAAGGAGTTTTGTCGGAGTTCCCCTTTTTTACGATAAACAATTGATTGCTATTATTGCTGTTGATGCTAAAGTTGGTGATGCCTTCGGAATAGAAACTATATACTCCTTAGGCAGGTTTGTAAGAGTAATTACAATGATTATTTCAATTTTTGAGGAGAAACACTCTGATACAATTTCCCAGCAAAGATTGAAAGGCCTCCTGAGTATTATTAATCCCGATTTAAAATTTGATAATCATGATGACTTATTATCCAGCTTCCAGGAATCCATAAACCAGCTTATACATTGGGATGCTTTTGCATTTATTTATTTTAATCCGCTTGAAAGTAAATTTAAGACCACCAAAATTATTAATAACACATCGCTTAAATATGTAGGAGAAAGCCTGGATATTGAAATTTCGGGTACTCTTACGGGAAAATCAATTGTTACGGGAATGCCTGTAAAAATTGATGATACTTCTTCTGAAAAGTATATAAGATTTTCCCGGGTTGAAGATGTAAGTTTTGATGGTTCCTTCCTGGCAATTCCTCTTATTTATAATAGCCAGAATTTCGGGGTGCTTTGTTTTGAAAGTCTGAAAAAAAATGCTTATACAAACAATGATGTACAGTTTCTGAAAAACGCTGTCAACATTTTCTCTTTCATGGTTTATTCTTATTCAACACATACATTACTAAGAAGTTATCTTGCAATTGATATAGAAACCAAAGCACTTAATACTGAAACGTTTAAAGAAAGGCTTGCCTCCGACTTATTAAAGGCTGAACAATTGAAGGTCCCCGGTGCTGTTGCCCTGATACGAATAGATGATTTTATTGAGCAGGAATCTTTATTTGATGGAGACCCATTCCCAAAAGTATTAAGTACAATATCTGAAACTATTGAAAAAGAAATGACTCTGCTGAACTTGTACGGCAGAATTGATGAAAAGATTTTTGCTGTTTATTTCTTTAATGCAACCACTAAGGATGTTTTCCTCTGGGCAGAAAAGCTTAGGGTTAAAATTGCCCGTCAACCAATTGCTGTTGTATCAAAACAGACTACCTACACGGTTTCGATTGGTGTTGCTTCCGCCAATGGAAAAACAAATCCTGATGAAGTAATATACAATGCCGATCTAGCCCTCCAGAAAGCCCTGGAACGGGGCGGTAACACCGTTCGCAATATTAATTGAACTTTTCACTGTAATAACACCAGTTTATACTCCTTCGTCATTGGAACTTTGAATTAAAGTTAATAGATTTTTGCTATGAATAACTTTTTTTTAATTGTGTTGGATGGAACAGGTATTGGTGAATTACCAGATGCTGCAAAATATGGAGACGAGGGGAGTAATACATTAAAAAATATGGCTGAAGCTGTAGGCGGCTTAAATTTACCTAATCTTGAAAAACTTGGACTTGGATTAATCGACGATATAAAAGGTATATCAAAAGTCTCCAGTCCTGCGGCATCTTATGGAAAGTTAAAAGAGATTTCAAATGGGAAGGACTCTACAACCGGGCATTGGGAGTTAGGCGGCTTATTTGTTGATTTTGATTTTACCTATTATCCTGATGGATTCCCATCAGATTTAATGAATAAATTTCTTGAGTTAACAGGATGTAAAGGTTATCTTGGTAATAAAGCAGCATCAGGCACTGAAATTATTAAAGAACTCGGCGATGAACATCTTGCTACCGGGTATCCCATAATATATACTAGCGCGGATTCAGTTTTTCAGATTGCGGCACATGAAGAAGTTATACCACTTAAACAACTTTATGAAATTTGTAAGATAACCAGGGAAAAAATACTTGTTCCTCCGATTAATATGGGAAGAGTTATTGCCCGTCCTTTTACCGGCACTCCGGGAAATTATACAAGAACAACAAACCGGAAAGATTTCTCAATTGATGCTCCATCTGATACCATACTCGATTTACTCCTGAAAAATAATATTACAACAGTAGCAATTGGTAAAGTAAATGATCTTTTTAACTTCCGCGGTATTAAAATTAATGAGATTACCAAAAGTAATAAGCAGGGCTTCGCCAAATTATTAGAGTATACATCAAAAGTACAAAATAGCTTTATGTTTGCTAACCTGGTGGACTTTGATGTTTATTTTGGTCACAGGAATGACCCTGCTGGTTTTGCGAAAGCTTTAAAAGAATTTGATGATTCTTTACCGGAATTATTAAATAATTTAGATGATACTGATGCCGTGATTTTTACCGCTGATCATGGTAATGACCCCACAACCCCAAGCACAGATCACAGCAGGGAATATGTGCCATTAATATTTTTCAGGAAAAACAAACCCGGAAAAAATCTGGGCACAAGAGAAACATTTGCCGATGCTGCTAAAACTGCCGCCGATTTTTTTAATATTAAAAATGATCTTAAAGGAAAAAGTTTCTTATAAGTCGGAATAAATTCAATAAACACCGGCTTTAAAAAATAAATTCATTTTTTAACTTTTAACCTTTGACTTTTGACTTCATATCATTTTATATTAGTAGCAGTTTGAAACTAAGTACTCTTAAATTGAGGAAAAATTGATACTGGGAAAAGTAATCGGGACAATCTGGTCAACCAAAAAAGATGAAAATCTTGTTGGTTCAAAAATGCTGATAGTAAGGGAACTTGATCTCGAATTAAAAGAGAAAAGCGATTTTTTAATTGCGGTTGATAGTGTGGGAGCGGGAGAAGGAGAAATAGTTCTGGTTGTAACAGGCAGTGCGGCAAGACAAACTGAAATAACAAAAAATAAACCTGTTGATGCAGTTGTGATGGCTATTGTTGATGATCTTAATGTAGCTGAAAAGCTGCTGCTTAAGCAGGAGGGCTGAAGTTATACCTCTTTTTTTTAAGAGAAGATTCCTATATTTTTGTAGCTGAATATATCACTTCCGGAGGCTTTATTAAAATATTGGCGGACAGTATTTTCATTGATTTTCTGGATAACCCGGTATTCCTGTAATTGGATACGGGATAGGAAGGAATAAAAATTGTTCCTTGGAAAAGTGATAGGTAGTATTTGGACTGCAAAAAAAAGAAGAGCCCTGGAAAAGCTTTAATTAATGTTAGTCCAGCCGTTTAATTCCGGTTTGGAAAAAGACGGCGAACCAATTATTGCTGTTGATATGGCAAGCCCGGCCTCTGTGAAGTTATATTTTATATAACTGCATAGGGGTGGTAATACCTTTGCCGTTTGATTTTAGGGAGATGCACAATAGTTGGTATAGTTGATACAATAAACCTACCTGCCGGCAGGCAGGCCTATTCCCGTAATATGGGATAAAACGAGGGTAGTTTTGTGAGAATAACCAAACAATTCACAAATCGGGAGAGTCAATCTCTCGATAAATACCTCCAGGAAATTGGTAAAGTTGATCTCATAACTCCTGACCAGGAAATTGAACTGGCAGTGAGGATTAAAAAGGGAGATCAGATTGCATTGGAAACATTAACCAAGGCAAATCTAAGATTTGTTGTTAGTGTTGCCAAACAGTACCAGAATCAGGGGTTATCGCTTGGCGATTTAATTAATGAAGGGAATCTTGGTTTAATTAAAGCCGCAAAACGTTTTGACGAAACCCGCGGTTTTAAATTCATATCATACGCTGTCTGGTGGATCAGGCAGTCCATTCTTCAAGCTCTGGCCGAACAGGCAAGGATTGTAAGGCTTCCTCTTAACCGTGTCGGCGCATTAAACAAAATTGGTAAAGCATACAGCAATCTTGAACAGGAATTTGAAAGAGAACCCAGCTCAACTGAGCTTGCACAGGAACTGAATATGGATGTGTCAGATGTTGCCGATACTCTAAAAATTTCCGGCAGGCATGTTTCAATGGATGCACCCTTCGCACAGGGTGAAGAAAACAGGCTTCTTGATGTAATCCAAAATGATCAACAGCCCCCTCCGGATTATATTTTAATGAGCGAATCTCTTAAAGCTGAAATTGACAGAGCATTATCAACACTTACTGAAAGGGAAGCCGAAGTAATTAAGCTTTATTTTGGGCTTAATAAAGAACACTCTTTAACCCTTGAAGAAATTGGTGAAAGATTTAATTTAACCAGAGAAAGAGTAAGACAAATAAAAGAAAAAGCTATCAGAAGGCTTAGACATGCCTCCAGAAGCAAAAACCTTAAGGCATATTTAGGCTGATTATGATGAAAAATTTTTATATTAAATTGCTGTTTTTACTTATTTGCTCCGGATTTTTATTGTTATCCGGATGCTCAGCTTCTTCAGGATCGGTTCGTTATAATAAGGACAAAGAGTCTGAACAGAAAGAATCATCCCCCGTCAGATTCAGTTCAGAAGAAGATTCCCCCGAAGCCAAAACCTACTCAACAGATTCTCTTAAATCAGATTATTATTTTTCAGATGAAGAAGATGCCGATGACCTTCCTGATGAAGAACCCGTAATTGATCTCTCCTCGGTAATGAGCCGGATAAATTCTGGTAATACCAGCGGTGATCTTTCCGCCGACCAAAGTTCCTACCAGGAAAAAGTTTTAATGGAAATTATTAAATACCTGAATACTCCATATAAATATGGCGGTAACTCAAAAAATGGAATTGACTGCTCTGCTTTTACACAAACCATATTCAACAACACACTTGATATCCCTTTATTAAGAACAGCCCGCGACCAGTATACAATGGGAATAGTTATTTCCGGCAGAGAAGACCTGGAATTCGGAGATCTTGTGTTCTTTAATACGCGCCGGAGAGTTCGTCCCGGACATGTTGGCATATATATAGGCGATAATTTATTTGCGCATGCAAGTACCAAACATGGCGTAATTGTATCCTCCCTTGATCATGATTACTACTCAAAACGTTTTATGGGGGGCAGAAGAATTGACGGGAAGCTAAATGCAAGACTATAAAACATTTAGGAATTCGGATTTTATAATTTTGGATTTTCACTTCCCCGTGTGCTTTATCATATTTTAAATTCAGCACTTAATCTTACTATCTCTAACCTTTTTTCTCCATTACAAATTATCTTTATCCTTCCTATATTTGTAAAAATCAGTATGATATGAACAAATACAAATTAAAAAATATAACATGTGCTTCCTGCGCCGGCAGAATTGAGAATGAACTTGAGAAATTACCCGGGGTAAAAGCGGTTAATTTAAATTTTGCTGCATTAACCCTGAATATTGATTATGATAATATTAATGAGCTAAGAAAAATTGTAAAAAAAATAGAACCCGGTGGAGACATTGAAAAACATACGGCCGGTGATATATCTCAGGCAGGCAATAAAAGTAAGATTAAAAAAGAACTCTCTATTATTTTGCTGGTAGTTGTTTTATTAATCACCGGGATAGTTTTCAGAGATGAACTGGCAGGCACACCTTACTCCATTGCTGAATACATTGTTTTTCTTTCCGCCTGGCTTCTTAGCGGATGGGGTGTTTTATCAAAAGCGGTTAAAAATATAATTCATGGAAAAGTGTTTGATGAAAATTTCCTGATGACAATTGCTACACTTGGTGCAGTTATAATTGGTGAACTGCCTGAAGCTGCTGCAGTTATGCTGTTTTATAATGTTGGTGAGTTTGTTCAGGGATTGGCAGTAAACAATTCACGCCGCTCAATTAAGGCACTGCTCGAGATCCGCCCTGATTATGCCAATCTGAAAAAAGATAATAAAATCAAAAAGGTAAAACCTGAAGATGTAGCGAAGGGTGATATCATCATAATAAAAGCGGGTGAAAAGATCCCGCTTGACGGAGTAGTGATTGAGGGATCTTCTTTTGTTGATACTTTTGCCCTTACTGGTGAATCTGTTCCCAGGAGTATAAAAACTAATGATACTATCCTTTCAGGTATGATTAATAAAACAGGATTGTTAACGGTAAAAGTAATAAATGATTTTAGTGAATCAACTGTTTCAAAAATCCTGGAACTGGTAGAAAGTGCAGGTAAGAAAAAAGCTGAAACTGAAAAGTTCATAACTACATTTGCCAGGTATTATACACCGGTTGTAGTATTTACGGCACTGGCAATTGCAGTGGTACCTCCTTTAATTTTATCCGGACATACATTCGAGGAGTGGATATACAGAGCTTTGGTAATCCTTGTTATCTCATGCCCCTGTGCACTTGTAGTAAGTATTCCTCTCGGATATTTTGGTGGAATAGGTGGCGCATCCAAGCGTGGTATCCTTGTAAAAGGATCAAATTATCTTGATGCCTTAACTAAAATTAAAAAAGTAGTTTTTGATAAAACCGGAACACTTACCAAAGGAGTTTTTAAAGTTACCAGCGTAGTAAGTTTAAATGGGTTACCTGAGAGGGAGATACTTTATTATGCGGCAATGGCAGAATCACATTCAAATCATCCTGCTGCTAAATCTATTTTAGAGGCATACCCTGGTGTTGACCCTGCGCTGGTAAAAAATTATAAGGAGATTTCAGGGCAGGGGATAGTAGCTGAAATAAACGGTAAACAGATTATTGCAGGGAATGACAGGCTTCTTCACACAGAAAATGTTTATCATGAAAATTGTGTTGTTGAAGGTACCGTGGTTCATGTGGCGATAGATAAAAAATACGCCGGTTATATAGTAATATCGGATGAACTCAGGGAGGAATCGGTAAATACAATTAAAGAGCTTAAAGAAAACGGTGTTGAAGAAATTATAATGCTTACAGGTGATAATGAGTATTCCGCCAGGATTATGGCTGATAAACTTGGGATTGATAAGTATTACGCAGAATTGCTTCCGCAGGATAAAGTGGAGTATTTGGAAAAGATAATGGCAGGTTATCCTGTAAATGTCATTTCGACCGAGTCTTCGAGGGAGAAATCTTTTTCATCGTATAAGGGTAAAGATTTCTCGGTCGCAGACTCCCTCGGAATGACAAATAAGAAAAAAAAGGATGGCAAAGTAGCATTTGTAGGGGACGGTATAAATGATGCGCCTGTTATCGCCCGTGCAGATGTGGGCATTGCCATGGGCGGATTAGGCTCAGATGCCGCTGTAGAGGCCGCAGACGTGGTTATAATGGAAGATAACCCATCAAAGGTGGTTGAGGCTATTATTGTTGCTAAAAAGACCAGGAGAATCGTCTGGCAGAATATTATTTTTGCTATGGGAATAAAAACCTTTTTTATTGCTCTGGGCGGTTTAGGAATAGCCAGTATGTGGGAAGCCGTTTTTGCCGATATGGGGGTGGCACTGATTGCTATTTTTAATTCAACAAGAATGCTTAGAAAATAATTATTTTCTGAAATGTTCTTCAGTTATACTATCCTTCTTTGGTTTTTGATGCATTTCATTAAGTCCGGCATTGACTGTACTGTCTGTTTCCTCCGCAGGTTTATTTAGTGGTAATGTAAAATAAAAAGATGAGCCTTCACCTTCTACACTTTCCACCCATATTTCACCCCCATTATTTTCTACAAATCCCTTTACTAACAATAACCCTATACCCGCTCCTTTTTCACTCTTCCTCGCTTTTGATAAGTTCAATTGCGGGATAAAAAGTTTTTTCTGCAAATTTTTTGATATTCCGATACCAGTATCCTTTATTTGAATAATCACTTTATTATCTTTGCTTTCCTCTGTAACTGTGATACTCCCCCCTTTATCCGAATTTTTTATTGCGTTGGAAATTATATTTTGAAGTATCGATATTAACATTTTTTCATCCGCAAAAACAGTCGTATTCTCTCTCATTTCATTATGCAGGATTATATTTTTTATGGCTGCATCTTCCTTAAAAGTACCAAAAACTTTATTTACATAAGGGACAAGCTCAATCTTAGCCGGAGAAAATATCTGTGATGCATATTTAATCCTTGCCCATTCCACTAAGTAATCCAGCATATTTAATTCTTCTTTTGATGTCTCGTAGATAAGATCGAGCGTTTCTTTTATTTCACCGGGCTCCATTTTATGAAAATCAGATCTCAAATATTCAGCAGTTCTGACAATCCCGCCCAATGGGCCTCTTAAATCATGTGAGAGTATGGAAAGTATGTTCTCTTTATGTGTACTAAGTTCTTCCATATCTTGTACATATTTTTTTATAGCTTCTTCTGATTTCCGTTTTTCGGTCAGATCCTGCAGAATTTTGACAAATCCAATTAGTTCTCCATTTTTAGCGGTTAGAGGAAAAACTAAACCATAGGCAAAAAATTTGCTACCATCTTTACAAACGTGCCATCTGTTATCAACTGCTCTGCCTTCTTTTAATGCCCGGCTTATTTCTACTTTTGGAATCTCATTATGTAAATCCTCTTCTGTAAATATTATATTAAAATGTTTACCTATAACTTCTTCTGTTTCATAACCGAATATTTTTGCCGAGCCTGAACTCCAACTGTTAATTGTTAGTTCTTTATCCAGGGTAAAGATTGAATAATCTTGTAAGCTATCTATAATCTGGCTATAAAATTCTGTGGTGGGGACATAATAACTTTTAAGAATTTTAGAATCAGTTTGTTCGTTTTTCATTTGACCAGTTAAAAAGATTAAATTGAAATAAAATACGTATTCAGGATGTTTCAGAGAATAAAATTACAAATCGTAAAAAGATACATCTTTTTCACATTCACTTTTGTGATACACGGATATAAGGGGTTAAATAATATTTCTGAATTTCAAATAAAACGTAGAGACGCCCCGCTGGGGCGTCTGAGAACGAAAATCTGGGAGACCGACAGGAACAATTTAGCAGGATAAACATTATTTTAGAAAAAAGTATTTCAAATAACCAGCGATACAATTTTGTGATTATTTAATTTGAGGGTATCGTGCTCAGACGCCCCAGCGGGGCGTCTCTACGATGAATCCAATTCTGTTTAAGTTTTTGTTTAAACAAAACCAAAATATAATCTCTGTGGAACTCTGTGCTGACCTCCGTGTTCTCTGTGTAACTATTTTCTATTACACAGAGCTCCACGGAGAAGACACAGAGGCACAGAGATAAATATCTATGCCGGGTGCATAGAACATAACTAAATATTTTTGATTGATAATGTCATCTTAACCGGGAGGTCTGGATTTTCAAATGTAGAGACGCCCCGCTGGGGCGTCTGAGAACGGAAAGCAAGTATGCCGGCAGGGAAAAATTTAGCAGGATAAACATTATTTGTTTAGAAAAAAGTCACAGGGTACCGGTAAAACGCATTTCCAGCGGTAATGAGAATAATGAATAATTAAAAGCCGGAAAGAATAAGAATGGATCATAACATTACCCCTTTTAATTTCATGATAAATTTAATCTGCAGAATAAAAGATTTAGAGTCAAGACAATATTAAAGAGCCAGATTAAATTTTATTCTGTCCAAAATAATAATTTGTTTCGTTCCTACGGAACTTGAGAATTATCGAGATTACCCATATCTATAAACAT
>JAWOJF010000262.1:0-3857 GCA_046481785.1 Ignavibacteriaceae bacterium | reverse complement strand
CAATTTCACAACTCTGTATTATAAATTCTAAATTGCTGTTTCCTGAAATATGAGAAAAATTTAAATCAAGAAGTTTACCATTTCCGGTATTCAAAGCAGTTAAGTTAGCCCAGGCTATAAGTACATTTCCGTTAACAGCATTAATTGAAAAACTGCCTCCCAGAGGATTTGGTGTTCCCTGGAAAGTTAATACTGCAGGATCATATTTTATTTTTAAGGTAATTGCGCCAATGTTATTAAAATCCGTTACATTTATAGGAACAGTAACATTTCCTCCTTCTGAAGGGAGTATTACTTCAGGAATACTTACTGTTACCTGAGCAGAAGCTATACCAGAGATCAACACTGCTATTAAAAACAGTAAACTAAATTTTTTCATTTTTTCCTCATCTGTTTAACTATCAATCTAATCCAAGATGAGTGCCATTTAAAAAGAGGCTGTTTTAGGGGCTTTTTGCACTTTACTATAGGTTGAATTGAGATTTTGTATCAAAATAAGATGGAAATAATGTCAATTATTTAGTATTAAAGATTTCTGCAAACATATTTTTACTGGATTTTTCAACTTCAATAATGAAGATTACTTCATAATACCAAAACCCGCAAAATCACGTGTTTAAGCATAATTATCTTTCTCTAGAGAGAGAAAGAAGTCCCTTGTTTCTCAATAATGACAAGGAAACCATACTGTTTTGATGAATTTCACAACAATATTTCTTGGTATAATTTTAGTTTAGAATTGTCAACAGTTAGTAAACTGTGTAGACGAACTAAATACTTGGGGTCATCAATGAAACTTAAATTACAACTTTCACTATTTTTATTAATTGCTGTTTCTGCTGCTGTTTTTGCCCAAAGAGGAAGAATAGTAACCGAAGCACTTACTCCGCACCGATTATCAAGCTTAGGGATGACAACGAATACCTCCTCAGGTCTTCATGTTGTACCCAAAGAGGCGTATGTTTATTTGTCAGCGGAAAATATAGGTAATACGGAAGAAATCAATTCTGCTGTATTCGAGATTATTTCTAAACCTGCCGGATCAGCCGCTGCAATTGAAACTGTAAATTCAATCTGGCAGTTCAAACCTGAAGTAACCGGAGCTTATGTAGTTAAGCTTACTATAAATACTGCAAGCGGCTCGCATGATACAACTGCAACATATTATGTTTCTACTTATGTTGGCGTTGGTAACTTTGAAGATATAAATGCTGAATTTCCAAACTGTATGACATGCCATCAGAATTCTGCAGCATTCGTTGATATCTTTGACAGATGGAAAACATCAGGTCACGCAGTTGCGTTTGGCAATCAGATAAGTGCCGGCGGTTCGCATTTTGCAGACAGATGTATTAAATGCCACGTAACAGGTTATATACCCGATGCTGAAAATAACGGCTTTGATGATATAGCTGCCGAATTAGGCTGGACTTTAGGTTCCCCCAACCCTCAAAAATTTGATTCACTAAAAACTTACTTTACACCGCTAACCCAAATGGCTACCATAGGCTGTGAAAGCTGCCATGGTCCGGGAAGCGAACATGCATCAGGCCCGCAGGCTGATGAAATAGCTATTTCAATAAAAGCAGGTTCCTGCGGTCAGTGCCACGATGAACCCTGGAGACATAATAAATACGCACAATTTGAAAACTCATTACATGCTGAAGCTGTATGGAGCAACTCGTTTGCACAAGCCAATCCTTCTCAGCATAACAACAGTCTTGCTAATTGTATAAGATGCCATGACGGCAACGGTTTTATTAACTTTACAAAAGGCAGAACAACCAATACTACGGGTATGACAAGCGCAATGCAGGAACATATTACCTGTGCTACCTGCCATGATCCTCATGGTAATGATAATGTAGCTCAGTTAAGATATACACCAGCCGGCTCAGATACACTTGCAAACGGTTTCAATTATGGTGATAACTATTCATTAGGTACCGGCGAACTTTGTGTAAACTGCCATAAAGCAAGGCCAAGCAATATTACGCTTACAAGAGCATTACCAACCAGCACTCACTGGGGAACTCATCATTCAGTTCAGTCAGATGTATTGTTGGGACAAAATGCAGTTGAGTTTGGCGAACCATACTTAACAAGTCCTCATAAATGGGCAGTTGAAAACTCCTGCGTTGGATGCCATATGTATGCAACTGTTGATACCAGTGACCACAACAACAGGGATATGGTAGGCGGACACAGCTTCAAAATGCACAACCCTGAAACAGGTTATGATCATACAGCTAGCTGCGTTACCTGCCACGGCCAGAAAGACAGCTTTGAAGATTTTATTGCCAAATATGATTACGATGGTAACGGTTCTGTAGAAGGTATTCCTCAGGAAATAGAGGGATTAATAACCACATTAGCAAAATTACTTCCCCCCGCAAATGATGAAGCAATCGATTACAGATTGTTTAAGGATTCACCTGATAGCCTGCTTTATACAAAAGCATATTTTAACTACCAGTTGATTGCTTATGACGGAAGTAAGGGTATGCATAACACTGTATTTGCAATTGATGTATTAAGAAAATCAATAATGGCAATAGGCGGAACGGTTACAGATGTGGAACTTGAAGAAGACCCAACTTTCATGCCGGATGGTTACACATTAAAACAGAATTATCCGAATCCATTTAACCCAAGTACAACAATTCAGTACTCACTCCCCTTCGAAAGCAATGTTAAGGTACTTATTTATAATGTTACCGGTGAACTTGTAAAAGAATTAGTAAACACTACTCAGTCATCCGGTACTTATAACATAAAATTTGACCTGAATGGTGCCGACAGAAATCTATCTTCCGGTATTTATTTCTACTCAATCGAAGCAAAATCACTTGAAGGGAATAAATCATTTATGCAGACAAAGAAAATGGTTTTAATGAAGTAAGTATGTGGAGAGCCTGTTAAAATAAAATTTAACAGGCTCACTTTTTTTAATAAAAAGTAAATCGGAGGCTCTGTGTTAAATAAACTTTTATTATTTTTTATCTTTTTAGTTTCCCCACTGTTTTTAGTAAATGCTCAGGATAAAAATGCATTTGTAGGCGCAGATGTATGCGGAGCATGCCATAAAACAGAGAAACAGGGCAAACAGCTTTCTATCTGGCAGGATTCTAAACACTCAAAAGCATTTGAAACACTTAAGACTAAAGAAGCTGATGAAATTGCAGCAAAACTTGGCCATACAACTCCAGCTGCTGAAACAGAAGCCTGCTTAAAGTGCCACACCAGCGGTTATAATGTTGCTGCTGAATTGAAACAGGCAAAATTTAAGATGGAAGATGGAGTACAGTGCGAAACATGCCATGGCGCCGGCTCAGAATATAAAAGTCTGAAAGTTATGAAAAGCCGTGAAGAGTCAATTGCCAAAGGTTTAATAGTTCATGAAAAAATAGAAGATTACTGTGTAGGCTGCCATAATCCGGAAAGTCCTACTTTTAAGGAAATAGATTTTACTGCTGCATGGGAAACGATAAAACATCCGGTGCCTGCAGAAAAGAAATAATGATGATTTGTCCCGGGGGCGTATATGCCTTTTTACGGGGAATCCAGAAAAATTTCAAAAAAGAATTAATATGAAAAAAATTATACTATTGATAATCTTCCTTACAGGCACTGCTTCCCTGCTTTCTCAAAATATCAATGGAAGACTCTCCTCGTCGGTTTACATGTTCGAAAGGTTTGATACTGCTGATGTTTCAAATAGTCACATTCGTGCCTTTCAAATGTTAAGCTTTAATGTTAATGAAGGAAAATTTTCATTAAGATCTTACCTGAACCTTGAGACTGACCTCTCAAAAGAACTTGAAAATGACCCAAGGCTTAGATTTTATAATTTATAC
>JAWOJF010000030.1:0-20869 GCA_046481785.1 Ignavibacteriaceae bacterium | reverse complement strand
GGTTATTTCCTCAACATATTTTGAATACTGCCATGCCATAAATACTTCATCAGTCTTTAAACTTTTTCCGAATATCTCTTCCCATGTTCCGGAAGTTTCATAACCATTACCTTTCCAGTAATCCAGAAATTCCGGAATTAAATTTTCTTTATGTTCTTTTAGATATCCCGTTAACTCAGCAGGCACTTCAGACTTAAATGCCTCATTTGCTTTGCCGTAATAATCTCTTGCATCAGGAATCATCCCTATTTCATTTTCAACCTGCACCATAATTACAGTATTATTATCAGAATCAATTTCTTTTAAATGCTTCATCAGCATAACAAATGCTTTCTTATCTGCTTCAAGGTTATTAGAGCTGAAAGAAGTTAATATTTCCTTTCCCATACCGTTTATATCCAGTGCTCTTGGAAACCTTTCAATATCTTTTTTCACCCATTCCGGGGCATAACATGACATGCTGTTTTTCCATGAACCAAACCAGAGCAATACAAGTTTTATATTGTTTTCACGGGCATCCTTTATCAAACCATCAATAAGGGAAAAGTCAAACTTCCCTTCTGCAGGTTCCATCAACTCCCAGTATACAGGAGCAAGAATTGTATTTAGATTAAGTTTTTTAAGGTTTTCCCAGTATGGTTTAAGATAATCAAGGTTAGATGCCGTTGAATTGCCCAGTTCTCCGCCAAGAATAAGGAAAGGCTTACCGTGTACAACTAATTGGGTGGCAGTGCCCTGTTTCTGCAGGTGCGGAAAACCGTTTCCTGATTGTCCGTATGATGTATAGAGAAATGTTGAAACAATAAAAAGCAGAAGAAAGTTTTTCATATATTATAGCCATATGGTTTATGCCGGGACGATAACCCGTGTAAATTACTAATAATAAAATCATAAAATTC
Organism: Ignavibacteriaceae bacterium; assembly: GCA_046481785.1. Classification (GTDB taxonomy): domain Bacteria; phylum Bacteroidota; class Ignavibacteria; order Ignavibacteriales; family Ignavibacteriaceae; genus JAWOJF01. Next base: position 19,970 of record JAWOJF010000030.1, on the reverse strand, counting down.
GATTTAAGTACTCTCCAAACTTACAGATTTGCCTTTTTCAGTAGCATCAATCCATGCAGCAAGAACAATATCTCCGGCAACATTAACTGTAGTTCTTGACATATCCAGGAGGCGGTCCACCCCGAGAATAATACCAATGCCCTCTGCCGGTACGCCGATAGTCTGAAGCACCATAACTACAAGAGGCAGCGATCCGCCGGGAACACCGGCAGTTCCTATACCCGCAAGTATTGAAAGGAAAATAACAAGGAGCTGCTGAACAATACTTAATTCAACTCCATAGAACTGGGCAAGAAACAGTACTGTTATACCTTCATATAATGCTGTTCCATTCTGATTTGCAGTTGAGCCTACTGTTAAAACAAAATTTGAAATATCTTTATTCAGTTTAAGGTTTTCATTTGCTACTTTAATTGATGTGGGTAATGTAGCATTGGATGAGCTTGTTGAAAATGCGGTTACAATTGCTTCAGTTATATTCTTAAAAAAGGTTTTGGGATTTTGTTTAACTACAAACTTTATTATTGTCCCATATGTAACAAAGAAATGAAGAGCAAGTGCAGCCAGAACAATAATCACATACTGCCCAAGTATAATAAAAATCTGAAATCCAAGGGTGTATGCAGTTGTAAATATAAGAGCAGCAACACCATATGGCGCCAGTCTCATTGCCAGGTCAATTATTTTCATTATAACATCATACAATCCCTGCAAAACATTTATCAGACTTTCAGTTCTCTCCCTGGCAGAAAGAATAATTCCTACGCCAAAGATAAAAGCAAAAAACATAAGTGAAAGTAATCCCCCGCCCCTGTAATTAGGATCGAGATAAAAAACTATATCAGCAAATGGATTCCTGGGAATTATATCAAGTACTATCTGTACTAAAGTTTTTGATTCATGAGCAGTTGTAATTATCCCCGAAACATTATTATTTGTTAAAGCAGATGTAAGCATATCTCTGTCTGCCGGTGAAATTCCCGCACCCGGCTGAAAAATGTTAACCAGAACAATACCGATTATAACGGATACTGTAGTAATAACTACAGTAAAGCTGATTACTTTAAATCCTATTCTGCCTATGGTACTTATGTCTTTAAAATCGGCAATACCGAGCGCTATAGCAGTAAAAACCAGCGGGACAATAATCATAAAGATCATTCTAAGAAATACCTGCCCTGCCGGGTAGGCTATATTAGAAACAACCCATTGTATATTTTCATTTCCTGCAAAGAAAAAATTAGAAATAATACCGGCAATTAAACCGATCAATAGACCTAATAAGATTTTGGTATGTAAAGGAAGGCGTTTCTTATTCATGCTGTGTTTTTAATTATTATTGGGATAAAAAATATAGTTATTTCGTAAAGAAAATAACAGGCGCAGAAGGAAATAACGGATTTTTTTTTAGTAACTCCTGTGCTGTCCAAATTATAATTATTATTATAATTATAATTATTATTATAATAATACTCCTGAATAGAGGCAGAATCCGGATTTTTTTTATTATCATCAAACCGATCCTCAATCTATCGTCCCTACGTGACTTTATTTCATTCTGTTAATTTATTCTATAAACGTTTAATCCCTGCGGGATTGTAATAATTACAGGAATACAAGGACTTATACCATAAACAGGTAACTATATGTTAAGGTATAATATATATTGCTGTTTTAAGTCCCGTCAGGGACGTTATGTTTTATAGGTATAGGTAATCTCAATATTTGCAAGTTCCGTAGGAACGAAACAAATTATTATTTTGGACAGATATGAGTAACTCCAGCGCTGTACAAAATATTAAAGCTTGAAATATATTAAGATTCCGGATGGATGGTTTACTATAAACCTTGCCACCCTACCCGGACTTTTCAAACTATGTCTTAAAATGGTACTATTTACGTTGTTAAATACGGCATAAATTTAATGCAAAATTTTATTTAAATAGCGTTGGAAAATAACCGAGGAGGAGTTATGGATTCGAAAGAACGCGATCAGCGTGCAGTTGATGGATTTAGCGAAAGAGGCGATAGGCTTTATGATGCAGGAGAAACGGATGAGCGGAATAAATACCGGGAAGAAAAGATCCGAAAGAGAAAAGAAAAAGAAAAATATGCCCCCGAAGATAAAGAAGCTAATGAACTAAATAACCGTGACCAGGTAAAAAGAAGAGCCCAGTCAAATGAATATGGTTTTGATGATGAGGAATGGGAAGATATTGAAGGTGATGAAGAAGAGGAAGATAATTTAGAAGATGATGAAGAAAGACCCTAGGTTATTAATTCATTTTAAAATCCGACACGGATTCCGATGAGTATAAGAAGTACAATAATTATATCCTTCGGGGATTACTAAAACAAATCCAGGAAAGAAGTCATCTTAACGCATATCAGCTAAAACGGGATTTCATGCCGCTTCATTTTATGATTTCCCAGTCAATGCTTTGCCCTGTCAGTTGCCGAAATAATGATAACCGGCTTTTAAAACTAATCCCAAACTATTATTTTATACCAGCCAGAAGTTTATACCTATAAAAAATCTTTGCAAAAGGAGATTAGAAAGGGCTAACGGGCAAAAAATGTTTGCACTCGAAGTAAAAAATTTGAGCAAATCATTTGACGGTCTTAAAGCTGTTGATGATATATCATTCACTGTACCTGAAGGATCTGTTTTTGGCCTTATCGGCAGAAACGGCGCAGGAAAAACTACAACAATCAGAATGATGATGAATATCTACCTGCCTGACTCGGGTGAAGTTGTTTTAAGAGGGGCAAAAATAGGTCAGGAATTTAAGGACAGGGTTGGTTATTTGCCTGAAGAACGGGGGCTTTATAAAAAAATGAGAGTATGGGATACTCTTCTTTATTTTGCAGAATTAAAAGGAAAAACCGGGAAGGAACTTGAAAAAAAAGCTGAGTATTATCTTAAGAGATTTGAGCTGTTTGAAAGAAAAAATTCAAAACTTGAGGATCTTTCAAAAGGCAACCAACAGAAGGTACAGTTCATTACAACAATACTGCATGATCCCGATTTTATTATTCTTGATGAACCCTTCTCAGGCCTTGATCCGATAAATACCAATCTATTAAAAGAAATAATACTTGAATTAAAAGAGCGCGGTAAAGTTATAATCTTTTCCACACATCTTATGGATTTTGCAGAAAAGATGTGCGATCATATTGCCATGATTGACAAAGGAAAATTAATTTTGTCAGGGTCTCTTAAAGATATAAAATCAAAATTTTCTCAAAAAAACATAAGCTTAAATTTTAACGGCAGCATTTCCTTCCTTAAAAACCATCCTATGGTTGAAAAGATTGAGGACTTCGGTAATTCTACGGGCATAAGGGTAAAAGAGCCTTCATTTATTCAAGAGTTATTGAGAATGCTGCTTGATAACAATGTTACTGTTAACCAATTCAGCGCAAACGAAATATCCCTTCATGAAATCTTTGTTGAGTTAGCCGGAAAGGAGAATGGTAATGTTTAACCGAAGAACACTTAGTGTTATTAAAAGAGAGCTGCGTTCTCACCTGATGAGCAGATCATTTATTATCATGACCCTGCTTGTACCTGTTTTCCTGTTTGGTATTATAGGTATCCAGAGTTTTATAAGGGGTTTTGATGGAGATGAAAATACAAATATAATAATTGCTGCAGAATCCGGATCACTGGCAGCACAAATTAAAAATGAGCTTGATAAACAGGAGTTTATAAAAAATGGGTTTTATAAAGTTTCATACGAAACTATTGATAGCAATCAGATACAATCATTTATAAACACCCATAAGGAAGAACTTATGGATGAAAAGCTATCGGGAATAGTATATATCTCCTCTTCTGCAGAAAAAAGCAAAGAGATTGCTTTTTACTCAAAAAACCCCAAGAACAGAAGTCTTTTTGATAAAATTGATGATCACATAAATAATGTTCTGTTGAGTAAATACTTCAAAGAAAAAGAATTAACAGAGTCTGACATTTCTTTCGCCACGGAGAGATTGAATTTTAAAGAGTTTAAAGTATCTGAAGACAAGGAAATTAAAGAAGAGGGTTATGGAAATTTAATTATCTCATTCCTGTTTACTTTTCTTCTCTATTTCAGTTTGTTAATGTTTGGTTCTGCTATGTTAACCTCAGTAATTGAGGAAAAGAATAACAGGATTATCGAGGTACTTTTATCATCATTAGACAGTACAGAATTGCTTACAGGCAAAATATTGGGTTCATCAATTACAGGTGTATTGCAGATGGCAATCTGGCTATTGCCTGTATTTGTTATAATATCATCTACAATTTTTATACTGCCGGCAGAGTTTACTCTATCATTAAATACCTGGCAGCTCCTTTATTTTCTTCTAAATTACTTTATTGCCCTTATTACATTTATTGGCTTATATGCAGCAGTGGGCTCAATTTTTACCAATTCACAGGATGCACAAAGCGGTATGTGGCCAATTATGCTGCTCATAATGATTCCATTTTTTATAGCCATAAGTATGCAGTCAAACCCAAATAATGAGTTGGCAAAAATTACATCAATGGTTCCATTCACGTCTCTGATAGTTATGCCTGCCCGTATAACAATTATGGAAGTGCCCGGCTGGCAGTTTATATTGGCAATAATTGTTAATATAGCCACCATGTTAATAATATTTCCCGTTGCAGGTAAAATATACCGTGTTGGAATATTATCGACCGGTAAAAAGCCAAAATGGTCTGAAGTTATAAAATGGGTAAGATATAAGTACTAATGATGTAGAGGTTAAATGGAAGATAGCAAATGGTAAACCATCTTCCATTTCTCACCTGTTTATACCACTTATCGAAAAATTCAAACCCTTAAGCGAAAAAAGGGATTCATTCCTTCTTTGTTTTATTATTTTAGCTGGTGAATCTTAAAAAGATTCTAATTATGCTTAAAACTATTTTCATGGATTTTTTGGGAGGGCCAAAAAATGTCTTTGTTTTCCTTACTAGTGTCAGCCGTTGTAATTTGTGTAGGTTCACTTCTTTTGGTTATAGGCGGTAGTTACCTTGCTTATAAACTAAAAAGAAGGTCAACCTATGAAATGTAACAACTTTTTTTAACCAGTAAAGGCGGTATTAACTGCTGCTTTAAAGGGTAAAAAATGGAAATTTATTCCAAACTTGTCTCTGTTTTAGCTGCCGGTTTTATTCTGCTGTTTATAGTTGTTGCAATATCTTATGCAGCATATAAGATCAGGAAAAAGTCAATGCCGTAATAAAGAGGAATTTTACCTTTGGAAGCTCTTAACTTCCGAAGGTTTTTTTCTTTAAACCGCTAGCTTATTCTTTAAAATTTTCATTACAGCTTTCTCATGAGCACTAAAGCCGGTTCTGTTATTCATCCCATTTGCTTCAGCTTTTTTCATTTCAACAAACAATGTCTTATCATAAAAAGTCTCTATTATATCTGGATGGATATAATAATTCCTGCAGATTGAAGTTGTATTATTTAAAGCTTTTGCTACATTTTTTACAGCTTTAACTGTTTTTTTCTTAAAATCTTTATCAGATTCGGCAGGACCAAGAGAAAATAACTCTTTTGCCGCCAGCAGAGTGCCCCCCCATGTCCGGAAATCTTTAGCTGTAAAATTTTCACCGGTTATTTCACAAATGTAGTTGTTTACGTCTGTTGATGTTACGGGGTTATACTCTCCCCCGCTGTTAATATATTGGAATAATTCCTGCCCGGGAAGTTCCTGGCATTGTTTAACTAAACGGGCAAGCCTTTTATTTAATATATCAACCTCCCAGACCTTTCCGCTTTTGCCTTTAAAAACTAATTGAATAGTTCCACCATCAACTACAAGATGTTTATCTTTTAATGTAGTTAACCCGTATGAACCGTTTACAGCATACTCCTGGTTACCTATTCTTATAAGTGTCTCTTCTAATAAACGCGTTATTATTGCCAGTACTTTTTCTCTTGTAAGATCATGTTTTCGCAAATCACTTTCCACCCTCTTCCGTATTAATGGAAGTGATTGCGCAAATTTTATTAAGCGGAAAAATTTTGTTTGGTTTCTAATAGCATCCCATTTAGGATGATAAATATATTGTTTCCTTTTTTTTACATCTCTGCCCGTTACCTGTATATGTCCTTTACTTGCGCTGCATATCCATACATCAGTCCATGCAGGTGGTATTACTAGTGAATTTATTCTCTTTAATATCTTTTTATCTTTAATATACTCCCCTTTGGGATTTAGATAAATAAAACCCCTGCGGTTCTTTTTCCTGGTGATTCCCGGATCAGTATCGCTGACATATTGAAGTTCGGCTAATTCAGCGGACTGCTCCGGATTAACAGGTAATTCTTCCAGTATTTTTTCATCTTTAGTTTTTGGCATATAATAATAATTTTTATTAATAATTGAATATAGCTTTAGTTTATTTAATGAATTATGAGTAGGAATATGCAGTACAGCTTAATGATTCTTATCAAACTTACTAATTCATTTTATAGTACTTATCCACCCGGTCCGCACGTTTCATTTGTACAACCGGCAGAAATTCTATAATGCACCATTAATTCTTATATTTATCCTATCCCCAAATAATTTTAAAGTAAAATGTCAGCAATAGAAAGCTTTAATGTAAATACTGCTCCTGTTATAAAACTTAATAATGCTTTTATTGCTGCAGCAGGTTTAGAAGTTTACATTAAACGGGAAGACCTTATTAACCCGGCAATTTCTGGAAATAAATGGTATAAGCTTAAATATAATCTTATTGAAGCTGAGAAAAAGGGTTTTACAAGAATATTAACTTTTGGCGGAGCATTTTCCAACCATATATATGCTGCTGCATCGGCCGGAAAAATTTTTGGTTTTGAAACAATCGGGGTAATACGTGGAGAAGAGCATCTTCCGCTAAACCCAACTTTAAAATATGCAAACGGCTGCGGAATGCAGCTTTATTATATGGACAGAGAGGAATACAGGCGGAAAAATGAAAGTGTGGTAATAAATAAACTTAGGGACAGATTTGATCCGTTTTATTTAATACCTGAAGGAGGTTCCAACATAGCCGGGGTTAAAGGCTCCGAAGAAATATTAAATAATTTGGATATCACTTTTGATTATGTATGCGTTCCATGCGGTACCGGCGGAACATTAGCAGGAATTATTTCTCATTTAAAAGGAAATAAAAAAGCTCTTGGTTTTGCAGTTTTAAAAGATGCAGCATTTTTAAAACCCATTGTAAATAAACTGGTTAGAGACTATACCGGGAAAGATTATTCAAACTGGGATATTATTCTCGATTATCATTTTGGGGGTTATGCAAAATTTAATGATGAGCTCTGGGGTTTTATTCAGGATTTTGAAAAAGAAAATGAAATTCCCCTTGAACCCGTTTACACCGGAAAGATGTTATTTGGAATTTATAATCTTATTTCTAAAGGATATTTTAAGAAAAATGAAAAAATTTTAATTATCCATACTGGAGGACTGCAGGGTCTTGAAGGAATAAAAGAAAAGATGAAATTAAATAATAGGTTAGAGTGACGTAAAACAACCGGCAAAAAATAAAATTACTATATTTTTCTTAAGAAAGTTTCCCCAAAAGATTATATGACTATGAGACGCATACTATGAATAAAAAAGATATTATAATAACTCCCTTTTTTGGTAACTGGGCAATAATGATAGAGGGAAAAAGTGAGCCTATTTCAACACATAATTTAAAATCAGATGCAATAAGAGTTGCAAACCAGGCAGCAAAAAGATTAAAGTCAGGTATACTTATAACAGAAAATGACGAAAAGGTAAAAAAAATTAATCAGGCTAATTAATTGTAGAATTTGAGGGAGATATGAAGATAACCGAAGTTAAAGAATACGGCAATGGAATAATGGCCTACTGGGTACTTTCTTTATTATTTATTATAATATATATGCTGGCTGAGCTGGCATAAAGATGATAGTTAATTAGAAGGGTAAGCATTTTTACTATTGCTTACCCTGTTTTTTTTTAATATTGCCCGTCGTTCTTGCTGGTATTGCTTATCGTTGTATTTATATCATTCCACCAACTTTGTCTGTAATTATTATAACTAGTAGCCTGGTTTTCATCAAGCAGCCCTTGTATTCTTGAGTTAAAGTTTGAATTAAATTCGGTTAACATATTTTCATCCATTACCTGATCTGATAGAGCGGCACGCTGTCTTTGATAATCCAGAAGGATTGTCTTTACACTATCCCGTTGGGATGCATCAAGGCTTAATTCATCAGCAAGCGACTGTGACCATTGATCTGCATGAGTTTCGTATATTGTATCATCATTTTGCGGCATTCCCGTTGTACCCGTCTGCCCCGTTACTCCGGTTGTATCGGTACCAAATGGATCCTGCACACCTGTAGTGCTCTCAGTACCGGTGGTATTCTCCATGCCTGTATTGCCTTCCGTACCGGTGGTATCCTGAGCATTCACAAAAAATGCGGTAGAAAAAAGTATTAAGAAAGTAAATAATGAAATTATTACACTTCTTCTCATCACTGTTTCCATAGGTTTCTCCTTTTGATTTTTGATAACCATTAATTTTACATAATTACATCCTGCAAGCTAATCTTTCCATCAAATTTTACAAGCACGTTGTAAACAGGTGTGAGGATAAATACCATGAGAGTTTTAACATTGACTGCTTTTTATAATTGCGTAAGCACATCCTCTCTTATAAAAATATTAAATAATTATTGGACCAGGTACAGTTGAAAACTTCGAAAAGTAAAAGTACCAGGAGAAACAGTAGCAGAATAGTTTAAATATTATCTTTCTGCTGTTTTGCCCATATAGAAATGTACCGGTTAAATATAGTGGATTTTGAGATGAAGCCTACATACTCACCGTTTCTTGTAACTGCAACATTCCATATTTGTCCACCGGGAGCGGATTCAAATATTTCCAGTACTTTATTCACATTCGTATTTATATCAACAGATGCATACTGAATACTCATAATTTCATAAACAAGAATAACATCATATAACTCAGTATTTAACAGAAATTCCCTTACAGCATCTAAAGTAACTATCCCTATTAATTTTTTATTATCATCTACAACGGGAAATAAATTTCTTTTTGTTTGAGAAATTTTTTCAACAAGTTCCCTAAGAGTCATCCCCGGGCGTATTGTTGAAAAATCTTTTTCTACAATATCGCCAATGCTAAGTTGTTGTATAAAGTACTTTTCAGTTTCTGTTCTAAAGCGGATACCTCTTCTCTGTAATGGGGCTGTGTAAATTGAATGAGGATGGAAATAACGTGAAATGAAATAAGAAAGAGCGGTAACAATCATAAGCGGAACAATTAATATATACCCGCCTGTTACTTCTGCTATCAGGAAAATGCCGGTTAAAGGGGAATGAAGCACACCGCTTAATATACCGGCCATACCAACAACAATAAAATTGGAATGATTAAGATTTGTTATATCCAGATATCCGATGAGATGAGCAAGAAAAAATCCGCTTAGTGCCCCGGTAAATAATGAAGGGGCAATAATTCCCCCGTTACCCCCCGAACTTATTGTTAATGCAAATGCAAAAACTTTTACAAGTATAATAGCCGCGGCAAGTAATATTAATGCCAGGTCAATATCCGGTATAAAATTTAAAACACTGTTTGATAAAACATTACTAAAATTGCCTGCCAGTAAATCAATTATGGTAGCGTAACCTTCGCCATAAAGCGGCGGAAATAAAAATATTAATAAACACAATACAATTCCCCCGCCCAAAGCTTTAAGATAAGGTTTATTAATCTTTTCAGAATATTCATCAATATATAAGGAAGTTTTTATCATATAGAGTGAAATAAATCCGCAGAGTACACCAAGGAGAACATAAAAAGGAATTGCCTCAACCACCCAGCCTTCAGTAATCAAATAAAATATCTGACCACTATAAAGCAATTTTGATAAAACAGCAGAAGCTGCGGAAGCGATTAATAAGGGAATAAGTGAAGGAATTGAGAATTCAGGGAGTAAAACCTCAAAAGCAAAAATAACACCGGCAATTGGACTGTTAAAAATAGCTGATATTCCCGCTGCTGAACCGCAGGCAAGGAGCAATGTTCTTGTTTGGTAATTAAATTTTAATTCTTTAGCAACGTTAGAGCCTATTGCCGCCCCGGTCATAACAATAGGCGCCTCCAGCCCTGCAGAACCGCCCATACCAACAGTTATGCCGCTTGTTATTATATGAGAGATCATTTTCCTCCGAGGTATATCAGAATTTTTTCTCAGGATCAGATATATAATATGGCTAAGGCTTTTATGAATTTTACCTGAGAAAAATATTCCTACAATAATAACGGATAAAATTATACCAAGTAAAGGAGTGATTGCGAAGAGGTATTCGGCATTAATATTTTTAAATAGTTTTTGCGGCTCTTCCTGAAAGAAATGTACAACACTCTTAAGCAAAACCGCAGCTAGCCCTGAAAGAATACCAACAACAAGGCTTGCAATAATAATAAAGGTTTTTAACTCAACTCTTTGTCTGAGTATAAATAAAAATCTCCTAAAGAATAATTTTATATATACCCTGAAAATTTTAACTCTTTTTTTCAAATAATATTCAGATTTTTTTACAAAGATAATAACAAAGGAGCTCATATCTCAAATTTATTTTTCCGGTATCCCGCGGAAGTGTTCAATATAATAATATATGTTAAAATAAATATTGGATTTGATTCAGGAAATATCGGCAGAGACAGGATAACTAATTGGGTATGATAAATATTTCAGATTAATTAACCAGACTGGCATGTCTGCTGTAATCAACTATAATGCTTTTGTTATGTCTTTTATAATCATCGATATAACTTAACAGAAGCCCTTTTGAAGCCTTTAAATAATTATTATGATGTGCTAGTACAGGCAAAATTTCCCATAATACATCTTTGTTCATTATATCAGAATACAAATCAATAAGTTTTTTCTCTGTTCTAAGACATTCTTCAAGAAGGTCTATATTGTTGTATGTAATAATATAATTTGCAAGACTGTAATCCTGCGGGAATTCTTTTTTGGTTAAACGCTTATATTCTTTAAGCATTTTATTCAGGAAATCAACTTTTTGATTGTAAAGTGGTTTGATAATATCCGCATAGTCAAGATTAAGATTTAGCAGTCTGTAGTAATAATTACTGCTGTCATTAAGGGCATTTATAAGACGGGTTAAAGAATTTATGGTATTTTCAAATTTATTAATCATCGTTTCCCTCATTTTTCAGCGTGCAGGTGAGCTAATCTTCTTTGATCTAATATCACACTAAAACCGGACAAAAGCTGTGACAATTATCAAGCAGTTCAATTTTATGACCTTAGGTTTTAAACTTGTTATAGTCAGCCGGTTTAGTTTTTTATTAGTGATTTTACCAGGGAATAAAATAAGTTAAAATTTAAGGGTTTCGGTAAAATAAAGGCGTTAGGTATTCTGCTGATCTGCTCCAGATAATACGCCATGGTATAAGCAGAAACAAATATGACAGGTACATCATATTCCTTTTTTAGTTTTTTAACTGCATCAATACCGTTGGTGTTATCAATCAGTTTGATATCTGATATTATTATATCTGGTTTATGATCTATAGTCAGAGGGGCAATATCCCCGCCCTTATTTGTAGTAATTACTTCAGCATTAAATTCTCTTTTAAGATGTTGTTTAATATCTAATGCTGTTATCAACTCATCCTCAGCCAATACAACTTTCATCTTGTCATCCATTTCATCAGCTCGTTATTTTTTACATCATACACTTATACAATAAACACTTTTAACCATAAGGATATTGTGTCCAACCATACAGATCGTATGTTTTCAGTGTCGGCTACAACACCCCGGGTCAGCCACTCCCTCAAATCTCCCACAAAAATAAAATCACTTTTTATGTAAAAAATTATTTTTTCCTTGCACCAACAGCTACAAGAACGATTCCGCCCACTATAGCAATTCCACTTAATATTTCCGGTACCGGTAAAGTTTCAGTTTCTTTGCTTTCAATTTCAATTGGTCCAAGATCAACAACTTCTTCAGTTTTTGTAAAAGAAATTCCTTTAAATATAAATCCCAGAACTCCAAGAACAATTAATACAATACCAACTATAGTTGCAGCTTTCATTGTCTCTCCTTTTTAATGCAAACTTCAATATATTTTTTATTTTATCTTGTGAGAAGAGTACTTTATGGATATGATTCCGGGCATAATTTAGTAATTCTTTCGCCATTGTTTAGTGTATTTTCTTTCTATATTTTTATAATTATGATAAAACAAGCTTTTTTCTATACGGTAATTCTAACAGCAGCGGGCATTATTTTTTATTCAGGGTGCGGTCCCAAAGATGATGATAATCCAATTCCTGATTCCGACATAAGCTATAATGCTCACATACAGCCCGTATTTAATAATCATTGTGCAACAGCAGCATGTCATGGCGATGAAAGCCGGGCAGGCGGTATAAGTTTAACTACATGGGCAAATACAACCGCAGATTTTACTGTAGTAACACCGGGGGAACCGGATAATAGTATTTTGGTATGGACTATTGACCCTAAATTTGGTTATCCAAATCCAATGCCTCCATGGGATTCAAATATTCCCCCATTAACGGCTGAACAAATAAGAGGAATTAGAACGTGGATTGCTGAAGGAGCAAACCCAAATTAAAGTAGAATGAATATTTCCATTTTTTTGTCTTTGAATCTTTTCATCTTTGAATCTTTCCATCTTTGAATCTTTTCATCTTTGAATTCTAAATCCATTTCATTTGTTTATACCAATCACAAGTTCGTTTTATCCCATCTTCCAGGGAAATTTCCTGTTTGTAGCCGAAATCTCTTGTTGCCCTGGTTGTATCACATGTCCAGGAGTGTTGTACAAGGTCCCGGGCTTTCTCAAGGTTTAAAGTTGCCGGTTTGGAACTGAACATGGAAAAAAACTGAGCAATTGAAGCAATTGTATAAACCATAAAATGGGGTACTTTTACCTTGAAAGGTTTTTTATTCAGAATCCGGGAAGTAATATCTCCCACTTCCTTCCAGGTATAGGGTTTTTCAGAACTAATGAAATAAGTCTGGCCAATTGCCTTATCACTTAATGCGGCAAGATAAAATCCTTTAACAAGGTCTCTTACATGAATAAGGCTTACCTGCTTTTTATCAAATCCCACTTCAGTCATTAAACCTTTATTAAATGTCTGAAAAAAAATAAAAATCTCAGTATCTCTTTCGCCATAGACAGCGGGAGCACGGCAGATTGTAACAGGAAGTTTGTCCATAAATGATGCAGCTAGTTCTTCTTCTGCTAATTTACTTTTTCCATATGTAGTTATTGGCCGGCAAATATCTTCTTCAGTGATAAGGCTGCTGTTTAGAGTAGGCCCGCATGCGGTCTGGCTGCTGACAACTAAAAATCTTTTTATTGTATCTTTAAATTCAACAGCAGTTTCAAGTAAAACTCTTGTAGTATCAACATTACCTTTAAAATATCCATCAGGAGTTTTAGATTTTACCACACCTGCAACATGATAAATGTAAGCCGCATCCTTAAAAACCTTTTTTAACGTCTCCTTGTTAGTTAATCCGCAGTCATAAATCTCAACATTTTTCCCCTTAAGCCACTTAAGATCACTTGTTTTTCTTGTAACACATCTTACAGTATAATTCTCTTCAACCAGAAGGTCTACCAGGTGGCTGCCAACAAAGCCATTAGCACCTGTAACCACAGCTATCTTATTGTTATTCATAAAGTTATTTGTTTGATTTTAAGATAATTATTGATAGATTTCACACCGAAATTTAACAAATAATTCCTATAAAGTATCGGCAAAATTACCACATTTTCATTTTTAAGGAGGATTATTGGATCTATTTGCAAAATGTTACGAATTTAAAAGGGCTGATGAAATAAAAGCTTTAGGACTGTACCCGTACTTCAGGCCAATTGAAGAAAATGAGGGTCCGGTTGTTACAATTGAAGGAAAAAAAGTAATAATGGCTGGCTCAAATAACTATTTGGGTTTAACAGCACATCCAAAAGTTAAAGAAGCGGCTGCAAAAGCTCTTGAAAAGTATGGTACAGGCTGTTCCGGGTCCCGGTATTTAACCGGCACTCTTGACCTCCACATCGAACTTGAAGAAAGACTGGCTAAGTTTTTCAACAAAGAGGCTGTACTGCTTTTCAGTACCGGCTATCAAACTGCCCAGGGAATTATCCCTACTTTAGTCCAGCGCGGTGATTATGTCATATCCGATAAAGATAACCATGCATGTATTGTTGCCGGTAATTTAATGGCAAAAGGAGCTACTGCCGAATTTGTAAGATATAAACACAATGATATGGATGACCTTGAAAGAGTAGCAAAAAAACTTCCTGAAGGTGCAGGTAAACTAATTGTAAGCGATGGTGTATTTAGCACCGGCGGAGAAATTGTTGATCTGCCCAGATTAAATAAAATTGCAAAGGAAATAAATGCAAGAATACTTATTGATGATGCACATTCGGTCGGTGTTATAGGTAAAGGCGGAAGAGGTACTGCAAGTGAATTTGGACTGGAAAGTCAGATAGATATGACAATGGGTACTTTCAGTAAAACCTTTGCATCACTTGGAGGTTTTGTTGCGGGTGAAGAAAGAGTTATTAATTATATAAAACACCATTCACCTGCTCTTATTTTCAGCGCATCCCCTACTCCTTCTTCAGTTGCTGCTGCTTTGGCAGCTCTGGATATTCTGGAAGCTGAACCTGAAAGAGTTACAAAGCTGATCCGGAATGCAGCTAAAATGAGGACTGGTTTTAAAGAGGCAGGCTTTACAGTGCTTGACAGCAGGACTGCAATTGTTCCCGTTATTATTGGTAGTGATGAAGTAGCATTTAAAATGTGGCGTATGCTTTACGATGCAGGAGTATTTGTAAATGTCTTCATATCTCCCGGTGTTCCTCCCGGAAGGCAGATGATGAGAACCAGCTATATGGCTACTCACGAAGATGAACATCTTGATGCAATCCTGAATATTTTTACCGATATAGGAAAAAAACTGGGCTTAATATAAAACCACACACTTCTCCCCTCTCCATTGAGAGGGGATTTATTTTAGCTATGATTCTAAAGCTTAATAAATCTTCATTATCAACTTTCTTTTTTCCATTTTTTTAGAAGGATTTCCCTATGGCTTCTATTACAATCTCAACAGTATCTTCCAAATCCGACATTATGAAATTTATTAAGTTCCAATGGAAGATTTATAAACGGGATGAGCATTGGGTGCCGCCCCTTATAATGGACAGGAAAAAATTGCTTGATAAAGAAAAAAATCCCTTTTATAAACACGCTGAAACGGAATTATTCCTCGCTTATAAAGATGGTAAAATTGCCGGCAGAATTGCAGCCATAAAAAATGATCTTCACAATCAGCATCATAACGATAAGACAGGTTTTTTTGGTTTCTTTGAGTGTATTGATGATCAGGAAGTAGCAAACAAATTATTTGATACTGCAAGAGAGTGGCTAAAATCAAAAGGATTAAATACAATGCGCGGCCCGGCAAATCCTTCAAGCAATGATGAATGGGGTATGCTGTTAGAGGGATTTAACGATATGCCCCGCATTTTAATGACGTATAATCCGCCTTATTATCTGAAACTATGTGATAATTATGGTTTTAAAAAGGGGAAAGATCTTTATGCATATAAACTGGAAAATAAAAAAGTAACATCCTCAGATAAGTTAAGAAGAGTTGCTGAAATTGCACAAAAACGGTCTGGTATTAAGGTATCACAACTGAATATGAAAGACTTTAATAATGAGCTTGAAAGATTTAAGTACGTTTATAATAAAGCATGGCAGCCAAATTGGGGGTTTGTACCATTAACAAATGATGAAATAGATGCAATGGCCAAAGATTTAAAACCACTTGTTGAACCATCACTTGTGCTTTTTGGAGAGATAGAAGGCAAACTTGTGGGTGCTGCTCTTGTTATGCCGGACTATAATATGATATTTAAAGAAATGAACGGGCGTCTTTTCCCGTTTAATTTTATAAAGCTATATACAAAGAAAAAAAATATCATATGGTGCAGAATTATTACGCTCGGTATAATACCCGAATATCAGAAACGCGGCCTTGATGCAGTACTTTACTGGGAAATTGCTAACCGTGCTCATGATAAAGGTTATGACCTTGGCGAAGCTAGCTGGGTACTTGAAGATAACGATATGATGATCCGTGGTGCGGAAGTAATGAATGGTGAAATTTATAAAAAATACAGAGTATATGAATTAGAAATTTAAATTCAGCGATAAAATTCCATATAGAAAGTTTTCGCAAGGAAGTTTTTGATATTGCTCTACCAACTTGAAGCATTCTTGCAGAGAGATAACTTTTCTATAACATTTCAATACATCCATTTTAATTTTAATCCTCTATTAACCGGAGTAAAAGTGAAAAAAGCCATTTCATTTCTTATAGCTGCTGTAATTATTTTATCATCTTCTTTTTTATTAATAAATACAGCACCTGCAGAAGCGCCGGCAAAAACGGATTATGAATCCATTTCCGGTAAAATAGTTGCATCGGCCTTACAGGAACAAAAAGGATATGAGTGGCTACGAGAACTTTGTGAGATCGGCCCGCGTCTTAGCGGCTCCAAAAATTTTGAGAAAGCTATTGAATGGGCAAAAGAAAAAATGGAAAAATCAGGATACGATGTTTGGCTGCAGCCGGTTATGGTTCCGCATTGGGAAAGAGGCACTATTGAAACAGCAGAAATTACAAGCTCAAGTTTATTCCAGGGCAGAGAATTAAATATTGCTTCACTCGGCAGAAGTATTGGTACTCCTCCTGAAGGAATTACCGCAGGAGTGCTGGAAGTTGAAAGCTTTGAGGAGCTTGAGCAGAAAAAGAATGAAGCAAAAGGAAAAATTATTTTTTACAGCCGTGCACTGGATCCGGCATTAGTAAACACATTTGATGGATACGGGGGGGCAGTTGATCAGCGGTCCAATGGTGCAATTGAAGCTGCCCGGTATGGTGGTGTTGCTGTATTAGTCCGTTCTATTACAACCAGGTATGATAATGTTCCCCATGTTGGAGCCATGAGGAATTATGTTTCTGATGTTCCTCAAATACCCGGTGCAGCTTTGGGTTATTCCGATGCTGATTTTTTAAGTGATGCTTTAAAAAAGGATCCCAATCTTAAAATTACGGTTAAAATGGATTGTAAAACTCTTCCTGATGCACAATCATATAATGTTATTGCTGATATGAAAGGGACAAAATATCCTGATGAAGTTATTGTGGTTGCCGGTCATTTCGATAGCTGGGATAAAGGAGACGGCGCTCATGACGACGGCGGCGGCTGTATGCAGGCACTGGAAGTGCTGGATTTATTTAAACGTTTGAATATTAAACCCCAAAGAACAATCAGATGTATCCTTTATACAAATGAAGAGAATGGAGTTATGGGGGGAAGAGAGTATGGAGTTTACGCTGAAAAACCAGAGGTAAAACATGTTGCCGCAATAGAATCGGACCGTGGTGTTTTTAGTCCGAGAGGTTTTGAGGTAGAAGCATCTGCAGAAATAATAAAAAAGATGAGAAGCTGGCTTCCAGTTTTAAGGAAAGCCGGCATTGAGTGGGTTGAAAAAGGTGGCGCCGCAGTTGATATCTCTTTTATTAAAACCTCGAAAGCATTAATTTCTTATGTACCTGACGGGCAAAAATATTTTGATTTTCACCATTCCGATAATGATGTTTTTGAAGAAGTCCATCCGCGTGAAATGGAACTTGGAACAGCGGCAATTGCTGTACTGGCATACCTGATAAGTGAAGAAGGGCTGTAAACGCAAAGCGCAGAGGGCAAAGCGAATAAACGGATGATGGTATAGATGAACATGGTGGCAAGATAATCTGCCAGATAATTTTGTGCCGCTCCTCTGGAGCTTGGGTGTTTCTTTTGCCTCTAATTTCTACTAATGTTTCTGCTCCTATGGAGCGAGGAATAATTGCATATCGTCCGCTTGTATGGAGCGAGGAATAATTGTATACCGTCCGCTTGTATGGAGCAAGGAATAATTGCATACCGTCCGTTTATATGGAGCGAGGAACAATTGCATACCGTCCGTTTATATGGAGTAAGAAATAATTGTTTTCGCTCCGTTAGGAGCTGAAACATTAGTAGAAAATCTGCATAAGAAAAAGTGATTTTAGCTCCAGAGGAGCGGCACAAATCTTTTATTCATGGAAAGGAAAACAATGCCAAACACCTACACCCAATTATATGCACAAATAATCTTTTCTCCGAAAGGGAGACAAAATTTAATTCATAATAGTATAGAGAGTAATATTTATAAATACATTAGTGGAATAATAAACAAGAAAAATCAAAAATTAATGATCATAAATGGTATGCCCGATCATGTTCATATCTTTTTGGGTTTCTCTCCCGATATCTCGTTATCGGATTTAGTACG
Organism: Ignavibacteriaceae bacterium; assembly: GCA_046481785.1. Taxonomy (GTDB): domain Bacteria; phylum Bacteroidota; class Ignavibacteria; order Ignavibacteriales; family Ignavibacteriaceae; genus JAWOJF01. Next base: position 1,475 of record JAWOJF010000030.1, on the reverse strand, counting down.
GGATATTAAAACTGGTACTACAAAATATATTAACGATGAAAGATTACTTCCAGGAAATTTTTCATGGCAAACCGGATTTGGTGCATTTACTTACAGCAAATCTCATACAGGTAAAGTTGTTGATTATATAAGAAATCAAAAGGAGCATCACAGAAAGAAAACATTCAGAGAAGAATATTTGGATTTGCTGAAAAAATTTGAAGTTGATTATAAACCAGAATATCTATTTGAATGGTATGAATAATTTTTTTGATAGATTTATTTTTGTGCCGCTCCTCTGGAGCTTGGATGTTTTTTATGTTTCTAATTTCTACTAATGTTTCTGCTCCTAACGGAGCGAGGAATAATTACATACCGTCCGTTTATATGGAGCGAGGAATAATTGCATATCGCCCGCTTGTATGGAGCGAGAATATGTTTTCGCTCCATTAGGAGCTTAACATTAGCATATAACAAAACAACTAATCATTTCGAGTTCCAGGGTCAAATTTTTATTTTTGTGCCGCTCCTCTGGAGCTTGGGTGTTTTTTATGTTTCTAATTTCTACTAATTTTTCTGCTCCTATGGAGCGAGGAATAATTGTATCGTCCGTTTATATGGAGCAAGAAATAATTGCATACCGTCCGCTTGTATGGAGCGAGGAATAATTGGATACCGTCCGCTTGTATGGAGCAAGGAATAATTGCATATCGTCCGCTTGTATGGAGCAAGAAATAATTGCATACCGTCCGCTTGTATGGAGCGAGGAATAATTGCATACCGTCCGTTTATATGGAGCAAGAAATAATTGCATACCGTCCGCTTGTATGGAGCGAGGAACAATTGCATATCGCCCGCTTGTATGGAGCAAGAATATGTTTTCGCTCCATTAGGAGCTTAACATTAGCATATAACAAAACAACTAATCATTTCCAGTTCCAGGGTCATATTTTTATTTTTGTGCCGCTCCTCTGGAGCTTTGGTGTTTTTTATGTTTCTAATTTCTACTAATGTTTCTGCTCCTATGGAGCAAGGAATAATTGCATATCGTCCGCTTGTATGGAGCGAGGAACAATTGCATATCGTCCGCTTGTATGGAGCGAGGAATAATTGCATATCGTCCGCTTGGATGGAGCAAGAAATAATTGTTTTCGCTCCGTTAGGAGCTGAAACATTAGTAGAAAACCTACACGAGGGAAAAAGTGATTTTAGCTCCAGAGGAGCGGCACAATCTCCAGGAATAGGAAGATTCTAATGGACCGGGATTCCGTTACGCATATGCATCTGCGCTACACATTTTACCGCTTTTCTTCCGCTTTTTACTGCGCTTTCTATTGTGGAAGGTAACCCGGTATTAACCCAATCCCCTGCCAGGAAAAAATTTCTATAAGGTGTTTCTGTTGAAGGCCTGTTATGTAAAATTTTGTTTGAAGGAATAAACGTAGCGCGTTTTTCTTTTATTACTTTATATGATAATATGTCATCACATGGTATCT
>JAWOJF010000018.1:0-3419 GCA_046481785.1 Ignavibacteriaceae bacterium | reverse complement strand
AAGTAAGGTATCTTCATCCGGTTCTTGAAACAATTTTAAAGGAAACCTATGGTATTATTGTTTACCAGGAACAGGTAATTCAGATTGCAAATAAGGTGGGCGGCATGAGTCTTGCCGAAGCAGACATTCTCCGCCGTGCAATGGGTAAAAAAGATCTGCTTGCAATGAAAGAGCAGAAGGTTAAGTTTACTGAAGGTGCCGTACAGAATGGTATTCCTAAAAAAGTAGCAGAGGAAATTTTTGACGCAATTGATAAGTTTGCAAATTACGGCTTTAATAAAAGTCACTCTGTTGCATACAGTTATGTAGCATACCAGACAGCATATTTAAAAGCCCACTATACACCCGAATTTCTTGCGGCAAACCTAACAAATGAATTTGGAAACACTGCTAAAGTTACAAACTTTCTTGAGGACTGCAGGAAGCTGAAGATTGAAGTCCGTCCCCCTGATGTTAACAATCCATCTGTTTATTTTGATGCAAGAGAAGGGAAAATCATTTTTGGAATGTCTGCAATAAAAAATGTAGGCATTGGAGCGGTGGAAGAGATAATAAAAACTAAAAACAGGATCGGCAGGAATTTTACAAGTATATATGATTTTTGCTCAAACGTTGATACACATCATGTTAATAAAAGAGGTATGGAAGGGCTGGTATATGCAGGAGCATTCGATTCTGTTGAGAAGGTAAGAGCTAAACTTTTTGCTGCAATTGAACACGCACTGGAATTCGGCAGTAAAGTGAAACATGCCGAAGCATCAGCCGTTGACAGTCTGTTTGGCGGCATTGCAGAAGAAGTAAAAATAGCTGAACCATCCCTTCCTGATCTTCCGCCCTGGGAACAAAAGTTCAGGCTTGCCAAGGAAAGGGAAGTGGTCGGATTTTATATAACAGGGCATCCGTTAAGAAAATATGAAGTGGATTATAAATCTTTTACCACTGTACATCTTGGTGAAACAGAAAAACTTGAAAATATGGATACACTAAGAGCATGCGGTGTAGTTACTGAGGTAAAAACCAAGATTGATAAAGCCGGCAAAACGATGGTATTTTTTACACTTGATGATCTGTCGGGTTCATGTGAGTGTCTTATGTTTTCCAAAGTATATGAACAATACGGCAGATTTATTGAACCGGAAGAGTGTATATTTATTGTAGGCAGGCCTGAAAGCAGCGGTGATGCAATAAAACTCCATATTGAAAAAGTAATTTCTCCTGAGGAAGCAAGAGCATCATTTACTGAAAGTGTAAAGATTATTGTTGATAAAGAAAAGAATACCCTGGAACATCTTTCAAATCTTAATAAGGTATTGGAAAAACATAAAGGGAATACACCTTTCTTTATTCAGCTTGGTAATAACGGTTCACGGCCCAGGGCTTTCCAGTTTAAAGAGCGGAGACTAAAATTAAGTGATGAACTGATAAAAGATGTTATATCTGTAATGGGTGAAGAAGCGGTATTGTTTAATTGTAAGAAGTAAGAAGTAAGAAGTAAATCCCTCCAATTAATAATTATTTACCTGTAGGGCGTTCAATTGAACGCCCCTGCGTCCATGTTGAAGCAATATCATATACGGGTTTTATCATATAATCTTCTGTCACTGTATGGACTTCCGTAAGGAATCGGGACATTTACCTGTACTGGCGTTCAATTGAACGCCTCTGCGACATCCTTGATTTACCTTAATTATTCTTATTTTTTGCTTTTTTAAGCCATTTATATTCTTTATGTTTATTTTTTAAAAGAATAAACTTAAGCTTATCATGAAAAAATATCTTCTATTCCCCCTTAGCATTATTGCTGTTATACTCACAATCATTACATGTAATTCCACTGAACCGGATGAAAAAGTTGAACCGGAAACGGAGGTTTCAGAAGTAGTATTGTTTGACAAGGTTTTATACTATGACGGGTATGCCGAAATAGTAAATGAACCTGTGCCTGAAGGAAAAATAAGACTTGCGAATTCCAGGTATGCAGCAAAAGTCCCGGACAGCTTTATTACCAGTATAAATAATAAACTTGAAATGGAAATTGTTGTAAAAGCTGCATGTGATAATTATGACAGGATCGGCAGTGTATTTTTAACCCTTATTAATAAAGGTGAGAGTTATGATAGATCCAAAATAGTAAGCCAGATAGAACTGGCAAGATTTATTACTCCGTTTATGGATAAAAACAAAACACCTGATGAAGTTCCCTACAAATTTAATATTGATAATATAGGCAGCCTGTTTGCTGATCCAGATTACAACAGCAAATTTGATTTCTGGATGGAGCTGGATATTTTTGGTGTACCCTATGCTGCCAATGAGCAGATAAGCGGCTGTGCCGGCAGGAATGATGTTTTTTACGGAACACTTACTCTGCTTCCGGGAGAAAAGAATAATGATAAACCCGGGCAGTATCTTTTACCTGTGGCAAATTATGTAACGCTTAATAATTACAACCACACCGATGAAATTGGTAAAACAATTATATCATTTACCAGCGAAATAACATCACCTGTTAAGAATGCCAGCATTTATCTTATAACCTCTAATCATGGAGCAAACGAGGGCGGGGAAGAATATAACAGGAGGGAACATTACCTCTATCTGGATAACCAGCTTATTGAAATGTATATACCCGGCGGAAAATCGTGTGAACCATTCAGGGGTTATAATACTCAGCGCAACGGTATATATGGCAACGGAACAAGGACAGATGCTGAATGGAGTTCCTTCAGCAATTGGTGTCCCGGGGATGTAATACCAATCAGAAAATATGATATTGGAACCCTTTCAAAAGGAAACCATACATTCAAATTTGAAGTCCCTGACGCACAATTTGTAAACCAGCGGGGAGAGATACCATTATCTATATATATTCAGGGTGAAAAGGAATAAGATATTTACAAAGCATTGGAAACTACCACTCAACATTAATCATGCTGGTATGGACCATGACAGCAGAGATAAAAGCATAAATTAATTGCTTCAGTGCTCCCCATTATATCACTACTTTACTGGCGTTCAATTGAACGCCACTACGTCCATGTTAAGGCAATATCATATGCAGATTTCATCATATAATCTTCTGTCACCGTATAACCTTCCGATAAGGAATCGGGACTGGCTATGACAGCCGGAAACATTTGCTTGTACCGGCGTTCAATTGAACGCCCCTGCAACACTTCCGGAGAAAGAGTTCAATTGGCATTATATCAGCATGGGGGCAGGTTGTGTTTATTTCCTTTTTTATGCTTAAATATACAACGGCAAAAACCCCTTCTTTATGTTGTAATACTACCATCATTTTTGTATTATTTGACCTAAAAATTTTGAAACATTAGCAGGCGTAAAAAGATAATGAAACAGAATGAAAACAGAAGTTTCTGGGCTCTGATTCTTGGCGCATCCTCCGGTTTTGGCGAAGC
>JAWOJF010000390.1:0-13149 GCA_046481785.1 Ignavibacteriaceae bacterium | reverse complement strand
TTAGCCCGTATGCAAAATATTCCCTGAAATTGATATTAAACTTCTGCTCTATTGATTTATAATCAAGTTCAAAGTCGCACATAAGCTTCATAATTACATGGCGTCTTATTTTATCATCCTGGCTCAGGTAATATCCTTTAGCGGTGGGAAGTGTTTCATTATCAATTGCGTGAAAATATTCCTTTTCAGTTTTATAATTCTGTGCATAAATATTATCAAGCTGACTTATAGCGGTTATTCCCATAGCATAAAGGTCGGCATCAGCATTAGTTGAGTATCCCTGGAAATTCCTGTAGAGTTTTTTTTCTCTGTATGCAATAGCAAGGTCATCATCAGGTTTTGAAAAATGATCCATACCTATAAATACATATCCGGCACCCGTTAACTTTTCAATTGTCATTTTTAATATATTAAGTTTAATATCTGCAGCAGGAATATCTTCGGGATGAATTAATGCCATATGTTTTTTCATCCAAGGAACGTGTGCATAATTAAATACAGCAATCCTGTCTGGTGAAATATCTATTATCCTATCCACAGTATCGGCAAAAGATTCTACGGTTTGGAAAGGGAGTCCGTAAATTAAATCAAGATTTATACTGCTGAAGCCAAGCTCGCGAACCCAGGTGACGGTCTGCCTTGTCATATCTTCGGGCTGTATACGGTTAACCGCCTTCTGAACTTTTTCATTAAAATCCTGTACGCCCATACTTATCCGGTTAAAGCCGTTAGTCCGAAGCGCCTCAAGATGAGCCCTAGTTAATCCGCGCGGATCAATCTCGCAGCTATTTTCGGCAGTCTCTCTGAAAGAAAATGATTCCTGTATGTATGATGTTAAATCGGCTATCTCATCGGGATTAAGATGAGTAGGGGTGCCGCCTCCCCAGTGAAGCTGTGAAACTTTCCTGTCCACAAGCAGATAACTGCGGAGCAGGTCCATTTCTTTTTTTACATACTTAATATATTCTTTAACCCTGTCGCGGTTGCGGGTTATAATCATATTGCATCCGCAGAAATAGCACAGGGTATCACAATAGGGAAGATGGTAATAAAGTGAAAGATCGGGGAGCCCCTCACCGTAGTTCGTTTTAATTATTTCATCAAGATAATTTTCTGCTTTAAAGTTTTCATTAAAATGGGGAGCGGTTGGATAACTTGTGTATCTTGGCCCGGGTTTATCGTATTTCTTAAATTTTGTTAAATCAATTTCAAACATATCTTCTTCCTGTTAATTCCTTTTGCGAAATATCTGCGTCTTTATTACCGCAAAGCCGCTAAGACGCAAAGATTAAAAATTATTTACTTTCCTTTTAAATCCGTCAACTAATTTTGGAACATTAAAATTAATTAAAAAACCCAGTCTTTTATCTGCAAGTTTCAAATATGTAATAAGCTGAGCTTCGTGAACAGGATGTAAAGCATCTACCGCTTTTAATTCAATTATTATTTCATTTTCAACTAATAAATCAATTACCAGATGTGCGTTAATATCAAACTGTTTATATTTTATAGGTAATTTTACCTGCTTGAAATATTTAATTCCTCTTAAATCAAATTCCTTACATAAACATTTTTCATACACACCTTCCAACAAACCGGGACCTAAATTTCTATGAACTTCAATTGAAGAATCGAGAATAACTTTACTTATCCGGTTAAACTTCTCTATCCATTCCTTTGCGTCTCTGCGTCATTGCGGTGAAATGCTTTGCTTTCTTCCTTCACCGTCTGAACAAGGAACTTTGCCTTCTGGGGATCTACATCGGGCAGAATGCCATGGCCCAGATTAAATATATGCCCGCTTCCTTCACCATATGAGTCCAGTACCCTTATTACTTCTTCTTTAATCTTTTCTTCCGGCCCGTAAAGAACAGTGGGATCCAGATTACCCTGCAGGGCAACCCTGTCGCCGATCCTTTCCCTAACTTTGGCAAGGTCCATTGTCCAGTCCAGTCCTACCACATCAGCGCCGCATTTAGCAATTTTCTTTAATTTATAATGAACTCCTTTTGCAAAAACAATAACAGGTTCATCGCCTGCTTTAAGCTGAGAGATGATCTTCTTTATATAACGTAAAGAAAATTCCTCAAAATCTTTTTGCGAAAGGATACCGCCCCATGTATCAAATATCTGTACAGCATTTGCACCGGCTTCCATCTTAGCCGAAAGATAAAGGGCTACTGAGTCGGCAAGTTTATCAAGAATATTATGAGCAAGTTTCGGATTATTATAAATCAGTCTCTTTATCTCACTAAAATTTTTAGAACCTTTTCCCTCAACCATATAAGTGAGGAGGGTCCATGGAGAACCTGCAAAACCAATAAGGGGCACTCTGCCGTTTAATTCCTTTTTAGTTAAAGAAACAGCATCAAGCACATACTTTAAATCTTTTGAAGGGTCAATTTGTTTCAGGTTTTTAGCATCATTTTCATTTCGTATGGGATCAGGGAAAACGGGCCCTTTTCCTTCATTCATTTCAAGGTGCATACCCATTGCTTCGGGTATAACAAGTATATCAGAAAATATTATGGCAGCATCAACGCCAATAAGATCCACCGGCTGAATAGTTACTTCAGCGGCTAATTCAGGGGTTTTGCACATTGTAAGGAAATCAGCTTTTTCGCGGATAGCCCTGTATTGCGGCAAATATCTGCCTGCCTGGCGCATAATCCATATGGGTGTTCTCTCAACAGGCTGCTTTCTGCAAGCCCTTAAAAATAAATCATTCTGTAGTTCCATTATTTCCTTTTTTGCGTTTCTTTGCGTTTCAGCGTCTTTGCGGTTGTTTTACCGCAGAGGCGCAAAGACGCTAAGTTTATTTTTTATAGTATTCAATTATAACTTTAGTTAATCCTTCAATAGTATATTCTGAAGGCATAATATTAACATGCACATTCCTGTTTTCAATTGCAGTGCGGGTTGTTGGACCAATGGCTGCAACGCTGTAACCCATAAAATATTTTACCGGGTTGGCTATGTTTGCAATCTGTAAAAAGTTCTCAAAAGTTGAGGGTGATGTAAATATAAAAAGATCCGGTTTCTTTTTACTCAGTTTTTCAAGCGAGGGCCTTATACTTTCCTCAGAAGGAAGTGTAACATTATAAACAGGTACCGTTTTAATTACGGCTCCTCTTTCCTGCAGCCCTTTCGGAAGTTCATCACGCCCGATTACAGAACGCGGAATAAAAATTAATTTATCCTTCAGGTTATAACTTGAAAGAACATTTATTACTCCCTCGCCGCTGAATTTAGAAGGGATAATATCAACCGGTATTTTATGTTTTTCACACACTGCGGCTGTTTTATTGCCTACTGCCACAATTTTCAGCTTTGAATAGTCAATCCGTATTTCAAGCTCTTCACATCTTCTGCTGAACATGTTAACGGCATGCGCCGATGTAAAAATAATAAAGCTGATCTTTTCAAATTCCTTTACAACCTCATCAAACTGTTCCCAGCTTTTAGGCGGTACAATATCCAGGGTGGGGAAGATTATTACATCAGCACCAAGTTCTCTGAACACTTCGGCTGATTCTTTGGATTGTTCAACAGTCCTGGTAATTACAATAGTTTTATTCTTTAAAGGCAAAATACTCCTGTCATCAAAACCTGCAAATAAACCATGCAGAACAAAATCAAAAATTTTTTCTCTTTCATTAAGCTGTTTTTCTTCGGTGTAGCGGCTTTCAATTCCTCTTTCTACAGCGGCATAAATACTGCCTAGTATAAGATCAATTGCAAAATCCTCTTCAATATTTCTGAATATAGCTTCGTTTTTTCCTGTTGAAATTATTCCACGGAGAATATTCCTTAAATCCTTTTCCATCGAAACAAGTTCAGTACAGAATTCATTTTCCTCTTCAAGGGATTCTTTCCTGTACATTAAAAAGAAGTTATTATACTTCATCATAAACATGTAAAGATGTATAATAAAAGAACGGAGAGAATACAAGCTGCTCATATCGCTTTTAATTTTTTCACGAAGTGATGCATTAAGTTTCTCCATTCTCATCTTCATTATAGAAAAGTAAAGATCTTCCTTTGATGAGAAATAATTATAAACCGTTCCCTTGGCAATTGATGCAAGTTTGGCAACTTCATCAACCATTACCTCATGATATTTTTTGCGCGAAAATAATCCCGATGCAGCTTCAAGTATCCTCTTCCGCTTAAGGGATTTTTTATTTTCTTTATTATTTTCTAATACAGTTAACATATTTTATTTCGTTTGCCATTAAAGCCGTAAAAACCAACAGGGAAACTTTATCTTACATTCCACTCATTTACACTTAAAACCTCACCGGTATTTGCATCAATAATAATTTCTTTACCGCTGCTTCTGCCCCCCTGTGTATTATCTGACTCATCTAATGTTGATAATACATACCAGACATACCTGTTATATTTTTCATTCCACGTAAAGCCTGTTTTCCATTCCTTAATGCCTTTTTCAAGTCCTCTTTCTTCGGCAATGCTGATTGCTTTTTCTTCATCAACAGAAAAATGACAATCGGCATTTAAACAATCGGGTATACCTTTAATAGAAAACTCCCTGTTCAGGTTACCCCCTTTATCAACTGTAAATTCAATAACTTCATTTACATAAGGTTTATCGGGCATTATAATTCTGTAAACAAGATAATAATCCGGGGAAATTACTTTTGAGCGTTTCATATCCAGTGAGACATACTCATTAAAAAAATCATTCCCGGTCTGGGAAATAATTACCTGGTTTGCATTACGTATAACACTTGCGGGAATATCGGCTTGTTCTGCTGTTTCACATGCACAGCCGCAGCCGTAATAAACAAATGCTGTTATTGTAAACAGGATTATGACTGCTAATATTTTAAATGCACTCATCATTACTTAAATTCCTTTGTAATACACAGTGCTGTCCAAATTAAAAAATCGATCCTCAATCTATCGTCCCTACGGGACTTTATTTCATTCTGTTAATTTATTCTATAAACGTTTAATCCCTACGGGATTTTAATCTCTGCGGAATTGAATAATTGCAGGAATACAAAGACTTATACCATAAACAGGTAACTATATGTTTAGGTAATATCACATTGCTGTTTTAAGTCCCGTCAGGGACGTTATGTTTATAGATATAGGTAATCTCAATATTTGCAAGTTCCGTAGGAACGAAACAAATTATTTTTTGGACAGATATGGTTATACAGAGTTTCAAATCATCTGCAGCACTCTGTTTAACCAGTTTATTTCAATCTTACTGTTCTGTAAATCTCATCCAGAATTTCTTTAGCGCCTGCCTTAATTAATTCCTTTGCTAAAGATTTACCAAGCTTTTCTGCATCAGATTTTTTTCCTTTAACATTTTTCCTGAAAGTAAGAGAGCCGTCAAGGCTACCCACCATTGCATCCAGGTAAAACCCGTTTGACCTGACCTCTGCAAAAGCACCTATGGGTACCTGGCAACCGCCTTCAAGGGTTCTTAGCAGGGCGCGCTCTGCAAGCACGGCACAGTATGTATTTTCATCATGCAGACTTTGCACTATCTTATTAACAGCATCATTATCAGCACGTGTTTCAATACCAAGAGCACCTTGTCCCACTGCAGGAAGAATATCGTTCTTATCTATTACAGATGAGATATACTTGGTTAATTTTAATCTCTCCACACCTGCGCGTGCAAGAATTATCCCGTCCCAGTCAGATTCTAAAAATGTTTTTATTCTTGTAGGTACATTACCGCGCAGTTCCTTAATAGTTAAATCAGGGCGAACGTGGAGAATCTGGCTTCTTCTTCTTAATGAACCGGTAGCAATAACAGCGCCTTCTTTTAAGCTGTGTATAGTAGTCCCTTTTTTCCGGGCAATTAATACATCCTCAACAGGGTGCCGTTTAGATACAGCCGTAAGCTGAAGGCCGTCAGGCAGTTTTGTCTGCAGGTCCTTTAAGCTGTGGACTGCAAGGTCTATTTCAGCGGAAAGCAGTGCTGTTTCCAGCTCCTTGGTAAATAAACTTTTATCACCAATTTTTGAGAGGGCCACATCCAGAATTTTATCCCCCTTAGTTTTGATTATTCTAATCTCAACGGATATATTCTTATTTGTTTTTAACAATTGAGCCTTTACAAAATTTGACTGCCATAAGGCAAGTTCACTTCCGCGGGAGCCTATAACAATATTGGTTCTCAAGATTTTTTTTCCTCTCCTCTGTTCCGGTCAATACCGAATAGTTCACGGATAATGCTTATTCTTGCTGCGGCTTCCTCCTGGGGAGTACCGGCATCGGCATATTTTTTTAGTTCAACAGTAGGATTATGTAATATTTTATTTATAATTCTTTTTGTTACAATATCAAGCTTCTCCTGGTCTTCAGCAGAAAAGCGGTTTTTATTTTTATCAACTTCTTCAGCACGTACACTTTCAAAATAATCTCTCAGGTTTTTAATTGTCGGGGCAGCTTCAAGTCCGTTATACCATGAAAAGAAAGCATTAACTTCCTGCTCAATAATTGATTTAACCTTAGGTATCTCATCTCTTCTTTTAGCAAGATTCTGTTCAACAATTATATTAAGAGAATCAATATCATTATAAAAAACATAATCAATTGATTTTACACGCTGATCTATATCCCTTGGTATTGCAATATCCATAAGTACAAGGGATTCATAATTTCTTTTCTTCATTGTATTCACAATATCTTCGCGCACAAGCAGCAAATCAGGGGAGCTTGTAGCACTAAGTATGATATCATATTCATGAAGTGATTGTTTAAAATTTGTAAAAGGGACAATCTTAGCCTGAAGTGACTGCGCAAGTTTTTCGGCTTTTTCAAGAGTACGGTTAGTAATAGTCAGTCTTCCTATTCCCCTGTCGCGAAGATGTTTAGCTGCAATCTCACCTGTATCCCCGGCGCCAATTACAAGAGCAGATTTTTTGGAAAGATTGGAAAATATTTTTTCAATAAGCTGAACTGCTGCAAATGATACTGTTACTGCGCCGTCGCTAATTTCAGTTTCAGTTATGGCGCGTTTGCCTGCTTTGGTTGCATAATCAAAAACACGTTTTAAAAGAACCCCGCTAAACTGTTCATCCTCAGCAATCTGGAATGAGTCTTTAACCTGTTTAAATATCTGGTTATCACCAATAAGCAGTGAATCTATCCCGGTAATTACATGAAAGAGATGATCAACCGCACTGCGCGCGGTGAATGTCTGGAAATGGTCGTGGTTAAACTGATTGGAGCTTAACTTTTGCTGTACAAGAAAATTCTCAACATCAATATGAGTTAAACCGGTTTTAGCTGGAATGCCGTAGATCTCCGTACGGTTGCATGTAGAAATAATAAGCCCTTCTGAAAAGAAATTCCCCTTCAGTTTCTGAATAATAGCTCTTATTTCTTCATCACTTAAATGAACCGCCTCCCTGAGTTCAACCGGGGCAGTCTGGTGATTTATTGAGATTCCAAGTAAATTCATTATACAATTAGCGAATTACCGAATTCACGAATTGGCGAATTCAGTCACTAATTATTCTCCAGATATTTAATAAATGCTTTAATTTGTTTTCTTTCTTCCAGTGTATCAGAATACAACTGCTTTGATTCCACTTCTAATTTATACACATCGTTTAATACATAACTCATAGACATTATTTCGGAGCAGGATCTTTGAGAAATTCTTAAAAACCTGGCAAACTCCTTGTTATATCCGGAGTCAAAACCTTCAGCAATATTATTCATAATTGAGACAGAAGCACCTACAAGCTGTCCTGTTATTCTAAAATCTTTCTCTAACTTCTGATTACTATAGATTATATCATAAACCATATTCACAATTTTTCTTGCATCCTGCCAGATAGGCAACTCCTCAAAGTTCTTATATCTCATAGGTATTAGGAATTATACTATTAAAGAATTCGCCAATTCGTGAATCCGCCAATTCGCTAATTTATTAATAGAACGAATGAAAACTCATTGATAAAAAGTTTGTTACTGCCGTTGAAAGAATAGAAAGAACAAAACCCAGTATCGAAAACATTACAACTTTTTTCCCTTTCCACTTTCCGAAAATTTTAAACAAAATACCCAGCCCGTAAATTATCCATGCAAGCGAAGTACCAATAAGCTTGGGGTCTGCAAATGAAAAATCGGGGAAAGCCTGGGGCAGCCAGATTATCCCTATGGCTATTGCTATGGTTAAAAATATAAATCCGAATATTGCCGAGTAAAAACTGAGCTTCTCAAGTACCTCAAGGTTAGGCAGACCGTTAAACATTACTCCGAATTTATTCAGCTTAATTTCCTTGTAAAGCAGCAGGTAAAGAAAACCGTACACCGCAGATATAGTTATGCCGGAATATCCCAGCAATGCACTGAGTACATGCGAGCCGAGCAGGTTACTTCTTAAAATATCCTTTACATCAATAAGATCCTGAATAAATATAGATGAGATAAGCTGGAAGCAAATAGAGAAGATAATAATAAAAGGGCCGGTACCTCTTATATCGGTAACAAGTTCTATAATATAATAAGCAAAACTTATGGAGAATGCGAGTACTGTAAATATCTCAAATACATTAGTAATAGGTGGATGATTAAACTCTACTGTACGCATTACAAGGTAAACAATATGTAAAAGCAGAGTAATAAAAAGGAAAAGCCGTTTGGTGTTAGCCAGGCTTTTAACGCCCCTCATAAAGTCATAAGAATAAATACCAAAAGTGGCTAAATAAAGGATGGGGAGTAAAAAATTAAAAAAATCTATTGTTGAATTCATTTAAATCCTGAGAATTAACGAACCCTGCCTGCCGGCATGTTACCGAACTGCCAGATTTAAATATGACTACTTATCCCGGCAATTCTTTAATATTTAATAAATTCGCTTATTTTTCTTCAGAATGAGGTAATTTTGTAATATGCGAATTCAATAATTGACTATAAAGTCAAAATTAAAAAAATGCTTAACAAAGAGCAAGGAAATTTTATGACTTAAGGGTCAGGTGGATTATTGGAAGTTAACAGAGGTACAGCCGCATTTTTGGTGGCAAAATATTGATAGAATTACTAATTTAATGATGGAGATGACAATAAACGTCCCAAAAGTAAGATAAAGAGAATATGTATTCATTTTTGTTAAGATGTTAATTGTATGTCTTGTCATGATAATAAAGTCTCTCCCGCGCAAAGCCTGCCCCGTATGCGGGGGGAGAGATTTAGAGAGAGTTTTGCTGCAATTAAAGGTAATGAACTCATCCCTGTCACCTGAAAACTCATTATAAACGATTCTATCAAAATATAATTTCTACGCTAAACATTCTTGCCACCATTTTTATACTTGTACCTTAACAGAATAATATTGTACCTGCTAACCACCAGAATAGGATATTTACAGGTACAGTAAAAATGTGACCGCTGTTAAAGATTCCGTTAGAGTAACTTTATTATATCCTTTCCAATACTTATTTTCAATTTGTGAAGAAATAGAGAGATTAGCGTGGGCGAAATAGTATTTTGGACGATAATAAGAACCGCTTTGGTAATACCTGCTGTATGGATTCTGCAGGGTTATATTGATCAGCAGTTATGGTGGCTTGTTAGTCTGGCGGGTATTTACGGAATAATAATACATCCTGCCCTTATTCATTTCAGGTTTTTTGAGGAAAAAAACAAAGAAATTGTTGAATCAACTTTATGTTCCACCTGTAAACATTTTGATAAGTCGGCGGTATTATGCATGAAACACGATAAACATCCTACAAAAGAATATTTGCCCTGTGAGGGTTTGGACTGGGAGATTAAAATGCAAAATGTTGATAATGAGGAATATATTTAGTTTCTTTTACATATAAACTGAAAGAAAGAAGGTATAAATGGCAATAAAACCAAATCAGGTTGTAACTATTAATTTCATATTAAAAGATCAGGATGGAACGGTGCTGGATTCTACCGAGGGTGGAAATTCTTTTTCCTTTATCAGCGGAGGCAACCAGATACTCCCAAAGCTGGAGGAGAATATAAGCACAATGATTATCGGAGGTAAAAGAAGTGTTACACTTGAACCTGCTGATGCATATGGCGAGTATAAAGAAGAAGCTGTTCAGTCTGTTAATAAAGCCGAGTTTCCTCCGGATGTTGAATTGGAAGAGGGGATGAGTTTTATGGCTCATACACCTGACGGCAAACATGTTCCTTTAACTATAGTAAACGTAAATAACGAAGATGTAACAGTAGATTTTAACCATCCCCTTGCAGGGAAAACTCTTGAATTTAATGTGGAACTGCTGAACATTAGAGAGGCAACTTCAGAAGAAATATCGCATGGACATGTTCACGGCCCCGATGGTCACCATCATTAATAATGTTTAAAAAGAAAGATTGCAGTAATTATGCTGCAATCTTTTTTTTATCTGTTTCACTCCCAGGCTCTCTTACACAAGTTTAAATTCTTACTCATTTTTTCGCGGTCAAGTCAGTTATACCCCAGCATTTCCAAAAATAATATAAATCACTTAATATTTTTTTAATGTCCCGAATAATTCCTGTCATTTTACTATTAAGGAAATTAAAGTAATCAGAAGCATAAACGGAATGGTGGAAAAAATATCAGCCTGTGATTCCTGAAGCAGAGAATGTACAAATAAAAAATTATAATTCAGCCGGAGAAGGGTACTGTGTTCTGCTTAAGGATATAAGGCAGTTTTTATTCATACTGGTTTTGCTTCAGGTTATTAAGGCGGATTATTATTACACATTGAATTTTACTGATGGGATGAATGACCGGATGTCATATACAGAAGTAAAAAAGATGATAATTAAATGAACAACTACAAACAAGAGGAAAACATGAACAGAAAAACACATACTGGAATCATAATGTTAATAGTCTTTGGTTCTTTTATATTTTATGCTTCTTCAACCGGTGTAACAGGTGTAACAATGAAAAATTCCAATCCGGGATGTACCTGCCATTCCTCTGCACCTTCATCATTAGTTTCAGTTACTATAGAGGGTCCCGATGAAGTACAGGTTAACGGAACGGCAACATATACAGTAACAATATCGGGTGGTCCGCTGGTTCGGGGCGGAACCAATATTGCCGTTTCAGCAGGAACTTTAACTCCTGCAGGCGGATCAGGCCTGCGTGTCCAGGAAAATGAATTAACTCATTCTCTTCCAAAAAATCCTGAAGGAGGAGTGGTTTCATTTGAGTTCACATATATGGCACCGGATACTGAAGGAGAACAGACAATTTATGCAGTAGGCAACAGTGTTAACTCTAACGGACAGAATACACAGGATCAGTGGAACTTTGCCCCCAATAAAGTAATAACTGTTACAGGCTCTACCACAGATGTTGAAGATGAGAATATTGTTAACACTTATAAGCTTAACCAGAATTATCCTAATCCGTTTAACCCGTCAACTCAAATTAATTTTTCGGTTGCCGAAGCCGGTAATGTACAACTGGTAGTATATGATATGCTTGGTAATGAAGTTGAGACACTTGTTAATGATTTCCGGAGCCCGGGTAATTATAATGTTAACTTCAGCAGTACAGGACTTTCTTCGGGAGTGTACCTGTATAAACTAATAACAAATAATTTTGTTGAAACAAAAAAGATGATCCTTGCTAAATAATGGCAGGTGGTGGTTTGTCCCGGAGTGGTCCGGGACAGAACGCAGGCAAAAAGGTTAACACCTCGATCTAGTACCTGCTGCATAACTACAACTTCTGTCATCCCTCCCAGGAGCATAGACAACTTAAGAATTTTTTCATATATATTATATTATAAGTGTAATGAAGAATAACGCTTATTTCATTCCTAAAGGGATTCAGGTTCATGTTTTGAGATTCTTGCTGTAAATATTACATCTCCCGACGAGTCGGGACAGGCTCTACGGGATTTCTGAATTATTAGGGTTGTGCGACAGACTCTGAAGTAAGGTGTTAACCTTTAAGCTAAATAAATTTCGAGTTCTGCAACACCCTGGAAGGCAGGTTCAAGGGGGATCATTTCATCAGAACCAACTTTTTAGTCTCTGAAAAATTTCCTGCAGTTAACCTGTAGTAGTATACACCGCTTGATAAACCGGAGGCATCAAGTTCTATTTCATAGTTACCCGGTTGTTTTACTTCATTAATTAATACAGCAATTTCGTTTCCCAGTATATCAAATAGTTTTAATGCTGCATGCTGTGTAGTGCTTATTGAATATTTGATTTTTGTTACAGGGTTAAATGGATTAGGATAATTCTGATATAAAGTAAAATTGCCGGGCTGTGTGCCTTTATCAACCGAGGTAGGGTTCATGTCTTTATAAAAGAGTCCGTCATAACCGGCGGTATAAAACTTATTATTAAAAACAGCAAAATCAAAAGGGACATAAATTTCATGCTGACTCTCAATAAGTTCCCATGTTTCACCCAGATTTTCAGAAGAAAAATAGTAGGCGCCATTTAACCTGGCAAGGAATAGATAGATTTTTGAATCATAAGAAATTAAACGTGCATCACCTACAAAGCCGGTTCCGAGGTAACTTCTCTGCCATGCAGCACCACTGTCTGTGCTACGATACTCTGCCTGGGTTGACGCCCCGATTATAACACCATCCTTTTCAATAAAATCAAGCATATAATTCTGCGTTCCATTAGGTGTATCATAAGTATGATCGACCCACTGGTCACTCCCGGGGCTGTTAATGTACATATATGCGCTTCCACCGGCTCCGGCAAGAAGTGTTCCGTTCATATTATAAATTGTACTTGTATTCCATGCTATTCCGGATCCCAATCCATTTCTAAACGGAAGCCAAGTATCACCCCCGGATAAATTAAACACAAAAATGGCAGAGCCTTCAGTTGCTGCATAGAGGCTGTCTCCCCGCAGTTCAATATCATTTATCATCATGGCGCCGGTTCCTGTTAAGCCGTTATTCCTTTCAATCCATGTGCTGCCGTTATCGGTGCTCTCAAAAATTCCGTTGTAGGTTGCAACAAAAATTCTGCTGCCATATTTAGCAATAGATGATGTAAAGCTGGTTTCATCATCGGTAAAAGGAGATGAGGCAATCCAGGTATTTCCCCCGTCAGTGCTTGAATAAATATTGTTCTGGCGGCCTGCATAAATAGTATCACCATCAACATAGACCGTTCCGGTTTCCCCCGGGGGTATCT
>JAWOJF010000238.1:0-6359 GCA_046481785.1 Ignavibacteriaceae bacterium | reverse complement strand
GCTGCGCCAGGGTCTGGCCAAGGGCGTGCCCTGGACCGAGGAATTGATCGACAGCCTGATGCCGGGCAAGGAGGCTTGCCGGCAGCAATGTTTCGAATGCACAGGCAAAATTAGATAACTTCATGGTTGATGGGAAACTGGAAAACCGCAGCTTGGTGAAAAAGATTATACAATAATTATACATGGTAAACATTATCATGAAGAGACACGCGCAACATTTTCACACAGTGTTGTTAATGCTCCTTCCGTTATTGTAAAGGATCTTGAGGAAACCCGGTTTTTATCAGATGTTATTCTTGGGTTTAAACCGGCTGAAGATTTTTATAAATTCTTTTCGGGTAAACATTCACAAGGCTTTGATGTTGAAAGAGACCTGCAAAGGATAGGAGTTGTAAACCAGACCACAATGCTTGCATCAGAAACGGAAGCAATTGCGGATTATCTTAAAGAAACCATGATTAAGAAATATGGCAGCGGCGATATCATTAAACACTTTGCCGATACCCGCGATACACTCTGTTATGCAACAAATGATAACCAGGAAGCCACTTACGCACTTCTGGAAAACAGCGCTGATTTTGCAGTTGTTGTAGGCGGTTACAATAGTTCAAATACAAGCCACCTTGTGGAATTATGCGAACAAAAAATAAAAACATATTTTATTTCATCCGCCAATAAGATATTATCTGAAAAGCTGATCAGTCATTTTGATATTCATTTCAAAGAAGTAAAAGTAACAGAGAATTATCTGCCGGATAAAAAACCGGTGAATGTTTTGTTAACAAGCGGCGCATCATGTCCCGATGCTGTAGTTGACCAGGTGATCCGGAAAATTTTATCTTTTTTCCCGGAGAGCAGGGAGTTAGATGAAGTTTTACTCAATTTGCATTAGTAGAAGCGAAACAGTGTTTCGCTTTACATTTTCATACAATCTCATATCATCACAACAACGTTTTATTATATCGGCATTACTTTACATCAAAATAATGAGCCTGCAAAACTTCTTTCGTTTTTGCATCCTGTATCCATGCAACAACGGCAAGATTGTTTTCATCTATGTTATTTAATTCATCAATTTTTAATCTCCAGCCGGAAAACTGAGGCGCTTTCCATGAAGGATCTTTAGTGGGGTCAGTTAAATAATTTGTAATTATTCCTTCAAGCTTTTTAATATCAACGGATTTCTTTAGTGATGTCTCACTCTTTAGTGAAATCTCTGTGCCTGCCGGTTCGTCAACAATATCTCTTACAACAAAAATGTGTTTGTCTATTCCATTGGCACCTGTATATTTTACGGATTTCTCCGTTAATGCAATAAAGAGCACAGGCTTTATAATATTATCTGTTTCTCCATCAGGTTTAATAGTGAGATTAATATCTACTATATCTCCCTCCAATGCTGCATTTCCCGAAATTTTAACTTCCGGTTTATTATTTAGATATTTTCCTATTGCATGTTTATAGATATTAAACCTGTTTAAGGCAGCTATCTTTGGTCCCCCGTTAGTTATTTTTTCTCGCCCCTCAAAAAAAACTGTAGGAGTTCCGAAATCAGCTCCGTAAAAGTTATAACGCTGATATCCCTCCGGATTTGTTAATGGATCAGGGCCGGGAATATGAACATGATACTCCAGGATTGCCAGGGTATTGCGCGGATAATATTCAGCCAGTCCATCAAATGCTAAATCCGCGGCTGCACAAGGACCGCATTCAGCCCCGGTAAATAATTCGGCAAGCACTACTTTATCTGTTGTTTTTGAAGATTCATCAAACTTCCCCGGATGAAAAGACATGACCTCCTGTTTTTTCTTTTCAATTTGCGCCCTGATTTCTTCATCAGATGCAACCTTTTTAGCTGCTTCAAGAACAGGCGGGTTTTCAAAAACTATAAGTCCTGATGCATAAGCTTCAAGTGCTTTCTCTTTTTGATTTGAGTATTCATATAAATTTCCTAATGTCAGCCAGTATTTACCGCTCCAGGGCTCAGCAAGATTTTCTATTTCTTCAAGAACTTTTAATGCATCGTCATATTTTCCCAGGGCAGCATTAACAATAGCAAAATCAGTTTTGAAATTAACATAATCTTCTACTTTGGTTTTATCAGTAATAGATTTCACCGCCTCTTCAGTCCATCTGTCAGCCGTGGAAAGTTCAACCCCAGTTTGTGCCATAAATGCAGCAGCTCCGGATTTCACAGCAGTTTTTTCATCAGGTCCGGAAGCATCAACAAAATCATTAACAACTTCCTTAATAACTTTACTTTTTATCTCATCATTAACATCTTTTCCCCATTCATTTATTTTAGTTACAGCCTCCCCGGGATCGCCATATAATGCCGCCATACCTGCATTTTTTATTGCTCCTTCGGTGTCACCGGTTCCTTCCAGGTATAATGCCAAATGATAAAGGTATTCAGGGTGGTATTCATTCCCTTTTATAGCTTCCTGCTGGATTTCCAATGCGCTTTGGGAATCACCATTTTTATATAAAACATAGGCCTTTGTATCTTTTATAATATTAGTATAACGCATGTTGCCATTGGCCATTCCTAATGCCCTGTCTGCATATATAAGCGCAGTATCAAGCCCAAAGCCGGCTTCAGCAAGTGAATAAGCAACGCCATTATAAGCATTCATTCTTGAAGGAGCGGGGAGTGCCTCTATATAAATATGAGCATATTGCAGCGCTGAGTCCGGATTACCTATGTTTAGATATGTAACAAATAATTGCTGGTTTGCCCGGTTAAGATGCTGACTTTCAGGGTATTCGGTTTTAAAAATATGAAGTGCATCAATCTTTTGCAGTGAGGGCTCCATTGCTGATATTTTCTGCATTTTAGCCGCATCATCAGGAGTTATATTCGTAAAAGCGGCAAACAAAATGAGAGCTGGAACAACTGCAATTTTAACTAAATATGGCATCATTATTAATCCTGTATTTACTGATATTTTAATTAACAAAATTTTGTAAATATATACTACTCATTTTTGCAGCAAGACGGGACTGGTTTTTGATTTGTTATTCATTCCCTTATTCGGTAATTTTACTCCGCTAAAATGAAGTACCATAAGAATCAATAACAAAAAATGATATGAGAGTTGTAATACCTGTTGCAGGAATCGGAAGCAGATTAAAGCCCCATACATATTCAACCCCTAAAGTCCTGATAAACGTTGGCGGTAAGCCTATTCTAGGGCACATTCTTGATAAAATTCAGGAGCAGGGGGTAACCAAGGTAACCTTTGTAATCGGCCATCTTGGAGAACTTATAAGAGATTATGTTGAAAAACATTATTCTTCTCTAAAGGCTGATTTTATTGAGCAAAAAGAAATGGAAGGGCTTGGACACGCAATTTATACTGCTATTCCCACTTTTGATGAAAATAATATTTTTATAGTTCTTGGCGATACAATTTTTGATGTAAACCTGAAAGATTTTTTTAAGAGTAAATATTCTTCACTTGGTGTTAAAAAAGTTGACGACCCCCGAAGATTTGGTGTGGCAGTTACTGAAAACGGATTTATCAGTAAGCTTGTAGAAAAGCCGCAGACACCTGTTTCAAATCTTGCCCTTGTCGGGATGTATTACTTTACCAATAAAGATGTTTTAATAAAAAGCCTCAATCAGCTTGTTGAAAAAGATATCAGGACCAAAGGCGAGCTTCAGTTAACAGATGCACTTCAGATAATGATTGACAGCGGTGAAAAGATCACCACATTTCCTGTTGATGGATGGTATGACTGCGGCAAACCCGAAACATTGCTTTCAACAAATCAATGGCTTCTTGATCAGAAAAGTGTAAGTAAAAGATTTGATAATGTTGTTGTAAACAGGCCTGTTTTTATAGCGGATGATGCAGAAATTAAAAATTCTGTTATAGGGCCTTATGCAACTATTGACAGCGGCTGCAGGATAGATGAGTGTATTATTAAAAATACCTTAATCGGATCGAATGCACATGTTACCAAAGCTTTACTTGAAAACTCGATTATTGGCAGTAATTCTGTTATAAATGGTTCTTTTAAGAGGTTAAATTCAGGAGATTCTTCAGAGATAGACTTCTATTAAAATTTAAAGCTAAAAAAATTAAGAGCATGATCAGAACAAATTTATCAGCATTTATTACCATAGGATAATTGGGTTTTATGGGGGGATTGCAGATATTTAGATCAACTTTTAATTATAAGAATTTTTAATTAACTACTACTTTAATTAAGAGGTACAATAACAAATGTCATATTTCTTTACATCGGAATCTGTTTCCGAAGGACACCCGGATAAAATTTGCGATGCAATATCCGACGGCGTACTTGATGCAATTTTCAAAGAAGATACAAATGCAAGAGTAGCTTGTGAAACTTTCGTTACTACCGGATTAGTTCTTGTGGGCGGCGAAGTTACTACCAAAGCTTATATAGAAGTTCCCGATATTGTAAGACAAACAGTTAAAGATATCGGGTATACAAGTGCAGATTATAAATTTGATGCTGAATCATGTTCGGTGTTAAATGCAATTCATTCTCAGTCTCCCGATATTGCTATGGGTGTGGATAAAGGCGGAGCAGGTGACCAGGGTATAATGTTTGGTTATGCATGTGATCAGACTCCCGAACTTATGCCTATGCCTATTATGTATGCTCATAAACTTGTTAAAATTCTTGCCGATATAAGAAAACGCAACAATGGATTAATGTCTTACCTTCGTCCCGATGCCAAGTCCCAGGTTACTATTGAATACGATAATACCAATAAACCAGTTAGAGTTGATGCTGTTGTTGTTTCCACTCAGCACGATGCAGATGCAAAACAGAAAAAAATTAAAGAAGATGTAATTGAAAATGTTGTTAAAAAAATAATTCCGGCTGATTATCTTGACAAAAGAACTAAATATTTTGTAAACCCAACAGGCAGGTTTGAAATAGGCGGCCCTCATGGTGACAGCGGCCTGACCGGAAGAAAAATTATTGTAGACACATACGGCGGATGGGCGCCTCACGGCGGCGGCGCTTTTTCGGGTAAAGACCCGTCTAAGGTTGACAGAAGCGCTACATATGCTGCAAGACATATTGCAAAAAATGTTGTGGCAGCAAAACTGGCTAAGGAATGTCTTGTGCAGGTTTCTTATGCTATAGGCGTTGCCGAACCTATCTCTATATTTGTTGATACAAAAGGAACAGGAGTTATTCCCGATTTTGAAATATCGCGGATGATAAAAAAAGAAGTTGATCTTACTCCTAAAGGAATTATTGCCAGGTTAAAATTAAGAAGGCCAATTTACCAGAAAACTTCAGCTTACGGCCACTTCGGCAGAACCGAAAAAGAGTTTACCTGGGAATTACTTAACCTGGTTCCTGTGTTTAAGAAATACGCTTAATAAATAAAAATAAAAAGGTTGATAAATGAGTCAAGTAACAGAAAAACATGATGTAAAAAAATTGCCTTACAAGGTTAAAGATATTTCTTTGGCTGAGTGGGGAAGAAAAGAAATTAAACTGGCTGAAGCTGAAATGCCCGGACTGATGGCATTGAGAGAAGAATTTGGGAAGAGCCAGCCGCTAAAAGGTGCACGTATTGCAGGCTGTCTTCATATGACAATTCAGACTGCTGTTCTTATTGAAACTTTGCAGTATCTTGGTGCGGAAGTACAATGGTCATCCTGTAATATATTCTCTACCCAGGATCATGCAGCAGCCGCTATTGCCGCTGCGGGTATTCCGGTTTATGCATGGAAAGGTATGAATGAAAAAGAATTTGACTGGTGCATTGAACAGACTCTTTTCTTTAAAGACAATAAACCTTTGAATATGATATTAGATGACGGCGGTGATTTAACTAATATGGTCTTAGACAAATATCCTGAATTAGTAAGCGATTTAAAAGGATTGTCGGAAGAAACTACAACCGGTGTTCATAGGCTGTATGACAGAATGTTAAAAGGTACTCTTCCTGTGCCGGCTTTTAATGTAAATGATTCTGTTACAAAATCTAAATTTGATAACAAATACGGCTGCCGTGAATCACTTGTTGATGCTATAAGAAGAGCTACTGATCTTATGCTTGCCGGTAAAGTTGCTGTTGTTTGCGGATACGGAGATGTGGGAAAAGGTTCTGCAGAATCACTGGCAAATGCCAATGTTCGTGTAATAGTAACCGAGATTGACCCCATATGTGCGCTTCAGGCAGCTATGAATGGCTTCCCGGTTAAAAAACTTGAAGATGCTGTTAAAGAAGCTGACATAGTAGTTACCGCAACAGGGAACTGCAGAATTATTACTGAAAAACATTTCAGGAATATGAAGCATAATGCTGTTGTATGCAACATCGGGCATTTTGATAATGAAATTGACATGGCATGGCT
>JAWOJF010000163.1:0-8607 GCA_046481785.1 Ignavibacteriaceae bacterium | reverse complement strand
GAAGACGGGCATAATGGAATGAATCCATATCGCTTACGTTAATAAAACGGTCAATATATTTAAAATGTACATTAGCCGGAAGACAGTCCTGCCCTATACCTTCTACAAGATAGGGCGCGCTTCCTGTTATTTCACCTTTTTCTTTATAATCCTTAAAGATCGATCCGTAAGGATCGGCACCTATAATCTGTATATTTTTATTTTTTTCTTTTAGATATCTGCCTGTACCGCTTATAGTGCCTCCGGTTCCAACACCCGCAACAAAATGAGTGATCTTCCCTTCAGTCTGCTCCCATACTTCGGGGCCGGTTGTACTGTAATGTGCTTCGGGGTTTGCCGGATTTGAATATTGGTACATAAAAATGGAGTTAGGTGTTTCCTTATTAATTTTACGCGCAATATTGATATAATAATCAGGGCTATCATGCTTTACTGCGTTTGATGTAACAATTACATCACCGCCAACTGATTTTAAATAATTTATCTTCTCATAGCTTACTTTATCGGTAACAACAAATATTGCTTTATATCCCTTAACAGCACAGGCAAGGGCAAGACCTATTCCGGTGTTGCCGCTTGTTGCTTCAATAACGGTTCCACCCGGTTTTATTATACCGCGGGCTTCAGCATCATTAAGCATCGAAATACCTATCCTGTCTTTAACACTTCCACCAGGGTTAGCGGATTCAAGCTTTGCAAAAATCTGCGGTTTCAATCCTTTATTGATCTTATTGATTTTAACAAGCGGTGTATTTCCTATAGTTTCAAGAATATTATTTTTAAAATTCATTTTGCTCCTCATTAAGAGATAAAAAACGGCCGGTACTGTTATATTTTATAAAGGCCTGAAAAAATAAAAATTATGGTAAGAATAAAAGCTAATATAGCGCACAATCAGTTAAAATTAAACCCGCGTAAAAATTCTTCTGTGGTAAGCCTCTTTTTGCCTTCCTTTTGAAGCTCAAGAATTTCCAGCGATTTTTCCCCTGTGCCAATGATGAGTTCTTTTTTTGTCTGCCGGATTTCACCGGGATTCAGTTGTGTGTCTGTTATTTTGGTTCTATAAATTTTTATCTGCATTCCGTTATGATAAAAGTATGCTCCCGGGAAAGGAGACAAGCCCCTTATAAGATTATGAATTGACCCGGCGGAATTATTCCAATTAATAATTCCTGTTTCTTTTGTAATTTTTGGGGCAGGTGATGAAGATATATTATCCTGAGGTTTTAATATAAAATTATCTGATTCAATCAGGTTTACCGTATCAAGAACCACATCTGCACCAAGCAGGCTTAACTTGTCATGAACAGTCCCAAAATCATCCGAATCTTTTATTGTTAATTTTTCCTGGAGGTAAATATTGCCTGTATCAACCTTTTCTTCCAGTGAAAAGGTAGTGACCCCGGTGACTTTTTCACCATTAATTATTGCCCATTGAATAGGCGCCGCACCACGATATTTAGGCAATAATGATGCATGCAGATTAAATGAACCTTTAACGGGTATGGTAAAAACTTCTTTCGGTAATATTCTGAATGCTACAACAACAAACAGGTGAGGATTAAAGGCTTTTAACCGAATTATAAAATTTTCATCTTTCAGTTTTTCAGGCTGCAGGATTGGAATATTTTTTTCTAATGCAAATTCTTTAACCGGTGTAAAAGAAACTTTTTGCCCTCTTCCCCGCTCTTTGTCTGGTGCAGTTACAATGGCAGCAATTTCATGCCTGCTTTCATACAGCTTTTTTAGTGAAGGGACTGCAAAATCGGGGGTTCCCATAAAAACAATTTTCATTTCAGAATATAATCCATTTTTTCTGAAATAGGATAATCTGTATCTACTCTGCGGCTTTTAATTTTTGCCAGATCATTTTTTATTTTTTTCAGAGCAGCTTCGCTTAATTTGTCAATAAATAAAACTCCCTGAAGATGATCATACTCATGTTGTATAACCCTTGCTAAGAGTTCATCAGCTTCAATAATCTGTTCCTTCATATCAACGTCGTAATATTTAATTTTCACTTTTTCAGGCCTGTTAATTTCATGCCTGATATCAGGAATGCTAAGGCAGCCCTCTTCAATATCAACTGTTTCTTCAGAGGTTTCAACTATTTCAGGGTTTATAAAAACCATAGGTTTAATATGTTCATATCCATCAACCACAGATATATCAACAACAAAAATAGCTTCATCAACACCTACCTGGTTAGCTGCCAGACCGACACCGCTGGCATTACGCATAGTATCAAACATATTCTTAATTAATTCGATGGTTTTCATATCCACTTCTTCAACAGGACTTGTTTTTTTTCTTAATATTTTATCACCATATACAGTGACAGGTAAAATAGCCATTAACTATGTCCAAATGATTGTAAATTAGTTATTAAAAATACTTAAATCCGTGAGAATAAGAAAGGTAAAGAAAAGAGGGGATTTTAGAAATGTGAATTACGAATTACGATTTTAAGCCAGGAAGTTATACTGATTTATGCATTCTTTACCATTCCGTGAAACTCCTGTTATAAATCGCTGTTATTTTTGGATTCCATAATCAATTAACTAGTAGGAGTATAGAATGAAATTAGTAAAATATCTCACTGTTATAATGTGCTGCTTAGTGCTTACAACATCCCAATTTGCACAGGATAAAATGATGGATGATAAAAAAATGTTGCCCGACCATATGATGATGATTGATAAAGATAAAAATGGTGCAGCTATTAAAGGTTACGACGCTGTAGCATATTTTACAGACAGCAAAGCTGTTATGGGTAAAGCAGATTATACCTACAAATGGATGGATGCTGAATGGCACTTTGCAAGCAAAAGCCATCTGGATATGTTCAAGAAAAATCCCGAAAAATATGTGCCGCAATATGGTGGCTACTGTGCTTTTGGTATAGCTATGAACCACTGTTCTTCTGCTGATCCCACGGCATGGAAAATTGTTGAAGGGAAATTATATTTGTACACAAATGAGGATGTTGAGGGAAAGTGGAGCAAGGACGTAAAGGAAAGTATCATGAAAAGTGATGAATACTGGATAAAGGAAACTGCAAAGAAATAAGCACTATTTGTATAGATTAGTAATATTATCGTTGCGAGGAGCCTGCCTGTCGGCAGACAGGCTGGCTCGTTCGGAATGACAAATCAGTTTTGTCAATTATTTAGTAAAAAAGCATCAAGTCAGCAACTGTTCAAAAAAACCGCCAATTTGTTTTTCATAATCAACAAAATGAATTTCAAATATCCATTCTCTTTTATTTCCATTTTTATCAGGCAGGAACATATCATTATGATTTTCGGGATGCACATATAAACTGTAATTTCCCGGCTCAAGTCTTTCATGAGGAAACTGCCCGATAAGATGCCCAGCTATTTCACCGCCATATTTCCAGCCATATTTTTCCGCAAGATCAGC
The DNA here is from genome assembly GCA_046481785.1 of Ignavibacteriaceae bacterium. Classification (GTDB taxonomy): domain Bacteria; phylum Bacteroidota; class Ignavibacteria; order Ignavibacteriales; family Ignavibacteriaceae; genus JAWOJF01. The sequence continues at coordinate 5,184 of JAWOJF010000163.1, read as the reverse complement.
GGCGTATTTATAAAACTCTGCCCCGGTTAATTTAGTTTGTCTGCCAAACCACTCTTTCCCTTCGTGCCATGCTGTTTCAATATCATTTCTTAATTTATGTTTTACCGGGTCATCACCAATAACATAAGTCCTGCCGAAATCCGCTTCCCAGTCTTCAAATATGGGTCCAAAATCAAAAAAGAGGATATCATTTTCCTGTAAGGTAAGATCAGGCGGATTTTCTTTGTAAGGCAATAATGTATTAGGGCCGCTCCTTACAATTCTTTTATGCCAGTACTTTTCAATTCCAAAAAGTTCAAACGCAAGATTAAAAATTTCTGTATTAAGCTGTTGTTCAGTCTTTCCCGGAGTTATCAGTCCCCGTTCCTCAACAGCATTAAATAACCTAAGTGCGTTTTCTTCAGTTTCAATTAATTTCAGTTTAGTTGTGCTCATAACATCCTTTTTTTAGCCTTAAAATAAAAAAGATAATAAACGAAAAAATTATCACAGGATAATTTAGTTCTTTGTAATAATATTTTTTCTTATCCTGCTGAGCGAAGTAGGAGTTACACCTATAAATGAGGCAAGATACTTTTGGGGAATTTTCTGAAGATATTCAGGCTTATCCGTCAAGTCTAGGTAGCGTTTTTCAGCCGGGTCTCTCTGAAGCGCTGTAAAACGGTCAATCAGATTTATTACAACATCTTCCCAATATCTTCTCATCATTTCCTGCATTGCGGGATAAATTTTATACAAAACATCAAGCTCTGTTTTAGGAAGATATAATATTTCACTTTCCTCTATTGCCTGAAGAAAATAATTTGAAGGCTTCTGGCTTATAAAACTGGAAATTTCAATTGCCGAGTTATTGGCAAAGGCAAACCAAACAGATACTTCAACATCATTTGCTACGTAATATAACCTGAGACAGCCGCTGCGGACAAAAACAAGGTTTTTGCAAATCTCACCCTGCTGCATTAAGTATTCGTTCTTTTTTAATGACCGTAATTTGAACCTGTTTGTAATGTTTTCCATTACTTCATCCGGCATATTTATGTAATTGCTTAAGAAGTTTTTTAATTCTTTCATGGTTTCTATATTGTTGAGTTATCTAAAATTATAAAAAATAATATTAATATGGCAACTTTTGCTGCTAACAATGAGCTATAACTTTAGGATAATTATTTTTTTTAAGAGTTTATTATAGTAAATTTATTTTTGATTTAGGTCTATAACCTCCGAAAAAAATGAATAAATCTTTTTTATACTTACTTCTATTATTAATCTTCAACGGCTGTTACCGGTTAAACGCACAGGTACCCTCTCCAATGGAATTTTCAATTTCTTCATGGATACAGGATGATGGGTTACCGCAAAATTCTGTTAATGCAATTATTCAAACAAGAGACAGGTATTTATGGCTGGCAACATTTGGCGGACTGGTACGTTTCGATGGTGTTACTTTTACTCAGTATAACCGCTTTAATTCACCGGGCATGCTCTCCGACAGGGTGCTGAACCTTTATGAAGACAAACAAAACAAGTTATGGATTGGTACCGAACAGGGATTAGTATGTTATGACCAGGGTGCAGGAAAGCGTGCTGGTTTATTTAAAACGTATACTATGGAACACGGGCTTAAAAATAATATAGTAATATTTGCAACCCAGGACAGTAAAGGAAATATCTGGGTTGTTACTGCCGGGAATATATTCCATAAGATGGTGAATGATAATTTTGAACAGCAATTGCCAACCGATAGCGAATCTCTTAAAATCCGTGCAGCCAAAGGCGAGGGAGAATATTTATACTATGATGACAAATATATCATTTGGCTGGTTGACGGTAAACTTACCAGATACATTAATATAGGTGATTTTACAACCGAAAGTCTATGGGACGTAAAAGAAGACAGAAACCATAATTTGTTCATAGCTACAAATGGAGACGGAATTTTTATATTGGATCCGCGCCGCCCGGAAAAAATTCAGAGTCTGAATACATCCAACGGGCTGTTATCTGATTACGTTAGAAAGATTATGTTCGATAATTCCGGTAATTTGTGGGCTGTTGGTTCAGGAGGTATAAACAGGATTGATTTAACTGACCGGTTTAGAATTTATAATGCTGTTTCGAAAGAACAAATAAAAGGTGCAGTGTTTTGTGTACTTCAGGATAATGAGGAAAATTACTGGTTCGGAACTGAAACAGAAGGTCTTTTTATGTTAGAGAAAGCAATTATTAAAACTTATGGTGAAAAACATGGGATTAAAAATGAAATTTTGCTTTCTCTTTTTAATAAAAAGGATGGGACATTACTTGTTGCTACAAACTGCGGCGGCATTTACGAATTTAATAATGGTACTGCTGAATTTTCATACCTGAATAAATATTTGATTAACACTTGTGTATGGTCTATTATTGAAGACTCCCGAAACAGGATCTGGATTGGGGCACAGGATCTAATCTCTGTTGAAGGCAAAAAGGCAACTTACTACTCAAAGAAAGACGGTTTTAACGGCCTTTCAATTTTCGCAATTTATGAAGATAGAAACGGAATGATCTGGGTGGGAACAGGAGAGGGCTTATTTAAATACAATAATGACAAATTTATTCAATACACTAAAAAAGACGGATTAACAGCTAACGAAATTCGTTCTATATATCAGGATAAAAAAGGTAACTTATGGATCGGGACCATTAACGGACTCAATTTAATGAGGGATGGGAAAATTATAGGTTATCCGGTTATAGCAGATGCACAGAGTAATTATATAAGAGCAATACATGAAGATGAAGATGGGGTTATGTGGTTCGGTTCTTACGGGGGAGGTTTAATACGGTTCAAAAATAATCAGTTTACGGTTTTTACTACAAAAGATGGATTGTTCGATAATATTGTTTCACATATTGTTGAAGATCAGTTCGGTTATTTCTGGATGGGATGTAACCGGGGAATTTCCCGTGTCAGCAGGAATATGCTTAATAAATATGCCGAAGGTGAAACAGAATTTCTGGGGGTTATGTCCTACGGCAAACAGGATGGAATGGAATCAGCCGAAACTAACGGAGGTTTTCAACCACATGCCGTGTTAAATAATAAAGGAATGATTTATTTCCCTACAGTTAAAGGATTGGTGGAGATTAATCCGGCTGATGTTAAAGAAAATATTTATATACCACCGGTGTTCATTGAAAAATTTATAATCAGCGGCAAAGAAAGGCCGGAATTTTTATTACATGGAAATGATGATTCATTTAAAATAATTAAACAAATTCCATATGACAGTTCCGACATTCAGATTGAATACACAGCCCTGAGATTTTCAGATTCTAAAAATGTAAAATTTAAATATATGCTGGAAGGTTTTGATGAAGACTGGAATGATGCCGGTACAATCCGGTTTGCCAATTACAGGAGACTGCCGCCCGGCGAATATATATTTAGAGTAATTGCCCGTAACAAAGCGGGTATGTGGAATCAGGAAGCTGCTTCACTGGCATTTATGGTTGTTCCCCCCTTTTGGATGACATGGTGGTTCCAGAGCATGGTATTAATGCTTTTTATTGCAGTTGGTCCGATAATATACTTAAACCGTATTTCAAAATTAAAAAAGGAACAGTTAAGACAGCAGGATTTTTCACGGCAATTAATTGAAAGCCAGGAAACTGAAAGGAAAAGAATAGCAGTGGAGTTACATGATGGACTCGGGCAAAACTTATTGATAATTAAAAGTAAGCTTGGCAGCGGATTGAATTCTATGGAAAACGGGCAGGCATCAGTAAAAATAAAAGAGGCGGAAGAATTTGTGGTCAAATCAATTCAGGAAGTTAGATATATATCAAAAAATCTTAGCCCGCACTTATTGGATCAGCTTGGATTAACATCGGCTATTGAAACAATGATTGAGAATGTTGAAGAATCTTCCGGTATTGAATTTAATTTCAGCTCAGACAATATAGATAAATTGTTCGATGAAAAAACCGAAGTAAGTATTTACAGGATTGTACAGGAATCAATAAATAATATTATTAAACATTCCGGCGCTAAAAAGGTTGAAATAAAGATTAGTAATTCGGCAGATGAAACTATTCTTTCTGTTAAGGATGATGGTAAGGGATTTGACAGGGAAAAAGAAAGTATTAAAAGGGGTTTCGGCCTTGCGGGTATAAAGGAAAGAGCTTCTATATTAGGTGGTAAGTTAATACTTAATTCAGAATTAAATAAAGGAACAGAATTGAAGGTAATATTTCCCGCGGATAAAAGATTATGAGTACAAAAATAATACTAATTGCAGACGATCATCCCGCTATGAGAGCAGGAGTTAAACAGGTTATCCTGGACAAAACCGAATTCCAAAATATAATTGAAGCTGAAAACGGCGGCGAAGCACTAAAATTGATTAAAGAAAAACAGCCGAATATAGCTATTCTCGATATTCAAATGCCGGGGTTAACAGGTTTGCAGATTGCAGAAGTAGTTGGAAAAGAAAATCTAAAAACTGACCTGATCCTTTTAACAATGTTCGATGATAAAAAAGTATTTCTTAAGGCTCTTGATGCCGGTGTAAAAGGCTATCTTCTTAAAGACAGTTCCGAAGATGAAATTGCCTCTGCCATAAAAAAAGTTGCTGAAGGAGGATTTTATTTGAGCCCTCAGTTGTCATCATTTTTGTTAAAGGGAAAGTTCAAGGCTCAAAATAATAATTTATTTGAGCAGCTAACCGAAACCGAATTAAAAATCATGTCACTTATTGCCGAACTAAAGAGCAATAGTGAAATAGCCGATGAATTATTTATAAGTAAACGGACTGTTGAAAACCATAAAGTGAACATTTCAAAAAAATTAGATCTTAACAGCAGTAAAGGCTTGTTAAAGTTAGCTGTAGAGAATAAAGACTTGCTGTAATAATACACAATTAAAGACCATCCCTTTTTTTCCACCCCGTGCGTAAACCCCTATGAAAAAGTGCGCATTTACGGATGTTTTTCCCTCTTTGATAACAATATCTTACAACCGAAAAAAAGAGGGGGCATGAAAATTCTGATTGTTGAAGATAATTGGTTTTCAGACAGGAATAATAAGCATGATAAAGAATAAAGCAGATGAAATTGATCAATACGACGATGGAATTTATGCTGAATCTCTTTATGAAAAGCATAAACCCGATATAATATTTATGGATATACAAATGAAACAGA
>JAWOJF010000002.1:0-24224 GCA_046481785.1 Ignavibacteriaceae bacterium | reverse complement strand
ATAACCGTATGCCAACTCTTATGGGTAAATATAAAGTCCCCCACTTTGATGCTAAAGGTGAAGCAGATAAATTTTTTGTTGAATCTGGACTACCGGTTACACTCCTTGTAGCTTCTTTTTACTGGGATAATTTTATCTTTTTCGGGGCAGGCCCCAAAAGAGACAATAACGGGAAACTTGCTCTTACACTGCCAATGGGAGATAAAAAATTGGCAGGTATAGCTGCAGAAGATATAGGTAAATCAGCATACGGAATTTTTAAAGGCGGCAGTAAATATTATGGTAAAACAATAGGAATTGCCGGTGAGCATTTAACAATTCCCCGGATGGCAGAAAAACTTACCCAGGCCTTTGGTGAAGAAGTTTATTATAATTCTGTTTCTCCGGAAGTATACAGAGGGTTTGGATTCCCCGGTTCAGATGATCTTGGAAATATGTTCCAGTTTTATGCGGATTTTGAAAAAGAAGGATTACAGCTTCGTGATCTGAATGTAACAAGATCTTTAAATCCTGAATTGCAAAACTTTGATACCTGGTTAGAAAAAAATAAATCGCGTATACCGTTAGATTAAATTCAACATTCAGGCCCTCTCCTTATGAAAATTGTAAAGCGAAACGCTGTTTCGCTTTCTGCTATTGGTAAAACCTTGTATATTCGTTAAAACTACATGAGCGATTCAGCGAATCACTCTACGACAAATTTCACACATCATAAAGAGAGGGGATTTTATCGGCATAATTTATTTTACTTTTACCGGCTTAAATATAATTCTGCTCCGGGACCAACAGGTATTCCAAGAAGTATCCATATTACCAGTAATACTATCCAGGCAGCAAGGAAGAAAAATGAATATGGAAGCATTGTTGCAATCACGGTACCTATTCCTGATTTCTCCTGGTAGCGTTCAACAAATGCAACAATTAAAGCAAAGTAGGACATCATTGGTGAAATAATATTTGTAACACTGTCCCCTATCCTGTATGCAGTTTGAGTAAACTCCGGTGTATAACCAAGCAGCATAAGCATTGGAATAAAAACCGGGGCCATAATTGCCCACTTTGCCGAAGCGCTTCCCATAAAAAGATTAATGATTGCCGCTACTAAAATGAAACTGATCATTAACGGGATATCTCCCATTCCTGATGATTTTAAAATATCAGCTCCTTCAACTGCAATTATAAGTCCAAGGTTTGTCCAGTTAAAAAATGCAACAAATTGTGCAGCAAAAAAAACAAGAACAATATAAATCCCTAATGTTTCAATTGCCTTACCCATTCCTTTCATAACATCTGCATCAGATTTATAAGTGCCTGCGCCAATGCCGTAAGCAATACCAGCAGCAGCAGCACCAAGGAATATAAATGCAACAATACCTGACATGAAAGGAGAACGGAGAAGACCACCTGTTTGCGCATCCCTTAAAAAGCCATCCCCCGGCACTGTACCCCATAACAGAAAGGCTGTAAAAACCAATGCAGCAATTAAAGCGTACTTAAGTCCCTTTTTTTCTTCATGAGATAAATCTCTGATTTCCTCTGCCTTAGCATGCCCCTCATACTTTCCTAATCTGGGAATAACAATTTTTTCAGTTACCCAGGTGCCGACAATTGTAATTACAAATGTGGAGACAAACATAAAATAATAATTAGCGGCGGGGTTAACTATATATACAGGATCTATTATCCGTGCAGCCTCCTCAGACAATCCGGCAAGTAAAGGATCAATGGTTCCAAGCAGCAGGTTTGCGCTGTATCCGCCGGAAACACCTGCAAAGGCTGCCGCAAGTCCCGCAATAGGATGCCTGCCGACAGCAAGAAAAATAATAGCCGCCAATGGAACCAGTAACACATAGCCGATTTCACTTGCTGTATTTGATAATACTCCGGCAAATACTATTACAACTGTAAGAAGCCGTTCAGGAGCTTTAATAACAAGTAAACGTAAGGAGGTACCAATCAGTCCGCTGCTTTCAGCAATACCAATACCAAGCATGGCAACCAGCACAGTACCAAGCGGCGCAAAGCCGGTAAAGTTTGTTACTAATGAGGTTATTATACGGTGCAGCCCTTCCACACTCATTAAACTAACAGGACGAATGGTTTCACCTGTCCCGGGGTGCACTACTGCAATATCAAACATGCTTACTATGCCCGAAATAACAATTACTGCCAGTGCAAAAAGTGCAAATAAAGTTGCCGGATGAGGAAGTGCATTCCCCACTTTTTCTATTATCCCTAAAAAGCGATTTAAGAAAGTTTTATCTGAAGGAGCAGGCTGATTCATTCATGTTCCTTAATTATTAGTAATAAATAAAAAACGGATTGGCGATAATAAGGAAAAGAGCTTTAAAAAGTAAGGCTTAAGATAAAATGTAATTAAAAATACGTGATTTATATTGCAGAAACCCTGCACCCCGCCCAGGGCGCGCCCGGGCGGGGATTTCATTTGTAGTAATGACATTTTATTTAAAATGCTATCGGGCTTTGCAATTATTTTAATATTGGACCAATGCATCCTCATTTTTCTGATCAATAGTTAGACAGAATAATTAATTTAAAGTTAATAATTAAAAATATATCCCCTCCTGGGAGGGGACGAAAGGGAGCTTGCCGGGGCGTAGCATTTAGCGTAGCCTGGTGGGTTGGTTCCTTTACATGGCAGCCAATGCAGTACAAGAAAGTAACTCCAGCCATAACGGCTTTTTTTTGGGTTCACTACCATCCATCGTTTCAACCCACCCCTGCACCCCGCCCGGGCGGGGATTCATTTTAATTGTTACTTTTTATTAACTTCTTTTCGGAGCATGTTCATCTATCCATACCTCTATTTCTTTTACTACCCATTCCAAGTTGTAAAATATATCTGTATCACTAAATCTTAAAAATCTTACTCCCAGACTTTCTAGTCTCTTTTGTCTGATTGCATCTTTTACCTCTCTTCCAATATGAACTTCTCCATCAATTTCTATTGCAAGCATCAGATCCTTACAATAAAAATCTACTATATAATTATCAATCGGACGCTGCCTGTCAAAATCATAATCTCTCACCTGAAATTTCTTTAATTCATTCCATAACATGATTTCTGAAAATGTACTTTTCTTCCTTAGCCTTCTGGCCAGTTCCTTTAACTTGGGGTTATATGGAATTATTTTTCGTCGCATTATGGGTAATGTTGTATATGGCGGTCACAAAATTAATATAAATAAATTAAATATCCCCTCCTGGGTGGGGACGGAAGGGAGCTTGCCGGGGCGTAGCATTTAGCGTAGCCTGGTGGGTTGGTTCCTATATACGGCAACAGATACAGTAAAAGAAAGTAACTCCAGCCCTAACGGCTTTTGTTCGGGTTCACTACCATTCATCGCTGCTATGCACTCAATCTCCCTGTTCGGGCCGGTGACCCGAACTGTCCCTCTTTCTGCAAAGAGGGACTTTTTTTTAATTGTGCTCTGTATCCACTTCAACAAAGCTGTTGTTCCGGAATTGGCAGACAAAACCGGTATTGTTAATGCCATGCCTGCTGTAATCAAGATTTATAAGGAAATGGGTTTCATCAAAAGAAAATTCTTTCCCGTTTATCCATGTCGATTTTATACTGCACTCAACAGGTTTACGGACAGATATAATAAAGTCAGCATCTCTTGAAGGGCCTTTTGATTCTGCTGTTTTGCCTTCCCTGTTTGCCTGTGATAAAATTATAATCGGTGTATTCAGTTCCTTAGCGGTTATTTTAAAGAAGCGGCTAAGGTCTGATATTTCAAGATCTCTCCTTTCCATCCTCTCTGTTAATGGTATTAACCCCAGATAGTCTATAACAAAAGCTTCTATGTTATGTTTTCTTTTCATCATAGTCATTTTGGCTTTAAGCCGGTGTTTGTTTAATACCTGGTCGCATATAAAAATTCTTGTATCCTTAAAAACAGAAACAGCCTGCCTGGTAAAATTACTGAACTCCTGGTTATCAAGATTATTCTCTTTAGGGTTTCTCAGTTTGTTGTAATCAATGCCCGTCCGTAATGACAATGCTTTATGATAAAGAGATTCCTTTGACATCTCGTAAGAAAAAATAGCCACAGGAATTTTTTCATAAATACCGAAGTCAAGGGCAAGCTGTTCTGCAAAGGTAGTTTTACCCTGTTTAAAATCACCCACAATACAAACAAGGTCGGTTTCTCTCAAACCGCCTGTCATCCTGTTAAACGAAGGGAAGGTACGGCTGTTTAACCCGTTCTCCTCTACTGACAATTTTCTTTTTTCGATTTTATCTATAACGGAAGGAAAATCCTCCCAAAGGGTATTATCAGAGGATTCTATATCTGACGTATTAAAAATATTTTCAAAATCCCTTACGGCATTTTCCTGCAGATCAAGTGCATCATAAGCATCCGACTCAATTTTATCTATAAGTGCCACACTCTTTTTATACATTTCTCTTGCTACCCATTTTTCTATAAGTATTTTACAATGTTGTTCAATAGCTGCAGATGATGCAAGGGTGCCGGAAAGCGCAGTTAAATGGGTTACGCCGCCGGCATCCTCAAGCTGGTTTTGTTTTTTAAGCCGTGAAAAAAGTGTAACAGTATCAGCAGGTTTATTGTTGTTAAAAAGTGTTACAATGTTTTCAAAAATAATCCTGTTCTTTAACGAATAAAAATATTCCGGTTTAAGAAGTTCAATAGCTGCCGGTATGGCGTTATTATCAAACATTATTGAGCCGAGTACAGCTTCTTCTATTTCGGGGGCCGATGGTATTATTGTCCTGTTCATAATTCAAATAGGTTGGGTTAATAAAATATTTTATGCTAATCTTAACTGCCTGAATTTGCTGCTGTTGTTTTCTGTAGGGCCTTTATTCCACCGTGAGGAATTTCTTTCCCACGTTTTTAATCTTCTGCCGATATCAAATGTTCTTTCATACTCAAACCGCATTTTGGTTTTTGATTTATTTGGCTCAGTCCAGTAGTCGGTAAAACTTGTTAGTGTTTCATTATCATACTGTTTATGCTCCATAACTTCATTTACAAAATTCTGCTTATGGGTTTCATATATCTTTAAATTATTTTTATTAATTTCTTTCTTTGTGCCTGATTTGGGCACTGTTTCCGTAACCGTTTCAGGCACACCTGCGTAACTGTTTTGGGCACTGTAACTGTTTTGGGCACTGTAACTGTTTTGGGCACTGCCACTGTTTTGGGCACTGCCACTGTTTTGGGCACTGCCACTGTTTTGGGCAGCTCCTGTATCCCAAAGTTTATAATCCTTATTTATTTTAATTATTCTTCCTGCAGAAGTGGTACCCTCAGAAAATGATAACACTTTCTTTTGGTATAACTCTCTTAAAGCTGAAGCAACATGCTGGTATTTTATACCGGTAGCTTTAGCAATAAATCTTGCAGAAAGCTCTGCCCCTTCACGGTGAAAGCCTTCAGTGTACCGCATTACAACAAGAATTATTTTCAGTTCTCGCTGTGTAAAGTTTGTACTGCATATTACCTCCAGCAGTTCATTTATAAACCGGGTATAGCCGTTTTCATGGGATGGTTGTGTCATAATTCAGATAGTTTTTATGAATTGGAATGCTAAAACAGGAAGCAGCAAGAAATATTTATTTACTAAGGCAAGGATAATGTATTTGGCAGCAATTAGTCAACCGGGTTTTTTCCCGGTATTTGAAAATGAACGATTTTGAAGGAAAATTAATTAAAACCAGGCTGACCGGAGAGGGATTCTTTTGTTAATTGTGATAATATTTTATTCAGAATATCAGGTATCAGAAGATTTAGGTACTTAAAATAGTAATTTTAGGTATTGCCCACTTTCTTTATTAAGACTAAGTTTAAATAAGAATTTAGTCATTATTGCTAAGGGGTTAGGGGATGAATCAAACAACATCAATGAACAGCATGAGCCAGACATATCCGTTAAGTTTTCTGAATGAGGGTGAGCAGGCAGAAATAGTTGAGTTAAGGAAATTCTCCAACACTGTTTCAAATCAAAATAACAGCCTTTTACGCCTTGATGAAATGGGCATCCGCTCAGGCAGAATAGTTGAAATGCTTAACAACAGCAACAGCAATTCTGTTTTAATAAAAGTAGATAACTCCCGCCTTGCTTTATCAAGAAAAATAGCAATGAAAATTTTTGTAAGGAGATCAGAATGAATTTAGCTGAATTAAAAATTGGGCAGAAAAGCAGGATAACTAAAATCGGCTCGGTGGGGCCTCTTAAAAGAAGGCTTATGGATATGGGGATTCTTGTAGGGGAAGAAATCAAAATGGAAAAAGTTGCTCCTATGGGGGATCCGCTGGAAATATCTATAAAAAATTATAAACTCTCCTTAAGGAAAAACGAAGCTCAAAATATTGATGTGGAGATAGTATTATGAATGATGTTTTAATAAAAACTAAAAAAGCAGCAGTTACCGCTGCTGTTGCAGGAAACCCAAATTCAGGAAAATCGACACTTATAAATGCAATTGCAGGCTCAAGACTGCATGTTGGCAACTGGCCCGGCGTTACAGTTGAAAAGAAAGAAGCGTCTTTCACTTATAATGATCAGCTTATAAGGCTTGTTGATCTCCCCGGTACTTACAGTCTTAGTCCTTATACACAGGAAGAGGTAATTGCCCGGGACTATCTTATTAACAACAAACCGGATGTTATTATAAATGTTGTGGATGCAACAAATCTTGAAAGAAATCTTTATTTAACTATACAGCTTCTGGAGCTTGGTATCCCCTTAATAATTGCACTTAATATATATGATGAGTGTGAAGAAAAAGGATATAAGATTGATATAAACAAGATTGAAAAAATTCTGGGTGTTAAGGTTATTCCAACCATTGCTACGCAGAAAGCAGGGCTTGATAATTTATTAGCGGAGATCCTGGAGTATTCAGATAAATCTGACATAAAAGCGCCTTTAGTACAAAGATACAGTAATGATGTTGAAACTGCTGTTTCTTTAATAGAAGAAAAACTTAAGACTCACTCCCCTTCTTTAAGTAAAACAGTAAATACAAGATGGCTTTCACTTAAGCTGATTGAAGATGATCTTGTTGTAATAAATAACTACGGTATAAATAATCCCGGCGAATTTACAGAGAATGCATGCGCTCATCTTACTGAGGCACATGATAATGACCTGGAATCATTAATGACAGATGAGCGGTATTCTCTTGCAACAGGACTTACAAGAGAGGTGCTTAGTAAATCAAAACCAAATAAAATTGAAATTACTGAAAGAATAGATAAAATAGTTTTAAATAAATACCTGGGCATACCAATATTCCTTTTAGCAATGTGGATTATGTTCAAGCTTACTTTTGATGTTGCTAATCCTTTTGTTGACTGGATTGACGGCATTACTGTCGGCCCGTTAAGTTACTGGACAGGCAAACTGCTTTCATTAATGTATGCGCCTGAGTGGGTTATATCTCTGGCTACAGAAGGAATAATTGCCGGAGTGGGCTTCGTGCTTGTTTTTGTACCTGTAATATTTGCTATGATGTTTTTTGTTACTTTTCTTGAAGGATCAGGGTACATGGCAAGAGCAGCTTTTGTAATGGATAAAGCTATGCATGGAATAGGGCTTCACGGTAAATCTTTTATACCCCTTCTGCTTGGATTCGGATGTAATGTACCTTCAATATATGCTACAAGAACTCTTGAAAATAAAAGAGATAAAATACTCACCTCCCTGCTTGTACCGTTTATGTCATGCGGAGCAAGGCTTCCTGTTTACGTAGTGTTTATCGCGGTATTCTTTCCAAAAGATGCCGGGTTTGTATTATGGTCTCTTTATACTTTAGGAATTTTAGTTGCAGTATTAACCGGATTGCTCCTTAAAAAAACAATCTTCCGGGGAGAGTCCCCTATGTTTATTATGGAACTGCCTCCATACCGTATGCCTACAATGAGAAGTCTTATGATACATACCTGGGAAAAAGGAAAACATTTCCTTGTAAAGGCAGGGACTTACATTCTGGCAGTTTCAATTTTTGTATGGTTCCTGTTAAATCTTCCCTGGGGTGTGGAAAATAAAAAAGATTCACTGCTTGGCATGGCAGGCCAGACAGTTGCACCTGTTCTTGAACCAATCGGTTTTGGAAACTGGGAAGCAGCCTCTGCTCTAATTACAGGCATTATAGCAAAAGAAATTGTAGTGGGCACGATGTCGGAAATTTATATTGATGAAGTTGACAATGAACCTGAAGAAGAAAAGAATTTACTTGAGGATGTAAAAGAAGCGGGAGCATCATTCATGGGAGCGGTTTATGATGCCGGGGTAAATGTTTTTTCAACTTTTAATATAGCTACTATCTCTGCCGAAGAGGAGGAAGGACAGGATACTCTTAAAGGTGTTATAAAAACCAAATTCACTCCCCTTTCAGCTTTTTCATTTATGGTTTTTGTACTGCTTTATATGCCATGTATAATTACAGGTGTTGCATATAAACAGGAGTTCGGCACATGGAAGTGGTATGGTGTTGCTCTTGTAAACGGCTTTGTTGTTGCATGGATATTTTCACTGTTAATATATCAAATAGGCAGTTTAATAGGATGGAGTTAAAGAAATGACTTTTATAGATCTGTTACTAATCATAATGATTTTATCCGGGGCAGGTTATTTATTCTACCGGTCCTTCGTAAGGAAAAAAGGATGTTCATCCTGTTCGGTATCCGACTGCCCGGCAAAAGTTCTTGTTTCAAAAAAAGTTTTAGTTAAATGATTTATTGCGGCTGATTACAAAGCAATTATAACCATGTAGCCAGCCGTCTTTTCAAAAAAACAACCAGGGGCTCTTATGAAAAAATATACTTACATATTTGTTATTCTTAATCTTATCTTTTTATCTAATCTAAATGCTCAGTCAGAAACTCCCGGAAACAATAGTACACTGTCACATTTCCGTGAACTTCCCGGCATAGGAATGGAGTTGAACTATAAAGGTGAAGTGTTCTCAAATGTTTCCGGCGGAATGGAATTAAAAAGTGTTTACCTGGATAATATTGATCTTATATTTGATTTCAATCTTGATGAAATTTTAGGATGGAACGGTGCTAAAATAAATGCACACATTCTTGGAAATCATGGCAGTGACCCGACTGAGTATACAGGAGCGGCACAGGGCATAAGCAACATTGCCGCTTTTGAAACATGGAAGTTATACCAGTTCTGGATTGAACAAAATTTCCTTAATGATAATTTATCTCTTCTTGCCGGTTTATTTGATTTGAACTCAGAATTTGATACAAGAGAAACATCCGGCATTTTTATTAATCCATCCCATGGTATAGGTGCTGAGTATGCACTTACCGGGCAAAACGGGCCTTCAATTTTCCCTGCTACTTCTCTTGCTTTAAGAGTGAGATACAACTTCTCTTCATCCTGGGATATTAAAGCTGCAGTGTTTGATGGTGTACCCGGAGATCCGGAAAGGCCTAACGGAACTTATGTTCGTTTTAATGATGGAGATGGTTTGCTTTTATCAAGCGAGTTAACTTATAAAAGTGCTTCTGAAGAACTTAATCCCGGTTATTTCAAATATTCAATTGGTGGATGGTATTATACAAGTGAATTTGAAAAATTAACACCGGATGTACAGGGAAATAAGCTTTATCAGAGGGGTAATTACGGCGCATATATTTCTGCAGAAAAATATCTTGTAGAAGAATCAATGAGTTCCGGACAGGGACTTGCAGGGTTTATACGTTTAGGTTTTGCCGATAATAATGTTAACCAGGTTAACGGATATTTTGGCGCAGGTCTTCACTATACTGGTATTATTCCCGGAAGAGATGAAGATGTAATAGGGCTTGCAATAGCATCGGTTCATAACAGTAATGCCTACATAAATTTAATGGCACAGGAAGATTCCCCTGTGGAAAGATTTGAGCACATACTTGAGCTTACTTACCAGTTTAATTTAACCGGGTGGCTTAAAATACAACCTGATATACAGTATGTAATTAACCCTGTAAACTGTGATTGTAACGATCATTCATTTATTTTCGGAACAAGATTAGAGTTAGCATTGTAATTTATATATCCCTTCCTGGGAGTGCCCGGGCGGGGATTTCATTTTCAGTTGTTACATTTTACTTAAAATGTTATCGGGCATTGCAATTATTTCACATCTTTACAATAAATATCTTATCATCTCCTTTCTCAGCTAATAATATTTTATTACTCTTTTTAATTAAAAATGGATGATCAAGATTTCCTTCAACAGACAGATTATTTTTTTTATTCGTCCAGTCTTTGCCTCCATTATCAGAAGTTAAACCCGATATCAAATTTTTACCATCTCTATATTCTTTCCAGACAAGATAGAGCTTATTATTTATTCCGGTTATATACGGATGAGATGCAGTTTCATTCGGGATAACCTTTCTATTCTTAAAAATTTTTCCTTTATCATCAGTTACAGCATAATATATTTTACCGGAATTGCCTTCCATATTGTACCAGGTAAAATGGTATCTGCCTTCACTATCAATATACAGAGAAGGGCCGTGATGGGGACAGCCGTCAATTTTCCAGTTTTCAAATGTTACTCTTTCCGGTTTAGTAAAGCTATCCTTACCAGTAAACCTTACCATAGAATGATCGCGGACATTTTCATTATATATATCTCTGAAAATGATAACCGGGTTACCATCCGGCTCAAAATCAAGTGCTATCCTGCAGCACTGGCAGGTATGGTCCGCAATTTTTTTATTCGGCTTAAAACTTTGCCCTCCGTCATCTGAATACGTATAAAAAACACTTGAGCCGTTATAATTTTTCCCTTCTTTTTTAGCTGCCCTGTTTAGTCTGCTGTCTAACCAGAATAAATAAACAATACCATCTTTATTTACTCCCAAAGATTCAAAACTATGCCCGGCTGTTTCTTTATCATCATTTACAGTAACAGGCTCCGAAAAAGTTTTTCCATTATCAACTGAACGTGAAAACTTCACGAGTCCTGTAAATTTTTCCTCCAGACTTATAGAATAGGATACATAAATATATCCGTTTGGTGAAATGACAATTTTAGGACGGTTCTCGCCGTTTGTCGCAATTTCCTGTGGTTCATCATTTACCTTAACGGGTTCGGAATAACTCCCGCCTTCATCATCAGAGTAACTTACATAAACATGTTTTCCAAATGCCCATACACACCATAATTTTCCAGCATCATCAAAGACAAATGAAGGAGTTCTCCCCTTATTTATTTCCGGCATTCCTGCTTGTTCTGTATTAACAGATTTATTATGATCAGCGTGCTCATGCCCGCTGCTGTTTGGTTTAAAATGATTTGGTTCCTGATTGCCGCATCCTGCAAATAAAAATAAGCTGAACAAAAAAAATATTTTATTTCTCATAACAGTTTTCTATTTAATTAAGTTTATAAGTTAAGCCGATATTAAATGACCTGGGCATACCCGGTGCAAACTCTTCCCCCCGCTGAGGTGTATAAGAAGCGCTTTCAGCAAATCTTGTATCAGCGAGGTTGAATAGTGCACCGTATATTTCAAATACCTGCCATAACGGTACATTAAATCTGAAGTTAAAAAGATTATGGCCGGGGTATTTCACACTATTGTCTGGATTCATCCAGTATGAGCCCAGCCTTACCATTTCAAATGAAAGAAAAGCAAAAGGGCTGCTATAGTTTATCCTGAAGTTGCCGATTTCACGCGGAGCTGTTTCCATTTCTTTACCGCTGTATTCTGCAGCACCGCTAATAACCCAGTTTTCATATTTATGAACAGCATAGGAGTATGCAGTGTTAAGAGAAAGATCGTCCATAATATTTAGCGATACACCTGCCTCAATTCCTTTATGCGAAGTTTCACCGGCATTCAGTGATTCTGTAAAGCCGGAAAAAGGATTCCTATAGTTTAGTATATCATCATTCTTAAGCATATAATATGCCGAGAGTTCATAGCTAAATGATTTGCCTGCATTTCCTCTTATACCTGTTTCATAGCTGTTAACTTTTACAGGTTTAAGTTCCACAGTATTAACCGATGAACCCTGCCTGAATATCTGCCCCTCTGAAGGAACTCTGAAACCATGCCTGTAACTGAAAAACATATTTAATGAACTGCTGAAACTGTAACTAACTCCAAGTTTAGGAGAAAAATGGAGATAATTTATGTCGATATTTCCGGGTACTCTCCAGTTACCCGTATCAACCGGGGCAAGATGAGTTTTATAATTGTAACCCGCATAGTCCATCCGCAAGCCTGCATTAATAAAAAGATTTTCCACAGACGAGTTTTCAATATGAATGTAGGGTGCTGCTTCACGAAATGTTACATCATAATTATATATAACCTCCCCTTCGCTATATGAAGTAAATATCTTACCTTCCCGCAGCGGTTTTAACCGGCGTTCATACTTACTTCCCGGGCTTAAGTCAAGATCCGCCCCGGCAATAAGTCTTGTCTGTACATTTTTAAATTCTATCCTGTACTTAGCAAGTATTCCGTAAGAATTATTTTTTGAATTATAAATAGCAGGATCATAAGTTAAAGACCAGTTAGGCAGAAGGTCCATATCATTATACCGGAAATATGGAATTATACTTATAAGGCTGTTTCCTGATTCTCTTGAATAATCAACAGATATTCTTAAAGCTTTAACATTTCGTAAAGAAACTGGAGTATAGTTAATTTCAGGATTATTTAAATAATCAACTTTCGAAACTGCAGAAGAGCCGGCAGTATTCTGGTCAATTGAGGAAAAAGAGATTACTGTTTTCAACAAACTATTTTTACCCGCAATGTGGTCCCATCTTAAAGAACCTGCAAACCTTTGGTAATCTGTGCTGTTACGCCAGCCATCAGTTTTTGTAGCATTAAATGAAGCAGCAACTCTTTCTTTTCCAATATTCAGGTTTGCTTGCGCAAGTCCTCTCATCCACCCGAATGAACCACTTTCAACAGCAGCATTTAAGCTGTTATCGGCACCCGGAGCCTTTGTTAAAATATTTACAACTCCCCCAATTGCATCACTGCCGTATAAAGCTGAGCCGGGACCTTTTGTAACCTCAATTCCGGAGGATGATAATATATTTATTTCATACAATGCATTATGATTAAAGAAGCCCGTTGATCTTGAAGGGACACCATCTTCCAGGTAAAGATAAACCGGGTTTGTTGTAAGCGGCTGCCTTATTGCAGTCATATGCCCTTCACCGCCGGTTACATTAACCCAAACCCCCGGAACCATTCCCATTATACCGGACGGGTGGGTGGGTTTTACAAGCTCTATATCTTTTGATTTTATAAGATCAACGGTTGCCGTAATTTCTTTTTTATTTTGCTGTTCACGTATATCGCTAATTATTATTTCATCCAGATCATATTTTTTTACTGAATCTTTTTCCTGTGCAAATCCGTTTGCTGCCAGTATTAATACTAATAGCAGCGGAATTATCTTGTTAAGCATAAATACTCCTTGTGCATTTAGATATGGACAGTATCCTCCTAAGATTCTGATATTAACACTCAGAACATACAGGCATAGTCATCCTGTTAAGGTAAAGGATACTACCAGTTTATTTAAATAATAGAAATAACAGGCGTGTTATACGGAGGAGGTTTGAACAATGAGATTTGTTGAGCATAGTATACGGATTTTGTATTAGATACCATATATGAAGAAGTTAATACAATTACTAATTCTTCTGCTATGATATTTTTAATGGATGGATCTAATTTCAGATGAATGTCATCATACCCGGGGTGGCTGCATGGAACGTTTATTTTAGTTGAAAATCCTGATTGATGGTTTGAACAGCAGGGTGATTCACTTTTCTTCATGCTGCAGCAGGAACAATTATTTAACAGACTACAAACATCACCTTCCGTTTTTTCTTTTTCTATAAGATTTACAGATCCTAAAGAAAAGAAGATAAATATTGTAAGTAATGCATAGATGATAATATTTTTAAATAATAATCCCATTACTAAATTTTAGTATATATCTGTTAAAGAAGAGGACATTTATGGTCTTTCTAAAATTATATATCTTTTATTATTGCTCCAATTACTATGAATAAGAGAAACATTTGTCTGACGAAATAATTAGCGATAGTTCTTTTTAATTATTTTGTGCCGCTCTACTAATGTTCAGCTCCTAACGGAACTGGTTTATTTGTTTTTATTGCGGGCTGCATTTTTGCTATGATAATATCATTCCCGAAATGTTAAATATTTTTCTTTTTTTTAAGCTCCGTCAGGAGCCGTACCTTAGTAGATTTATTAACCAACAATATGTTTCAGCGTCAGGAGCGGCATAATTACAACTTGGCTGCCTCTGTTTTTAATGCTCCTTCAACTGATGTTTCAATAAATTTTGTTATATTTTCATGAGGAAGTAATGTTTTACCGCTCCATTCATATTCCAGCCCCTCAAGACGTTTTACAATTCCCTTCTCAATTCCACCCTGTGAAAGAAGTACAGGAACAACAATTGCCTTCCCATCTTTAGATGCCTGCCTAACTATATTCCTTAAGTTTTCCTTTGCGGCCTCATAAATTTCTTTAGCTGCATCATCACGTACCGTCATACAGAAAATGTTCTTAAAGCTGTTTGTGCCGGTATATTTTGCCCTTAGTTTATCGGCTATGTTATCAAGTGTACTTACCCACATCCTGTTATCCTCTTCATCATTCGGTCCATGTGCAACAAGAATAACAGTTTCTTTTACAGGAGATTTGCTCAATTCCTTTACTCTTTCAGAAAGAATTTCTACAACAAGCGGATGATCATTCAGCGGTTCAGTAAGTAAAATTTTTGATTTAATATTTAGAGGCTTAAGCTCAACATTAGGAGTATTCTGCATATCTGCATGATTATTTCCATGGGAAAATCCGGAGTGGTCCATAATCATTGGTTCATCGGCAAGTTCATCACGCAAACCCAGTAGATATTCATTCTGCCTTATAATCGGGCTGTAGGATGAAATAAACAACTGAGTTACAACAATTGTATTTACCCCCTGTGCTTCAAGTTTGTTTATGCCTGCCTGCATAGTTTTTGGATCGGCCATACCAAAAGCAATTTCAACGGCATATTTTTCTTTGAGTGGTTTAACAGCCTGCGTAACTGTTTCATCCCAGCTGCTGTGTCCGCCGTGCGCAAGTATCAGCAGCCCCACTTTATCCTGCGGCAATGCAAACGTTGTTAACATTGTTATAAATGCAAAAAGAATAAATAAAAAATAAAGTACGTTTTTCATGTTTTACCTCTCTTGCTGAAAATTGAATGATTGAATGATGTATGGATGAATGATTTTACTATAATACACTTCCATACATAATTTTTTAATGTTATTCTAAACTTTTTGATCCGTCCGGCTGATACAGATATTTAAATGTGTAATACCGCGAAGGTTCAGTGCCAGTTGGATTTGAAGGAGCATCTTTATAGTAACTTAATATTTGAACTTTCGCATACTTTCCCTCACCGGTACGAATAACAATTACAACACCGGGAACAGGAGAAATAAGATTGGTAGAAAAATTATAATTATACCAGCCGTTTCCCGATCCTGTTGGTACAGCAGGAGCACCAACAGCATCTGTATTAATACCGGTATCAGGTACAGCCTGTACATCTTCAAAGTTCGAGTTCCTGAATACTACTGCACCCCCCTGCCCGGGACCGCTGCTGCCGCTGTTAGTATATATTGTTGTACTTTTAAAAGCTATGTCCCATTTATTTGTAACAGTGTCTGCCCCTGTAACTATTGTACTATCACTAAACCTGAAATAAGTTGTTTTATTTTGTGCCCCGGTATCAGCAGGTACATTATAGGCAGTACGTTCTTCTGCTGCGGGCTCAGGTGCGGGCGGCTCAACTATTTTATCGTCTTTACAACCAACAACCATTAAAGTAGCCGCGGCAAGAATAATTAGAAAATATTTTTTCATTTAGAATAACTCCTTTTTAATTTTTAGAACATAGAGAATTGAATACCGCCATAAATAATTCTTCCCGGCAGTGAGGGAATAAAAGCAGCGTTAGTTTTATCAAGTATATTTTCGATACCAAAAAGAAAAGTAAAATGATCTAAGTAATTTTTTGTAATTGTAAAATTCCATATTGCATAACCGGGGACGTATTCACTATAGTCATCAAGAATTCCATTCCCGTTTATATCACCAAAACCATATTTGCCGCGTACTATTCCCCTTAGGTTGGCAGTTAAACCTGCATCCTTATTTTGATAATCAATTTTTATTGTACCTGAATGTTTTGAACGGTTATAAAGCCCTCCATACTCTGACTCCTGCACCGGCCTTATTCTTCCGTTAGCCCCTTCTTTTGAAATTTCTTTATTCCTTACCTGCTGAAGTATATCTTCATCAACTGCTTCAAGGTATTGATAGCTGACAGAGAATAAAATCTCATCCGCCGGAGAGTATTTTAATTCAGTTTCCATTCCCTGTGTATAGATTTTATTTAGATTGAAGTAAGCAAATACACTCTGGCCGTTGGTTTTAACTGCAATAGGAACAGTCTCAATTAAATCATTTACATTATTCCTGAAAAAATTAACTGACGCATTTAAAAAAGGCCATGGATAGAATTCCAGCCCCAGATTATAAGAAAGAGAGTATTCGGCGCGTATAGTTTCAATACCCGAAGGATCAACTAATACTCTGCTTATCTGTCCTTCCTGCCGGAGCTTCTGAAATGATTCTTTAATATTAGAAGAACCAAATACACTATAACCTGCCTGCGGATTAGTAAAATCAAGATAAAGCTGCTGGAGAGTTGGAGCTTTAAATCCGCTGCCGAATGATCCGCGAAGATGAAGAAACTTATATGGTTTTATCAATATAGAAAGTTTAGGGCTCAACCTGGATGAGTATTCGCTATGCCAGTCAAAGCGGGTTCCTATTACAAGATCAATAATTTCATTTGGTATCCATTCTTCCTGTCCAAAGAAAAAATAGCTTGTATTAATTTTTTCCCCGTCGGCTATCCTGTCAGCTTTAACTGATTCTCTTAAATAACCGCCGCCGGCAATGATGTAATTTTTATCATTAAGAATAAAATCATTTTTGATCTCTCCCTTATACAAATACTGGTCAAAACTGCTCTGGTCATATATACCACCACTGCGATAAGTTAACTTTGAATCTGTATAATAACGGGAGAGGTATAGTTTTACTTCTGATTTTACTTTATTTGATATTTTATGTTCAAAAGACAGGCTGTTATTCCAGTCCGTAAGCTTATCATCCTGATCAGTTAAATTCTGGGTTTCACCTGAAGATATCAGCACGGAATTGTTCTGTTCCTCAAGAAAAATACGGCTGTTAAATTTAAAAATAGTTGTATCACTTAGCTTGTATGAAAAAGAAGGAGAAATAGTATAAGAATTAAATTCGGGTGCGGTTTGAGATATTGTATTGGGTGTAAGATCATAACCCGAAGAACTCATCCTGTCAACAGATAAGGATGCCGTAAAGTTTTCATTGCTGAGGGAAGCATTACCAGCGAGATCTATTATGTTATTAGTTTTATATAGTGTTTGAATCTCAAACTGGTGAGGCATCTCCGGTGTTTCTGTTATAAGATTTATAACACCGGCAAGAGCTTCACTGCCGTAAAGCGATGAAGAAGGGCCTTTTACAATTTCAATCTGCTTTAAATTTGAAACTGAGAACCTGGATAAATCAATTGTTCCTGCAGTCCTGCCTATAACCGGCTCACCATCTATAAGTATAAGAGTATATGCCGGATCCAGCCCCTGCATTTGTATTCCTTTACCATGGTCATTAATTAGTGCCAGGCCCGGCTGTTCCAGTAATATGTCATCAAGCCTTGTGAAGGCAGAGTTACGAATATCCTCGCTTGATATTACTTCGGTTTTTACAGGTGAATCCAGCAGATTCTTATTTGTCCGGGTTCCGGTTACCACTACACTATTTATTTCAATATTTTTTTTCTTTAGAATAAAAGACAGATCATATGTTAATTCTTCTTTAACCTCGATCGTTTTTGTTTTGGTTTCATACCCAATAAATGAAGCAGTAACAGAATATGTCCCCCCTGGTATATTTATTAAAACAAATTTTCCATCTGTATCTGTATATGCACCATGTCCGGAATTATTAATAAATACCTTAACATTTTCAAGAGGTATGTTTTCCTCATCATAAACATACCCTGTAATAGCAGCCTGCTGTGAGAACGCAGTAACTGCAAAAGAAATAAGTAACAGTACACAAAAAAGGATTTTGTCTATCATCTTTAGTTTTTTGCTGGTGATTTATTGGTGGCGAAACATACGGGCAGGCAAATGATTACTCAATACACTGTTACGGGTAATTTGGTTTACCAAATTATGTTATCATTTATAAGATTACGGTAGCATTTACCTAATTTAGGTATTAATGAATTGAAGTTTGATATGAAAAGATTTTTGAATTTTATTCAGAACTGTTAACAATACCAGAGTTGAGGGCATATAAAACAAGTTCAACAGGTGATTTAAATTTAAGTTTTTTCATTATGTTTTTGCGGTGGGTGTAAACTGTGTGGATACTTAAGAAAAGTTTTTCGGCAATATCCTGGTTTGAGCAACCTTCAACAATCAGCCTTATAATTTCAATTTCCCTGTCACTTAAGTTTTCTGATTTCCCCTGCTTCCTGTTGTTGTTATAATGCTTCTCAAGAATTACATCAAGTACCTTGTTACAGAAAAATTTTTCGCCGTTTGAAACAGAATTAACTGCCCTGATAATTTCATCGCCGTTACATTCTTTCGTCAGGAATCCCAGTACACCGTTTTTTATAACTTTAATTATATTTTCTTTATTCGAATGGTTAGAGATAACAACAATATTTGTATCGGGAAGTTTGTCAAAAACAGATAACATCTCATCAATATCAATAAAGTTATCATAATCAAAATCTGTAATAAGTATATCCGGTTTACTGTCAGACAGTTTATTCCAGAATTCCTGCCGGGATTTAATTTCTCCGGCAAGATTTATCTTATTATTTCTTTCAAAGGTCTTTTTCAATCCTTCTCTTACAAGAAAGACAGGATCGGCAATAACTACATTTATCATAATTACTTAAATTTATTAAGACTAAATATAAATAAGAAACGGGTATTTATCCAATGGAAAGAGAGATATAATTTATGGATGTGAATATTCAATAATTCCTTTAAAACTAAAGATGACACCTTTTTAAAAAGATGTCATCTTTTCCGGAAAATCCGGTCTTCTATTCATTAGTAAAAATTAAGAAAGGTGTTTTAATACTGTTGAGCATATTAAACTAAGAGAGGTTACCCTGTCAACTCCGCCGGCTTTAATAGCCTCATTAGGCATACCGAAAACGACACAGGAGTTTTCATCCTGGGCAATGTTAAAGGCTCCGGCTTCTTTCATTTCAAGCATTCCTTTGGCGCCGTCATCCCCCATACCGGTCATTATTACACCGATAGCATTCTGCCCTGCATACCTTGCAGCCGACCGGAAAAGAACATCAACTGACGGGCGATGCCTGCTTACCAGCGGACCGTCTTTAACTTCAACATAATAACGCGCTCCGCTCCTTTTTAAAAGCATATGTTTATTACCGGGAGCAATCAGTGCTCTGCCGCGAATTATACTATCGCCGTCTTCTGCTTCTTTAACTGAAATTTTACATATACCATCCAGCCTTTTAGCAAATGCAGTTGTAAAATTTTCAGGCATATGCTGGACAATTATAATACCGGGACAATCCTGGGGGAAAGCTTCCAGGAAAGTTTTTAGTGCTTCAGTTCCACCCGTTGATGCGCCAACTACAACTACTTTTTCAGTAGTTTGTACCATTGCATTTCCATTTGGTCTTGAAATTACTGCATCTGCCGAAAGTTTAGGTTCTACCTCTATGGGCGCAGAATATTTTTTCTTAAGCTTAGACATAGCCGCAGCTTTTACCACATCACATATTTTTATTTTTGATTCCTCAAAAAACTGCTTTGCCCCTAGTTTCGGCTTGGTAATTATTTCAACAGCTCCCGCTTCAAGTGCCTTAAATGCTGTTGCAGAACCCAGTTCCGTAAGAGTTGAACAGATAACAACCGGTATAGGATGCTGCGACATTATTTTCTGAAGGAACGTTATTCCATCCATCCGCGGCATTTCTACATCAAGAGTAATTACATCAGGAATTTCTTCGTTAATTCTTTTTGCGGCTACATATGGATCAGAAGCAGTACCAATTACTTCAATATGCGGATCGGAAGATAATATTTCACTTAGCGCTTGTCTTACAATTGCAGAATCGTCCACAACCAAAACTTTAATTTTTTTCATACTTTCCTGCCTGGTACTTTTAATTTATCTAAAGATACAATTTTTATACTGCTTAACCTGGAGAGCAGAACTTCTCCGGTATGAGAAGACAGGTATATTTTTCTTCCCTTTGTACCTCCCACATCCATTGATACTGTATTAAGGTTTATCTTTTTTAGCAAATTCATTGCTATTATAATATTCTGCTTACCAATTGAGTCTTGTTTCCTTTTATTATTATGAAGCTGTTCGGAGCCGCCGAATACTTTTACCATTATCCTGCTCTTTGGTATTTTATGATCTTCAAAAATTTTCAGCATGGAATGGATGGAAGAGTCAACATATTTATAATCGTTTTTATCAGGATCTCTTGCATAAGTACTTTTTTCCGGCAAAACACTGTGTGAAATTGCGCAGATCCCTCTTTCAATATCATACATAATTATAGCAAGGCATGAACCAAGGATTGTAACAATTAGTTCCGGATGTCTGCTAAAATGAAATTCTCCCGGCTTTACATATACAAGAGGTAAGCTTGTAATTAATTGCTTCATTTGAATTTTTTATAAGTACTTGGCGCAACCTGTTCCATTGGTATATCTATCTTTAATATAGTTTCAGAGTGCCCCAGGAACATATAACCCCCGGGGATTAATAAGTCACATAATTTTTTAATTATTCTTTCCTGGGTATCTTTATCGAAATAAATAATTACATTACGGCAGAAGATAATATCCTGTTTTTCTACCAGCTTATAATCATCATCCATAAAGTTAAGCCTGCGGAAGAGTACCTGCCTGCGGAGCTCATTAGTTACACGCACTTTATCCCGTTGAGAATCTTTTCCCTTCAGGAAATATTTTTTCTTTAATTCAATTGGAATAACTGCAATTCTTTCAGTATCATAAATTCCCGTCATAGCAGCCTCAAGAACCCTGGTTGAAATATCAGTAGCAAGTATTGAATAGTCATACTTTGGAAAGCTCCTGGCAAATTCTGATAAAACCACTGCAAGTGTATATGGCTCTTCCCCGGTTGAACAACCTGCACTCCAGACTTTCAGCCTTTTTTCCACACCTATACCAAAATGCATTGCCAGTTCGGGTAATGCTTTTTGAGCAAGAAAAGTAAATTGTGCCGGTTCTCTGAAAAAGTCTGTTTTGTTGGTTGTAACAACATCTATCATGTGAACCAGTTCTTCAGTTAAACCTTTAGAACTGAACAGATAATGGATATAATCGGGAAATGTACTTAAACCTGTAGCCTTAAGCCTTTTTTTTAACCGGGTTTCAAGCATTGTTTTTTTAATCGGCGGCATTTTTATACCGCACTGGCTATAAACAAACCTGCTTAGTTTTTCAAAGTCATCTTTTGTAAGATAGGTGTTATGTTCTGAAATAAATGTATTAAGCATATTCTCTAAAAGTGTAATTTTTTAAGGGCAGCCTTCAGGCTGCCCCGGAAATGATATTAGAATTTTTCAAAATCATGGTCTGGTTTATCGCCATTACTGTTCATTTTAATAAGGTCACTATTGCCGTTACCGACTTTGTGCATGCCAAAGCTTTTTTCCGTTTTAATATGTGCTGTGCTTGAAGAAAATGATTTTGCAATTGGTTTACCTGCAGAAATCTCACTCTTTTTTGCAAAACTGTAATCCTGTTTCTTACGTCCCTGATTAGAATCCAGTTTAAAGAATGAGATAGAATTCTGAAGCTGTAACGCCTGGCTTGAAAGCTCCTCGGCGGTTGAAGCCATTTCCTCAGAAGCTGAAGCATTCTGTTGTATTACCTCGTTAAGCTGTTGTATTGCTCCGTTAATCTGTACAGCGCCGCTGTTCTGCTCGTTACTTGCTGCAGAAATTTCCTGAACAAGTTCAGAGGTCTTCTGAATATCGGGAACAATCTTAGTAAGCATCTGTCCTGCTTTTTCGGCTACCTGAACACTTGAAGATGAAAGTTTGCTGATTTCGGCAGCAGCAGTCTGGCTTCTCTCAGCAAGTTTCCTTACCTCGGAGGCAACAACCGCAAAACCTTTTCCATGTTCACCTGCACGGGCGGCTTCAATAGCAGCGTTTAGTGCAAGCAGATTTGTCTGGCGGGCTATTTCTTCAATAATTGAAATTTTGCCGGCTATATCTTTCATTGCCACAACTGTATCTGAAACGGCTTTGCCACCTTCTTTAGCGTCTTCAGCAGATTTTAGAGCTATGCTCTCTGTTTCATGAGAGTTTTCAGCATTTTGTTTTATATTTGCACTCATCTGTTCCATTGATGAAGAGGCTTCCTCAGCCGCTGCTGCCTGTTCGGTTGCTCCCTGGGACATCTGCTCAGAGCTTGAGCTTAGCTCCTGACTTCCCGCTGTAACATTATCTGCTGCTGCTTTTACATTTTCCACTACCTCTTTAATGTGATCAACCATATCATTAAGTGCAGAGGCAAGTTCACCTATTTCATCTTTCTGATTTATATCAACTTTTTGCGTTAAATCACCACTTGCAACAACTTTGGCAAAATCTACACCTTTAACTAAAGGTTTGCTGATAATTCTTGAGATAAAAATTCCAAATCCTATACCGATGCCTACTGCACCAAAAATTAGCATTAGCATAAAACTTCTAGCTTCAGCATAGACTTCATCGCTTTCACTGTAGAACGTCCTTCCATTCTCCTCCTTTATTCTTGAAAGGCGGGAAAGAATAGTATCAACAAGATCAGACTGTTTACGCCCCTCTCCTCTTGCCAAATCAAGGGATTCCCGTTTATCAGTAAAACCTTCTCTGTTTGCGAGATTTACTACTTTCTCAACAATTGCTTTATATGCGTTCCATTCGCCTTCAAATTGGTCCAGCAGCTCCTTTCCCTGTTCTGAGTGGATCAATGGCTTGGTTTTTTCAAAGTTTTCTTTAAGCAGGCTCTCATATTTTTCCATATGCGAATAATGTCTGTCTCTTTCTTCCTGATCGGCAGAAGTGAGAAAGTTATTTTGTGCCCTGCTAAAATAAATCAGATCAACGTTTGCTTCTTTAAGATATGATATACCCAGCATTTCATTTTCATAAAGTTTATTGAGCATATCGTTTATTGTACTCATATTGGTCATACCCTGGAACCCGACAAAAGCGGTTATACCTGAAACCAGTATAAATGCGGATATAAGTTTTACGCTTATTCTAAGATTGTAGAACCATTTCATTGTAAATCATTTTCCTTGCTGCGCCCCTATAGTTATAAAAAAATTTTAATTAGAGATTTCTTCTGCTACAAGTCCATTTACCTGTTGTGTCAGGATTAATTCCTCTGAAGAAAATACTGCATCAATATCAAGCAGAATGATGAACTTATCATCTCTTTTCCCCATTCCTTTGATAAAGTCGGTTTTTAGTTTTGTACCAATCTTTGGTGCGGGTTCAATTTCTGCCGGATCAAGTTCAATTACTTCCTGAACTGAATCAACAAGTGCACCAAGTATAGTATTCTCGCCGTTAAGGTTTACTTCAACCACAACTATACATGTATTTACTGTAGTTTCGGTCTTTTCAAGATCAAACTTCAGGCGCATGTCCACAACAGGGACAACGCTTCCCCTGAGATTTATTACTCCGCACATGAAGTCTGGTGTCTGAGGTACTTTGGTAATTTTTATGTAGTCAAGTATTTCTCTTACCTGGGCTACATCGACACCAAAAATTTCCTCAGCAAGTTTGAACGTAAGGTACTGCCTTACTTCTGTTATTGAGGTATTCATTTGTTTCTCCTTTTATTTAGTTATCTAAAAACGTTCAAAATCTTTTGTTACAGAATCGCCCTGTGAAAGTTCAAGAGCAATTCCATGGTTTCCGTTTTTCGGATTTACCGGCTTAAAAGCAGGCTTCTTCTGATAAACGGTTTTAGTTTTTTCTGAAGCTTCGGG
>JAWOJF010000036.1:0-8555 GCA_046481785.1 Ignavibacteriaceae bacterium | reverse complement strand
CTAACAGGAAGTTAATTGTACAGAATCTCCCACACACGGGAGATTCTTTTATTTTAAATGATGCAATCATGTAAGCCCCCACAGCGGAGACACAGAGGGCCACAGAGACAAAGAAATAAGTGTTGGGATTTATAAACAAACAGGTTTCTTTAGGATTAAGTTTCACTTATTACTTAATTTATAAGTGAAATTATCTTAAAATATGGGTTTGAGGATTTTTATGTCAATAATTAAACATAAACTTATAGTCTTTTTATTTATTACCTCCGGGCTCTGCCATGCACAGTTTTTAGATAATTTTGATAAAGACAAAATTGACGGATGGTTTTTCTTTACCGGTGACGGCTCTGCCGAAATGGATTTTATGCAGAATGATGGTTATGCTACTATTGTTGTAGATGGAACAAAGGATAAACATAATGTGTACTGGACGTTAATTAAACGCGATGTTACTTCCTTTCTTGATTTAAATAAATTAAAAGATACATCTTACCAGCTTCGGGTAGAGGCAAAAGTGCGTCTCCATAATGCACCGCGCCGGGTTAATTTTATGGTTAATCACAACAGGACAACCGACTATCATAAAGACTTAATGGAGTTTGATATTCCGGATACAACTAACTGGCATGTAATCAGCATGACAACTAAAAAGTTTGATGCCCAGCCGGGAGATACAGTGTATGTACAGCTTGCTGCAACTGATTATGGATTAGGCAAGTATTATGTAGATCTGGATTATTACCGCGCTGATATAGTAAATGTTAGTACTGCGGGCCCCGATAAAGGAGTGCAGATCCCTTATCATCCGGCTGTTCCGGAACTAAATACTTTTTCAAATCATTATGATGCTGTTCATGATGCTTTAATTGTTAGTGATTTTCCTGAGGTTAACTTTAATAACTGGAGTGTTAAAGAAAAAAATGAAAACGCAAATGTATTAACGGTTAATACAAATAAATGGGCAGTTTTAAGGTGGGATCCGGCAAAATTTAAAAATGTGAAAGCAGATACATCCGGTATACTGGAATTAACCACATACTCTGTTACAAAAGGAGGGGATTATATAAAAGCATACGGTGAAGAATTTGGAATAGAATTCGGTAAAGTCCGGGTGATAGAAATCCTTGGCGGTGATCCGGAGTGGGAGCAGACCGAAGTAACGTATAATAATTTTATGCAGGGGAAAAAATATCCGGAGATATTTAATGAGCAGATGACAGTTGATAAAGAACCCAGTGATGAGCCCGGCGGTAAAAATTATATCACTTTATCAAAACCAGTAATGCAGCGTTTACTTGATGGAACAACAAAGGGTTTACTTATTCGCCCATTAGGAGCACTGGATTTTTCATTTTATTCTTCCGAAAACCCTGACAGCAGTAAAAGGCCCAAACTTCATTTTAATACTGTTGAATAAAAAAATTAAACGGACAAATACAACCTGTTTAATTGTTCATTGTTAATTGTAAATTGTTAATTATAAAGGAGATTCATGAAAATAGAAAGACTTGTCCTTATACTTTTTTCCGTGATAATTATGGCTTTTGCCGTAAACGCACAGACACTTGAGGATGTTTTAAACAAATACTATACCGCAGTAAACCAGGAAAAGCTTTCTACTGTACAGACCATAACTATAAAGGGAAGGCTGCTCCAGGGGGGTGCAGAGATACCTGTTATGTTATATCAGAAAAGGCCTCATAAAGGAAGAATGGAAGGAACATTCCAGGGAACAACTTTTATATCTGTTCATAACGGGGAAAAAGGATGGACAATAAATCCTTTTGCAGGTATTAATGATGTACGTGATATGAGTAAAGGTGAAATAGACCAAATGAAAGAACAATCCGACATGGACGGTTTTTTATATAATTATAAAGAAAAAGGATATAAGCTTGAACTAATGCCGGATGATTCTGTTAACGGCAAAATGGCGCATGTAATAAATGTAATCAGGCCGGATAGTAATATTATTTCGCATTATATAAGTAAAGAAGATTCAATGATAGTTAAATTAAAAACCATGGTAAATTTTCAGGGAAACGAGACTGAAGTAGAAACTTATATGTCAGACTACAGGCATATGGACGGCCTTGTCTTTCCTTTTAAAACGGAAAATAAAGTGGGCGGGCAAACAATGCTGCAGATAGTAATTGATGAAGTTAAGTTCGGCAATGATATTCCTGATGAGATCTTTGAAAAACCCGTGATAAAACCTGATGAAGGCAATAAATAATTTTATAAATCCTCTACGAGGATTGGTTGTATGGGCGTGCATCAATAACTAAAATAATGTAACCCTGCCTATGCCGGCAGGCAGGCCCTACGGGGTTAAGACAAAAACCAGTTTATAGACCAAACAAATTTTTATGTTTCCTAACCTCGTAAAGGTTAAATTATTATAGAAAAACAGAGCATAATATTTATGATCCTCGCAGAGGATCCATAAGGAAGCATCGCGCTTGCGGGGTGGGGTTTGTAACGCCGCCTATACGGCAGCAGACCAGACATGATTTAATATGTATACAAGATGCATTAATGATTGCAAAAAACGGGCACCCCATAAAGAGGCACCCATAGGAGAGTAATATATTAGAAATTGGAAATCACCCTCACTTCAGATACACATTTCCTTTAAGCTGTTTTTAATCACCCCCGTTACATTTTTATTTGCTTCCCCTGATAATCTAATAATTAGACTTTGTGTTTAATTAATGGTTGGGGATCATAATTAAACACGGGTGAAAAACACAAATAAATTATTAGTGATATGCATTTCCATGACATGTGATTCATTCAACCTGCACGGGAATTATACATTATTTAAATATATTTTTGTTTATTGAAGAAATGAGGACAAAATGTTATTAAAGAATTTTAGTAAGTCGGAAATAAAGGTAACCCGGCTTGGTTTTGGTACATGGGGTATGGGTAAAGGGGAATGGATAGGCGCAGATGACAAGGAATCATTAACTGTTTTGCGCAGAGCAATTGATGAAGGCATAAATTTTTATGATACTGCTCTTGCATATGGTGAAGGGCATAGTGAGCAGCTTGTTGGCAGGGCTGAAAAAGAATCAGGCAAAAAAATATTTATTGCTTCCAAAATTCCCAGTAAAAAAATGGAATGGCCGGCATCTGATAGTTCATCTCTCGAAGAATCGTTTCCTAAAGATTATATAATTAGCAGTGTGGAGAAAAGTTTAAAAAATCTGGACAGGGATCATATTGACCTGATGCAGTTTCATGTATGGAATGATAAATGGGCGGATAAGGATGAATGGAAAGAAGCAGTTGAAAAATTAAAGAAAGAAGGGAAGGTTAAGTTCTGGGGAATTTCTATAAATGATCATCAGCCGGAAAACGGGATTGAAGCCGGCAAAACCGGGTTGATAGACAGCTACCAGGTGATCTTTAATATTTTTGAACAGAAACCATTAGAAAAACTTTATCCTTTCTGCTGTGAAAATAATATAGCAATTATTGCAAGGGTCCCTTTTGATGAAGGCGCTCTTACGGGCAGTATAAACCCCGATACAACGTTCCCAGAGGGAGACTGGAGAAATAATTATTTCAGTGGAGACAGGAAAAAAGAAGTAAAAGAAAGAACAGATAAAATATGGGAAGAAGTTAAACATGAAACGGAATCTTTGGCAGAGGCGGCATTACGTTTTATAATTAGCTTTGACGGCGTTACAACTGTTATCCCCGGGATGAGAAAAGAAAAAAATCTTGTATCAAATATTTCCGGTGTAATTAAAGGAGGCCTGTCCGCAGAACTTGTAGAAAAATTAAAAGATCACCGATGGGATAAAAATTTCTATTAACCGGATTTAGTAATCTGATAATTATTAGCTCCAATATTTATTCTGAACATTGTTCTTAATTACCAGGCAGGTTAATAATGCAATTCGATGCAATAGTAATAGGTTCAGGGCCTAATGGTTTGTCTTCCGCAATACGCCTGGCACAGAAAAAATTAAAAGTAAAAATATTTGAGGCAAAGGATACCATAGGCGGAGGGGGCCGCACCGCTGAATTAACCTTGCCCGGGTTTAAGCATGATATCTGTTCAGCAATTCATCCGCTTGCAATTGGTTCTCCTTTTTTAAAAAACCTGCCGCTTGATAAATTCGGACTTGAATGGGTTCACCCGCCTGCTGCAGTATGCCAGCCTTTTGATGATGGAACAGCTTTGTCTATATCAAAATCTATAGAGGATTCTGCTGAGTGTTTTGGTGACGATTATGATGCTTATAAAAAAATGATGGAGCCACTTGTAAAAAACTGGCATCTTATAGAGAGTGATCTTCTGGGCCCTTTAAGAATACCAAAACATCCTTTTGCTGCTGCAAGATTTGGTTATTATGCATTGTTCCCTGCAGAAAGTTTTATTAAAAGATTTAAAAATGAAAAGATAAAAAGTTTTTTCCTTGGTCTGGCTGCACATGCTGTTCTGCCTTTAAATAATATTTTAACTACAGCAATTGGACTTGTACTTGCCATATATGCTCACAAATACGGCTGGCCTTTTCCAAAAGGAGGAACGCAGTCATTATCGGATGCAATGGCTTCGTATTTTATTTCGCTTGGCGGTGAGATAGAAACAAATAAAGAAATAAAATCACTTTCTGAACTACCTTCTGCCAAAGCTTATCTTTTTGACGTAACCCCCAAACAATTACTAAATATTGCAGGCAATAGTTTATCCAAAAGATATATCTCATCATTAAAAAAATTTAAATACGGTCCCGGCTCATTTAAAATGGATTTTGCAATGGATGGTGCTATTCCCTGGAAAGCGGAAGCATGCCGGAAAACAGCAACCGTACATATTGGTAGTACAGCGGAAGAAATAATTAGTTCGGAAAAATGTGCATGGCAGGGGAAATTATCCCCGCGCCCTTTTTTAATTGTTGCACAGCAGAGTTTATTTGATAACACACGTGCTCCTAAAGATAAACATACTGTTTGGGCATACTGTCA
Organism: Ignavibacteriaceae bacterium; assembly: GCA_046481785.1. GTDB lineage: Bacteria > Bacteroidota > Ignavibacteria > Ignavibacteriales > Ignavibacteriaceae > JAWOJF01. Next base: position 3,569 of record JAWOJF010000036.1, on the reverse strand, counting down.
TGTTCCAAAGAACTTCAGCGGGAATGCTGAAGAATTAATAAAGAACCAGATAGAACGGTTTGCACCAGGTTTTAAGAAATTAATTCTGGCACAAAAGGTACACACACCTGCTGACCTTGAGAATTATAATCCAAATTATATTGGAGGCGATATAAACGGGGGCGCGCAAACATGGGACCAGATATTTACAAGGCCTTCATTAAGCTTTACTCCCTACAGAACTTCTGCTAAAGGAATATATATTTGTTCTTCATCTACTCCGCCGGGCGGAGGTGTACATGGAATGTGCGGATACCATGCTGCGGAAACAGTGTTAAAGGATTTGTTTGAATAATTATTATTAAACCCGGGGATGCTAATCATAACACAATTCTAAATAAACATTTATTGTTAACTTAAACTAAAGATGACATCTTTTTAAAAAGATGTCATCTTATCCGAGAATCAGGTTTACCCATGGAACAGAAGCCGTTAAAGTATAAATTGCTTTTTGTACTGCATCTGCTTGCCATATTAAGGAACCTACCCGCCCCTGCACCCCTCCCGGGAGGAGATATTATTTAAATTGTAAACGTTTAATTACAATATGCTATCTTACACTCATCAAAAAGACGTTAAGTTTTTACGAATTACCTTTAAGTTAAATGAAAATACCAGGTAAAAAATTTCAATTCAACGTTACCACCTGCAAATGAATCCCCGCCCGGGCGGGTTGAAACGATGTGTGGACAGCTATTTGATATAGTTAACAGTACAGTAACCAAAATAGATATATAATAGATATGTTAATGAAAAAGGAGTAAACATGCGTTCTATATGGTCTGGTTCCATAAGTTTTGGACTGGTAAATATTCCGGTTAAGCTGTACAGCGGTGCACAGAGCCATTCGCTTGATCTTGATATGTTAAGAAAAGATGATCTCTGCCCGGTAAAATATTTGAGGGTTTGTGAAAAGGATGGGGAAGAAATTCCTTATAATGAAATTGTTAAAGGATATGAATATTCTGATGGTGAATATATAGTGCTGTCTGATGAGGATTTTGAAAATGCCAATATAGAACAGACGCGCGCCATAGATATAATGGACTTTATTAAAGAGGAAGAGATAGACTCCCGTTATTTTGAAAAGCCTTATTACCTTGAACCCGATAAAGGGGGTGCCAAAGCTTATTCATTATTAAGGGAGGCGCTTAAAAAATCGGGTAAGGTTGGCGTGGCAAGTTATGTTATACGTAACCGCGGCCATATTGGAATTGTAAAACCGCAGGATGATGCACTGGTTCTTAACCAGATACGGTATGCGGATGAAGTGCGTGGTTTTAAGGATCTGAAACTTCCTGATACAAAGGTGCGGGCAAAGGAAATTGATCTTGCTTTATCTTTAATTGAACAACTTTCTGCAAGTTTTAAACCGGAAAAGTATAAGGATACTTATATTGAGGATTTAAAAAAGACAATTGAAGATAAAGCCAAAGGGAAAAAGCCGAAGACAAAAGGCAAAGAACCCAAACCTACAAAGGTTATTGATATGATGACATTGCTTAAGAAAAGTCTGAAAGACCAGGATAAAGGAACTAAGGGCAGGAAAAAAACGAAAAGAAAATCAGCAGCATAAAAAATGCAATTGCAGCACAGGTTTTAGCCTATGATTTTATAATATTGAATGGAGTTTTCTCTTATATCCCCAAAGGGAGTTTATTTATTATTTTTGTAAATACCGTTATAAACAATTCATCTTCAGGCGAGTTGTATAGGCGTTAACCAAAGAGATTTTATGTTCTATTTATGTGCAAAGTTTAATGAAAAATAACACTTATTACATCCCTAAAGGGATTTAGGTTCATGTTTTGAGATTCTTACTATAAATATTTCATCTCCCTACTCGTCGGGAGATGAAATATTTATAGTAATATCAACAAAAAGCAAATGGCGAAATCCCTTTGGGGATTTAATAACAGGTTTAGTTTTTAACAGATTATTCAATTTTCTTAAAAAATAAAAATTAATATTATTTATAAAATCACAGGCTAAAGCCTGTGCTACATTAATATAATATGTTATGGGTTTAGCTAAATACAAACAAAAAAGAAATTTTAAAAAAACCAGCGAGCCTTCGGGAACAAAAAAGACGAGCAAAAATGCTTTAAAATTTGTTGTTCAGAAACATAATGCTACGCGTCTTCATTATGATTTCAGGCTTGAGCTTGATGGGGTATTAAAAAGCTGGGCAGTGCCTAAAGGCCCTTCATTAAATCCGGAGGATAAACGCCTTGCAATGATGGTTGAAGATCATCCTTATGACTACAGAACATTTGAGGGGATTATTCCTGATGGAAATTACGGCGCCGGTGAGGTTATTATATGGGACGAGGGCACTTACCACTCGCTTGATACTGATGATAAAAAAGAGAGTGAAAAGTTTTTAAGAAACGGACTTGATAAAGGGGATCTGAAATTTGTACTGCACGGCAAAAAGCTGAACGGTGCATATGCCCTTGTAAAAATGAAGGGACGCGGTGAGAACTCGTGGCTTCTTATTAAGAAAAAAGATGAGTTTGCAACAGAAGAGGATGTTACACAGCTTGATGAATCTGTTGTATCGGGAAAAACATTAAGTGATTTAAAATTACAGGATGGACATAACAAGAAGAAAAAATCTGAGAAAGCTAAGACTACTCCACCCGGTAAATTTAGCGGGAAAGATCTGCCGGGCGTAAAATCAAAAATGCCTGCCTCCGTTAAGCCTATGCTTGCAACTTTAGTTAAAGAACCTTTTGATGACCCGGACTGGCTTTTTGAAATAAAGTGGGACGGCTACCGTGCGGTTGCAGAAATAAATGATGGTAAAGTAAATCTCCATTCCCGAAAAAACCTTTCCTTCAATACAAAATTTTCACCAGTTGCCGAAGCCCTGAAAAAAATTGATAACAAAGTTATACTTGATGGTGAAGTAGTTGTGCTTAATGATAAAGGGAAATCTGAGTTCCAGCTATTACAAAACTACCAGAGAACGGGTGCAGGGAACCTGGTTTATTTTGTTTTTGATATTCTTTACCTGGACGGACATAATTTAAAAGATCTTCCGCTTATTGAAAGAAAAAATATATTAAAAGAATTCCTCCCGGAATCAGATATAATTAAGTATAGCGACCATATTATTTCTGATGGCATAGCTTTTTTTGAGGCTGCTGGGCAAAATGCTCTTGAAGGAATAATTGCAAAAAGGCAGTCAAGCCCCTACCAGGTAAATAAAAGAAGTAAAGACTGGCTGAAGATGAAAACGCAGTTAAGGCAGGAAGCTGTTATTGCAGGATTCACAAAACCGCGCGGCAGCAGGAAGGCATTTGGAGCGCTTGTGCTTGGTACTTTTGAAGACAACGAACTAAAATATATAGGCCATACAGGCGGCGGTTTTAATGATACATCTCTAAAAGAAATAAAACAAAAACTTGATCCTCTTGTTACAAAGACCTCACCATTTAAAAAAAAACCAAAAACAAATACGCCTGTTACATGGGTTGAACCGAAATTGGTTTGTGAAGTTGTATTTTCTGAATGGACAGAAGACG
>JAWOJF010000315.1:0-4254 GCA_046481785.1 Ignavibacteriaceae bacterium | reverse complement strand
CCTGCGCGACCGAGGGCCGCGGCGTGCGCCTCGACCGCGTCGCCGGCGGCCTCCGACTCGTGACGCGACCCGAGTACGATTACCCCGTCCGCCGGCTTCTCGGCCTGCTGTCATTTCCTATATTAGATACTCCTGCCATTCCGGATAAAGTATGGTTATCAAGACTTCCGTCAATCACCTTTGCAACAGTTGAACCCTCACCTTTTGCGTAAGTATCTGAATCAAGGCATTCCTTATACATAGTTGCAAGATAGGCAAGGCTTGTACCCTGTCCCAGGTATTCCTGCGTAATCTGAAATTCCATCATAAGAGGAGTAAGAGGCATTGCTCCAAAAAGCGGATGGAAAGGTTCACGCGGCTGAAAATCTATTGGGCCGTTTTTAACCTGTATAAGAACATTATCTCTGAACTTTCCGTCTAATGGTTTGAACTCATTATATGCCTGTTTGGCACGATCAACAGGAACTTCATTATCATAAACAAAGGCGCGCCACATAACTGAACCTCCATGAGATTTTACAGCATCTGCAAGCATATTTGCACCTTCTGCATGATTGCGTCCATAATTCTGAGGGCCGGGCTGCCCTTCTGAATTTGCTTTAACAAGAAATCCGCCGAAATCAGGAATCAATGAATATATTTCATCAGCTTTTTTATTCCACCATTGCTGCACATCTTTATCAAGCGGATCAGCAGTTTTTAAACCTCCGATTTCAATGGGGGCACTGAAACGAGCTGTAAGATAAACCCTGATTCCATAAGGGCGGAATACATTTGCAAGAGCTGCAACTTTTTCAAGATAGTGAGGAGTAAGTATTAGTGCGTTTGCATTTACATTTGTAATTACTGTACCGTTAATACCTATTGAGGCATTTGCACGCGCATAGTCCCGGTATCGCGGATCAATATAGCCCGGAAGCCTGTGCCAGTCCCAAATAGAAAAACCTGCATACCCTCGTTCAACAGTTCTGTCAAGATTATCCCAGTGGTTAAGCAGCCTTAGAGTTGTTTTGGGAGCAGAAGAAATATTTAAATTTGTAATATCCTGGTTAGTCTGTATCAGCCGAAGGAAGTGAAAAACACCATATAGTAAACCGATATCTTCGTTAGCAGTTATTACAATTACATCTTTATCATTAATTTTAGAACTAAAAATAATGTAACCTTCGGTACCAGCATTGTTTAATTTATCATCCAGTTTCAGCTCAGAAAGAAGCTGCGAGTTTTTATAATTTGCTGCTATTATTATTCCTTCACTATTTACAGAATTTACTTCAGGTACAGATGAACTTAATAAACTCTGAATGCCGTACAGAAGTTCATCTTTTGCTGCAGAAATAGTAGCTGAATTCCCTTCAACTATCAATCCTTTCACTGAACTTTTATAGATTTCAGCATGTGAAGTTTCAATAGGGGCATATCTAAGCCAAAGCTCATAGCCATCCTCAGCAAAAATACTGGTATTAAATATCAGGGATAAAAGCAAAATGAATAACAGGTGAGTTTTTTTCATAAAAATCCGGATTTATTATCATATAAGTTAATATTTTTTGTACAAAAGCTAATTTAAAGTACATAAAAACTATTCAAAATTCACACGGTAAAATTTTTCTGTTAAACTTCTTTCACAGCTCGAAATAGATTTATAAACTGTTAGCTGCTTTTTTCAGTTCCCAACCAATCTGAAGGTTTGTATTCAAAGGCTGCATAACTTTCAAGAAGGGTTTCAAAATACCATTCCAGGAATTTTAATGATCTTTGCATACTAATTATTGCTAAACCAGCAAAAGTAAATAGTAAAATCCAGTTGATAATTGTAAAATCTCCGGATAGTATTTTTATTATTTCAGAAAAAAATAATATAACAAAGGCAAAACTGAAATTTCGTATCATTATATGCAGACTGTCAAACCTTGTACATTCAAGGCCTACTTCTTCATTTTTATTTTTCAAGTATTGCAGAAGAATTGGGAAGTAGTCTGAATTAAATCTGAAACTGAACTCGGGATATTTTTTTTGATATTTGTGCAGGGTAGTGATTTTAATGTTTTTAGGTTTAAACCGGTTATACCATAAAAAACATGCAGGGTGATCCATTATTAAGCCCGTAACATAACCAAAAAAACATATTATCAGTATGGATATAAGATCATAATGATAGTTATAAAAATAATTGTCTTTGTAAAATTCACCTATGTAAAAAACTGATATCAGGTAAAAACATCCTGATATGGTATTAGAAAAAAAATCATACAGGCCGATTTTAATTGACATGATTTTTTACCCCTTAATTTAGGTTAATTATTATTAATCAGAATTTACAGATTATTTAAAAAGCTTTTTCGGCAGGAAAGTCATAAAACCATTTTAACTAAGTACTAAAGCTTTAGCGGCAGCAAATGTTTTCTTAAGGCAATAAAACTTAATAAACAGACAAAATAAATGCAATTAGTGACCTATAAATAAGTGTTTTTATTAATTGGTTTATCTATCTTAGTCAAGAAGAATTATTTATTCTTCTTCTGATATTTTTAATAGTCAGATTTATTTATGAGTCATCGAAACCTATCCATGGTAGGTTAAATTAGGGGAGCAACTGACTCACGCAAAAAAATAATCCCAGGGGTAAATCAATATTTAATTAACCAGTGCTTTAGATATTAAATCTTCTGTCTCTATTCCCCGACACAAAAGATTCCCTACATGTCATAATAAAAACACAATTAAAGCATAAAACTTTAATAACAGAGCTTTTTTATCATTAGGTAAAATTTAATATTACTGGTATGCTGTTTGATTAAGAAGAGTTAAAACCCAATAAATATGAAAAAAAATCCTTGTTCTGGATGAAGACATAATTGAATTAAGAAAGCTGAGAGAAATCCGTACAAAAGAAGGTTTCAATATTATTACAGCAACCGATATGGCATCTGCCTATGAGCTTAGCAGGCATATTGATTTTGTATTTGTACTTGGCAGGGCTTCAACATTTGGGTTTAAGAAAAGGGGAAATTTACCAGCCGATGGTGAATAAATTAAAAAATTATGGTTTCCTGTTCACTTAATAAACTATACTAAAAACAACTATAAAGAAAAAAAAATGAAAAACTTTTTTCCGGTTCTCCTAACTTTGCTCTTTTTGTCTTCAGCATCTTCATTCGCCCAGTTTAACAGCGGCAAAAACACCGCGGGTGTTCTTATTGGTTTCGGTGGAGGAGGACTATCCGGTACCGGTTCAATTCCCCCTATCTCTCTTGAATACAATTTTTATAAATATGATGAAAATATTCAGCTTGGGCTGTTCGGATCATATTCGGGTTCAACTGAGGAACTTGGCATGAATGACTGGGAATGGTCTTACACATATATAATTGTTGCAGCACAGGGTAATTATCACTTTTCACCAGGCGAGATGTTTGACCCTTTTGTAGGACTGTCTTTAGGATATAATGTCGCTTCCATCAGCTTTGAAGGGAGCAATAAACCTGCTTACCTGACAGAACCTTCAGCAGGAGGTATTTTCTACAGCGGCCAGGCAGGTTTTAATTACTGGTTTAATGAATCAATGGCTGTGCAGGTACGTGTGGGTTATTATCCATATATAGCTGCCGGTTTAACAATCGGAATGTAAATAACAATTCTTTATTTTCAATATAACTACGAATTTATAAATATTATATTGACTCATTTTTAAGTAATAATCAACTCCCTGCAAAAACAGGGAGTTTTTTTATCTGCTGAAAATTTGTGCTGTAAATTCCTTTGTTTTGTAAAACTTTTTATGATTCGATATATTTGATTGATTTATAAAAGGGATTATATGAGATTTGAACGAAGTGCCGGAATATTACTTCATCCAACATCATTACCTGGGAAATACGGTATAGGCGATCTTGGATATGAAGCTTTTAATTTTATTAAATTTCTTGAAGCATCGGGCCAAAAACTCTGGCAGGTTTTTCCACTTGGCCCTACCGGGTATGGTGATTCGCCTTATCAGTGCTTTTCTGCTTTTGCGGGAAATCCGAATTTAATAAGCCCTGAAAAACTTCGTGATGTTGGTTTCCTGTCTGACTCCGATTTAGAAGAAATTTCACATCATGACCCCTCGCATGTAGACTATGGGCCGGTTATTGATTATAAAAAGAAAATCTTAAGAAAAGCCTTTGATAATTATAAAAAGAATCCCAGGCTTATTAAGAAGGATTTGGAAAATTTTACTGAAAAAAACAAAGACTGGCTCGACGATTTTTC
>JAWOJF010000269.1:0-25989 GCA_046481785.1 Ignavibacteriaceae bacterium | reverse complement strand
ATTAAGAAAAATAATATTCGTGATGAACTTGTTAAAAAGAATAGTGAACTTGACCTTGCAGTTAAAACTGCGGAGGATGCATTAAAGGCAAAAGGCGAGTTCCTTGCTTTGATGAGCCATGAGATCAGAACACCCATGAATGGCGTTATAGGAATGACCGGCTTATTGCTTGATACCCGCTTATCCGAAATGCAGAGAGAATATGTTGAAACTATTAGATTAAGCGGTGACCAGCTTCTTGTTGTTATTAATGACATTCTTGATTTTACAAAAATAGAATCGGAAAAACTGGATCTTGAAAAGCAGCCGTTTGATCTCAGGGATTGTATTGAGGAGTCCTTAGATCTGCTTGCTTCAAAAGCCGGTGAAAAAGGCCTGGACCTTGCCTATATGATTGAAGATGGTACACCATCTACTATTACCGGCGATGTTACAAGGCTCAGGCAGGTTCTTACTAACTTAGTAAGTAATGCAATTAAATTTACAGAAAAAGGAGAGGTATTTGTCTCTGCCTCTGCTAAACAAATTAAAGAGTGCAATTATGAAATATATTTTTCCGTAAAAGATACCGGTATTGGAATTCCAAAAGAGAAAATGAACCGTCTGTTCAAATCATTCAGCCAGGTCGATTCTTCTACTACAAGGACACATGGCGGTACCGGGCTGGGGCTTGCAATAAGCGAAAGACTTGCTGAATTAATGAATGGTAAAATGTGGGTGGAAAGTGAAGTAGGCAAGGGAACTACTTTTTATTTTTCAATTGAGGCTCAGTCCGTTCCTTCACAATCAAAAATTTATCTTCGCGGCAGTACAAAACTTCTAAAAGGGAAAAGTGTTCTGATTGTAGATGATAACAGGACGAATCTCCACATATTAACTGTGCAGGCAGAGAACTGGGGAATGAATAGCCGGACTGTGGAATATCCTTTTGAAGCTGTACAGTTATTCAGGGATAATAAACATTTTGATGCAGTTATTCTTGATTTCCAGATGCCTGTTATGGATGGAATAACTCTGGCCCAGGAAATAAGAAGAACAGAGGCAGGCAAAGATGTACCAATAATTATTTTAACCTCAATTGGGAAAAAAGAAAATCCTGCCGAATACCATTCTCTTAAGTTAACGGCCTTTTTAAGCAAACCAATCAGGCATGCTCAATTGTTTGAAGCCCTTAATACTGCTGTTGCTCCCGGTGCCGGTATTAAAGAAAACAAGGAAAGCTATCATAAAATAGATGACAAACTGGCTGAAAAAATTCCCCTGAAAATTCTGCTTGCTGAAGATAATATTATTAATCAAAAGGTGGCATTAAGGATTTTTGAACGGATGGGCTACCGAGTTGATACAGCCGGAAACGGCTATGAAGTAATTGATGCCGCGCGGAAAATCCGTTATGATATAATTTTTATGGATATACTAATGCCTGAAATGGACGGCTATGAGGCAACAAAAAATATTATAGATGAATTCCATGATGATTTACGTCCCAGGATAATAGCAATGACTGCCAATGCAATGCAGGGAGACAAAGAACAGTGTTTTGCTGCAGGGATGGATGATTATCTTACCAAGCCTGTAAGAATAGATGAGCTTCAGGTTATGCTTATTAAGTGGGCAGAAATTATAAACGGGCAAAAAGAATTTTACATCGGTCATTCTAAACAGGTAAAATCACGTACAAAAGTTATTGATGAGGAAAAGATTACATTTTTACAGGATATTGAAACATCAGCCGATGTTGGTTTTCTTGTCGAACTTTTGAATATCTATATCTCGGATATTCCTAAAACCATTAGCAGCATAAGAAGCGCTATTGTTAATCAGAATTATAATCAACTGCAGTTTCATGCGCATAAGCTTAAGGGAAGCAGTTTGACACTTGGTATTGATGATATTGCCCGGATAAGCCATGAGCTGGAAACATCTGCTAAAGAAGGGGTTATTACTCCTCAATGTGAGAAGTATTCCAATGAGCTTATTAGCAAGCTGGAAATGATAATAAGGGAGCTTGAAATTATTAAGGAAAAATACAGCAGGGTTCTTTAAATTTTTAAATTAGACTAGAATCAAAAAAATGGCAAAAGCTCCGTTAAACAGAACTCTTACTCTAACATCCGATGAAATCAATTCTTTAAACAAAAAGCTGTTAAAACCTGATAATCAGCTATCTTTGCAGCAGTTTGAAAATAAAATAATTAATGGGGATATATTTAAGGTTTTGGATTTATTGCCTGATAATTTTATAGATCTGCTTTTTATTGATCCGCCGTATAACCTGCATAAAACATTTAACAATACCTCTTTCAAAGAAATGAATGATGATGATTATACCGGATGGATTGATAGCTGGATCTCTAAAATGGTAAGAATGCTTAAGCAGGAAGCTTCTGTTTATATATGCGGTGACTGGAAATCATCCATCGCCGTTTTTAATGCTGTAAAAAAATATTTTACTGTTCAGAACAGGATTACATGGGAAAGAGAAAAGGGGAGAGGGGCTAAGTATAACTGGAAAAATTGTTCGGAAGATATCTGGTTTTGTACTAAAAGCAGCAATTATACTTTTAACCTGGATAATGTTAAGATCAGGAGAAAAGTTCTTGCACCCTATAAAAATGAAGAGGGTGTGCCTAAAGACTGGTATACTGCAGAAGAAAAGGGGAATAATAATTTCAGGATTACACACCCATCAAATTTGTGGACAGATATCACCGTTCCTTTCTGGTCCATGCCGGAGAATACAGACCATCCAACCCAGAAACCGGAAAAGCTGTTAGCTAAAATTATTCTTGCAAGCTCAAATGAAAATGATTTTGTCTTTGATCCGTTTCTTGGTTCGGGCACTACTGCTGTTACTGCAAAAAAGCTTGGCAGGAAGTTTTCCGGTATTGAACTGGATGAATATTATTGCTGCCTTACGGAAAAAAGATTAGCCCTTGCCGAAGCAAATAAATCAATCCAGGGATATGAAGACGGTGTTTTTTGGGAAAGAAATACATTAAGGGAACAAAAAGTTGCAGACCGCAAGGAAAAAACTGCAAAAAGGAAATAATTTTTCGGAACTTTGTATTAAAAAAGCCGGCTACACAGGGTCATACTTACCGCTGCTTCCTTCCGGACCTGACGGAGTTGGGTACTAACCTGTTAACCGGCTTAAACTAAAAATCAGGGGTGTAAAGATTTGAAAAAATAAGCCAAAAGTCAAAAAAACATCCTAATTGAATTCAATAACATTTACCTTAGAATTGCAGGGGGAATAAGAAGCTCCAGCATCCCTTTGGTTAGTTCCATTCTATTATGGAAATAAATCTTTGCTATTGCAGCTTTTTTAAATTCAATATGTGCACCATTAATGGAAATTAGATCAGAGACATAATGAGAAAAATCAGGTTGATGCCCGATAAAGGCAATATTTTCACCATCAAGAGCATTTGCAATTTCAATAATATCTTCAGTTTTACCGCCCCCTGCAAGTTTATCGTCTTTAATAATTTCATCTTCATAATCAAACACTTCAGCAATTATTTTGGCAGTCTGCACAGCCCGGACGAGCGGCGAAGTGACAATATAATCAAATGAATGAATGATGTCCTTCCATTTTACTGCTGCAATTTTTAAAGAGTTTTTGCCTTCTTTTGTTAATTTTCTGTCAAAATCATTGGTGCTTGAAGAAGGACGCTCTGCGTCTCCATGCCTTATAAAATAAATATTCATATAAATTTGAAATGTTATTTGTAATTAATAGGGATTACTGTAATAAACTGATGAAAATCAGTTAAACTTTTATTTAAAGATTTACCTTCCGGGGAGCTCATCTTTTTATCCATCTCTTCCTTTGACCCGGCGGTAAGCTCGCAGAATTTACTATACTTCTCCTCAAGAAGGAGATTGCTTTCAACATTAGCAGATTTTACTTCAGCGCCTGCAACTGATGATATACTTTTTAAAATAAAATTATTAAAGTGATCCAGTATCTTTACCTCATCTGTCTTTTTCAAAAAAATAAGCAGTTTATACATCAGCAATCCATATTAAATGAGTTAATTATATCAACATACATTTGCTTATATTTTTCATAAGTATATTTTGAAGCTTCAAAAATCATAAGATATTTTTTAGTACCGCATGAAAATTCAAAGAACTGGACAAAGTCTTTTCCTGTTTCAATTTTTTCCGAATTCCGCACTTTATATTTTATTTCACCAAGGGTTGTAAGATTATAATTAATATACATTTCTGCAGAATCTTCAGGAGCAAGCTGAACTACAGATATAGTTGCGCCAATAGTACTGTTCAAATAGCGGGTACCGGTAAATTTTCGCTTCAGATGTTCTGTGATGCCTATTTTATTTAGTTCTTTCCATCCTTCATCCAGAGTAAGATAAAAGCCCATTTTGTTATTCGTATTTCCGGTAAAGGTTATAGTATCTGATCCCGGTGTTATACCCACTGAATTTAATGCCGACTGCTCATCTGTAATTTCCGGCTTTTTAGTTACAATGTTAAAGTTTTTTATTTCATTAATAACAAATTTATGGAATATATCCTGCTGACTTAAATATGCTCTTGCACTCTCATTGTATAAGAACACATCTCCCTTGTTATTAATTATTGAAGATCTTGAACTTTTTATTGATGTTTTAATCCTGTCTTCAGATATTTCTTCTATGTTTTGAGTATGTGCAGTTCTGGGCATATTTAATTTTAAATAGGTCCTTAAAACAAGAACAACGGAAGAATCATCTAAATTGTATAGTGACAGTCTTTCCAGCTTTAATGTATCTTTGGAAACAAACTCCTCCTTTATACTTACCAAATGAGGGGCAATGGTATCGTTCTTGGAGAGTGAAAGGTTACCATTCAGAGATTTATCCACCAGGTAAACATTTAATGCTGAATCATAAACAGCAAACCGGTTATAGACCGGATTATTATGTTCAACCAGGAGGAAATAATATATCTTGCCGGAAAGTAATGTTAAACTGTCAATAATTAAATTATTAAGGTCACCGGGCTGGGGCATTGAATAATCAAACAAGTCTGATAATGAATCGTTTGCAGATTCATTTCCATTGACTGCATCTAATACAAGCTGTGTAAGTCTTTCGGCTGCAGGTTTTTTATGGTCTGCAGCATCCTCTTTTGAGGTACAGCCAAAAAATAAAAATCCGGCACCCAATAGTAAGATTAGTATATTCTTCATAAATAATGTTGTATAATTTAAGAAAAAATTCCAAATATTTTTGATTTATTTTACTAACTGTTATATTTCCCGGTAGTATCAGTGCCGGTATTACTAACTAACTTAATATTCTGAGACTATTTGAAAACACTAGTTTTAGCCATCATTTTGTGTCTTAGCAGCATTCCGGTAAGGGCACAATCCATTAGTGTTTCAAAAGTAGCTCTTGAGGGGATAGACTTTTCTGTGACTGCAGAAGGACTCCCGGATACCTCAGAAAGTGCGCATCTAATTTTTAGCAGTGAAACTATATCAAAAACCATATTAGTAAATGTAACAGATGGCAAAGTGGATACCACCCTCATCCTTGAGAATACCGGTAATTACAATATATCATTAACCGGCTTTCCTTCCGCTGCAATCAGAATTATACCCGGGATACTGAGCATTTTACCACCTCTTATTGCAATAATTCTCGCCTTAATTTTCAGGCAGGTCCTTATATCGCTGTTATTTGGAATTTATATAGGGGTAGTGTTTATTTATAACTATAACCCTTTAACTGCAATACTAAGACTGGTTGATACAGAAATTGTAAGTGCTGTTAATGATGAATCCCATATACAAATACTTGTATTCACATTTTTATTCGGCGGCATTATAGGCCTTATATCAAAAAGCGGTGGTACAAAAGGTATTGCTAATCTTATTACAAGGCTGGCAATTTCAAGAAGGTCCACTATGATTTCGAGCTGGCTTTCCGGTGTTGTAATCTTTTTTGATGATTATGCTAATGCACTTATAGTAGGGAATCTTATGCGCCCGATAACAGATAAGATGAGAATCTCCCGTGAAAAACTGGCGTTTATTGTTGACTCTACATCTGCGCCGATAGCAAGTGTTTTTATTATCAGTTCCTGGATTGGATATGAAATAGGTCTTATACAGGATGGCTTAAATATTATTGGCTCTAATGAAAATGCATATGAAGTTTTTCTTCAGACTATTCCTTACCGTTTCTACCCAATTGCCATGTTAATATTTGTTTTTATGATAGGCTGGAGCAAACGTGATTTTGGGCCAATGCTTAAAGCAGAAAAAAGGGCGGCGGAGGAAAATAAAGTGTTCAGGGATGGTGCCAAAATATCTCTCGAGAAAAACGAAGGTTCTGAAATGTTTGGCAATGATGATAAAGCCAAATGGTATAATGGTATTATTCCTATTGTTTATTTTATTATAGCCGCAATTGCAGGGCTTGTTTTCACCGGAATATCTTCCCTTAATGAACAGGGAATAATGAGTTATTCTGTCAGAGAAGTTGTTGGGAATTCTAATTCATACCTTGCATTAATGTGGGCAAGTTTTACTACATGTATACTTGCGGGAATAATGATCCTTTCACAAAAAATCATGACTCTAAGCGAAACCATTGATGCATGGTTTATGGGTATCAGGTCAATGTTGTTTGCTTTGATAATTTTAGTTCTTGCATGGTCAATAGGTGCAATTACCGAAGAATTAAAAACCGCAGATTATATAGCAACTATAATAAGCGGCAGTGTTAAACCGGAATATTTACCGGTCCTTGTTTTTATTGCCTGTGCATTAACCAGTTTTTCAACCGGAACAAGCTGGGGCACAATGGCCATAATGATGCCTATAGTAATTCCATTATCCGATTCGGTTTCATCTCTTAATAATCTTAGTTTGATAGATTCTACATTGATTCTTCACGGTGTAATAAGTTCGGTTCTGACCGGCGCAGTTTTTGGAGATCACTGCTCACCTATTTCTGATACAACAATACTTAGCTCACTGGCCTCTCAATGTGATCATATTGATCATGTAAAGACACAACTGCCTTATGCTATTTTAACTGCTGGTGTTTGTATGTTGATAGGTGATATACCAACTGCGTTCGGCTTCTCCCCCTATTTGTCAATCCTGATAATCTCAGGCATCCTTGGAGTAATTTTATTTGTATTTGGTAAAAGGACGGATTATAATCTACCAGTCACCTAAAGGCCCTCCGTAAGCTCCCTGGTCGTTTTGTGTGCCGTCACTATCATTGTATTCAGGAGCAGGATTCCCGGCATTTCTGCAGGGTGAATTAGTATGCAGATGCAGGTCATCTTCAGAGATGAACCCCGGGGCTATAACATCAGTTGATAAAAAATTATAATTACTTTTTACTAAGGAAAAATCCTGGCTGCCTGATGCAATCCCGGGATTACCAGTCTTGTTACCGTTATTAAAAATATTGTTCTCAATAACAGAGGGAGAGTTAAATAAAACAATTCCTCCCCCGTAATTATCACACCAGTTCTTGAAGAATGTATTATTGATAACTTGAAGGGTGGAATTGGTTGATAAAACAGCCCCGCCGTAATAAGCAGCATAATTCTCTTTAAATATATTATTATATAATTCGACAATTGATGAATCAAAATTTAATGCACCGCCATACTGAGATGCATTATTACTGAAAATGGAATTGGTGATTATTATATTTGAATTTGAAACTGCAACTGCACTTTTATCGGTATCTAAATTATTTGTCCCGTCAATAACACAGAAGCGGATAACTGATTCCTCTGAATTATTAATATTTATCCCCCTCCAAGCATCGTCATAAGCTAATAATCTGATGGGAGCATCTTTTGTTCCTAATAGAAATAAATTACCGTTTACTATAAAACTTTTATTTTTTTCAAAATACAATTCAGTGCCCGGCTCAACATTTAAAGTTTTGTTGTTATCGACATAAATATCTTCTTTAACTAAATAAGGGGAGTTGCTTTTACGGAGGGTTCCTGAAACTGTTCCGCTGATTTCTGTATATCCAAAATTTTGCGGAGCTTCTAAAACTGTTGACTCTCTCTCAACACAACTGTATTGAAAAAGAGAAAAAATCATTACAAGAAATAATATATTCCGTGCCTTATTCATGCCTGTCATATTTAACAATCATTTAGTCAACTCAGCAAGTATTACTGCGGATGCTGCGGCTACATTAAGAGACTCCGCCTTTCCAAGTTTTGGTACAGTAATAACATTATCAATAATATTTAATAATTCCTTCGAGGGCCCATTTGCCTCATTCGAAAACACAATAACTGATTTATTATTTAATTTATAGCCGAAGATATTTTCGCCATGTATGTCTGCGCAAATTATTGTATATCCACCCTCCTTTATTTTCTTTAGAAAGTGGGTAAGGTTAATTCCGGAATATATATTTAAATGAAAGACAGAACCGGTGGAAGAACGCAAAGTTTTCGGATTATAAACATCAGCGCAGCCCGTTGATAATACAATATCAGTAATTCCGAACCAATCACAGTTACGGATTATTGTACCAACATTTCCGGGATCAGATATATTTTCAAGAGCTGCAACAAGCCGGGTCTTAATTTTATTCTCCGGTTTTTGGGTATTACCAGGTTTTGAAAAAACTGCTGCAATACCCTGGGGTGTAACAGTATCAGATATTTTAGCGAACTCGGGTTCTTTTAAAAGCTCACACTTTTTTGTTAAGGTTAAAACATCAATAAAAACTTTATGCTCCTCATAAAACTTTGCGGTATAAAAAACAATTTCACATTTATCCTTCCATAAGCTGTTTTTTAATCCTTCTTCTACACTATTTTTCCCCTCAGCTATAAACTTCTTTTCTTCCTCCCTGTATTTTTTATTTAACAGGGAGGAGTAGTATTTCAGTTCATTCTTTGTCATTATTTTTATAATAATTTATCGTAATCGTGTTTCGTTCCGGGATCATCTGACAGTTCTTTTAGATAAACCCAGGTATATATTCCGGTATTATGTCCATCTTTCCATGTAACCTGAATTCCATAACCGCCAACCTGCTGGATATCTTTTATCATATACATTTCAGGGGTTGGGGCTGCCGGTTTTGGGGGACGATAAGTTTTTAGCAGTACCGTTTCACCTTTACAACTTGCGCAGGGACATTCATCGCGGAGATACTTCAATTCAAGGGTACTTTCAGTATCGTCACTCCAGCGGATGTATAATTTTGTCTTTTCCAGTACCTTTATTTGTTTCGGTGTCATAACTATTTTTTGTTCCAATTTTGAGAATCAATTTTAGGTAAAATATCTCTGTATATCAATTATGGGATAATGGGTGTACTTTAAAAATTAAAAAAAAGTATTATCAAGCGCTATTTACTGCATTTTTAAGGTAATAATCCAACTTCTTTCTTTATTTATTAGTAATTTTAGGAAGTACAAATAACGGAGGCATAATTCTTTCCCGCAGGAAAGCTAAAATAATATGGATTCAATTATTATAGAGGTTATTTTAATTTTTATTTTTATCCTGCTTGCCGGATATTTTTCTGCTGCAGAAATTTCGATTGCTTCATTTGGATCAAATAAAATTGAAGAATTGAAAGAAAAAAAAGATAAAAAAGTCCCATATTTTGAAGCTATCCAAAAAGAATCCAATACTTTTTTCGGTACGATACAGATTCTTACCAGTATTTTCCTTATGTCAGCAGCCATCGTATCATTTCATGTATCTATCAAAGCAATTTCCCCCAAATTAGAAAATGCTGATGCATTCATTGTGCATCGTTATTCGGAAATAATTTCAATTCTTATAGCTCTGGCCGTCGTCTCATTTCTTGCAATGATTTTTGGAATTTTAATACCAAAGGCTCTGGGTTTTAAATATGCCGAAACAATAGGGAAAAAATCGGTCCGTTTCCTTTTAATACTAACCAGACTGCTAAAAATACCTGTTAATATAGTAAACCAGGCAGGAAATTTTTTCCTGATTCCTTTTAATGAAAAAACTAATTTTTCTCAAACTAAATTTTCGGAAGATGAAATAAGGATAATAATTTCTGAAGGAGTTAAATCAGGAGCTATAGACGAAAATGAACAGAAAATTATTGAAAATCTGTTTGAGTTTAATGATTTAAGAGCCAACGAGGTAATGATACCAAGAACTGAAATGATTGGTGTTGACTGGAATGGAAATGATCCGGAGATTACAGAGGAAGTTATAAAAACCGGGCATTCCCTACTACCGGTTTACAAAGGCTCTCCTGATAATATTATAGGTGTGCTTCATGCAAAAGATCTAATGCGAACAATTATTGAAAAAAAGCCAATAGAATTAAAAAGTCTTATACGTCCTGCCTACTTTGTACCTGAAACCAAGTTGATATCCGAAATTTTGAAAGAAATGCAGAAACGTGGTGAAAGAATGGCAATAGTAATGGATGAATATGGCGGAACTGAAGGTATAATAACAATGGAAGATATACTTGAGGAAATTGTTGGCGAATTTGGAGATAACACCCAGCCTGAGATAAAAGAATACAGCAAATTACCCGATGGGAAATATTATGTGCTTGGATCAATGACTATCGATGATTTTAATGAGATCTTTAATATGGATTTACCCTATTCGGATGAATATAATACAATTGCAGGATTTGTTGCCGATAAAACAGGAAAAATCTTAAACACCGGTGAAGTATTTCAATATGAAGGCCTGACGTTTGAACTAATAAAGAAGATTAGACAGAAAATGGTTCAGTTTAAAATATATTCTGCAGACGGGGCATTTGGTGAATCTAAAACATGATGTTCAAATTTTGTAGGGTTAGTTTTAAAAAAGTTTTCTTGATTTTTGGAACATACTGCAATAAATTAAGTCAGCAAAAATTATAACCTGTTGAATGCTCAAAAAGAGAGCAGATTTAACAGCGCCACACAGGGAAGGTTATCCACCCTGCCTGCCACCTGGTCAATATTCAGAAATCCCGTCTTGCGGGATATTGGAGAGGCCCTATCAGGCCTGCTAATAGATACTCAAAGTGGTATAACAGCCATAAAAGTTGAAACAAAATTCTAATAGGTGTAAAATGCTTACCAAAATCCTTTGTTTATTCTTTTTATCAACTCTAATTATAGTTAAATCTTTTTCAACTCCGCTTAAGGCAAATGAGCCGCAGGCACAAAACAGGGAAGTTCAGATGATTGAAAAAACTTTTTATGGAAAGCTTCCGGATGGACATGAAGTTTTTAGTTTCTCTCTTAAAAATGAAGCCGGTACACAGGTAAATATTATTAACTATGGGGCTATAGTAACACATTTATTTGTTAAAGATAAAGATGGTATAGCTGCGGACATAGTTCAGGGGTATGATTCTCTTGAAGGATACATTAACGATCAGTCTTTTTTCGGTACTATAGTAGGAAGATACGGCAACAGGATTGATGGAGGGAAATTTTCGCTTGATGGAAATGAATACCAGTTATCGGTTAATAGCAATGGAAATCATTTACATGGCGGTTTTACCGGTTTTTATAAAGCTCTCTGGAACGCTGAACCAATTGAAAGTGAAGCCGGGCCTGCTTTAAAACTTACTCTTACCAGCCCTGACGGGGATGAAGGGTATCCCGGTACTTTAAGCATGACTGTTATATATACATTAACAAATGACAATGAGCTAAAAATAGAATATGAAGGAACAACTGATAAAACAACTATCCTTAATCCGACACATCATTCTTATTTTAACCTTACCGGCAATCTTAATACTACAATTCTGGATCATGAATTAACGATTGATGCTGATTCCTATACACCTGTTGATAGTACCCTGATACCTACAGGTGAATTATCCCCGGTAAAGAGTACTCCAATGGATTTTACTAAACCTACTTTAATTGGCTTAAATATAGACGCTGATTTTCAGCAGCTTAAACTTGCAGGGGGATATGATCACAATTGGGTGCTGAATAATTATGAGAAAGGAAAAATAAGAAAAGTAGTCAGTTTATATGAACCTAAAACAGGCAGAGTAATGGAAGTATTAACTGATCAGCCAGGAATGCAATTTTATTCAGGTAATTTTCTGAACGGAAATGTAAAAGGAAAAAATGGAGCAGCTTATGAGTTCAGAACAGCGCTTTGCCTGGAAGCGCAGCATTATCCTGATTCTCCTAACCAGCCGGAATTTCCCTCAGTTATTTTAAGACCGGGAGAAATTTATAAGCAAACAACTATTTATAAGTTCTCAGTAAAGTAGTATTTAATTTTTTGCATAATAATTATTCAATATTTAAAGGATAGAATAATGAGTACCTTACATATGGTTGACTGGCTGGTGGTAGCCGGCTATTTTGCGATAATATTAGGTCTAGCCTGGTGGGTAATAAAGAAGAGAAGTAATACTTCTACAGATTATTTTCTTGCCGGAAGGCACCTCGGTTGGTTTATTGTTGGAGCTTCTATTTTTGCTTCTAATATTGGTTCAGAGCATCTTGTTGGTTTAGCAGGTTCAGGTGCTACTGATGGCGTTGCTATGGCCCATTACGAACTGCATGCTTGGTGTCTGCTTATACTGGGCTGGATTATGGTTCCTTTTTATATGCGCTCTAAAGTTTTTACAATGCCTGAATTTCTTGAAAGAAGATTTTCTCCTATTAACAGGACAGTTCTTTCTTTAATATCTCTTGTAGCATATGTGCTTACTAAAATTGCAGTTGGCATATTTGCTGGCGGTATTGTTTTTTCAGTTCTTCTGCCAGATATAAATTTATGGGGAATGGACAGCTTCTGGATTGGATCAATTTTGGTTATTGTAATTACCGGAATTTATACAATTCTTGGCGGAATGAGGGCCGTAGCTTATACCGAAGCTCTCCAAACAGTTATTCTGATTTTTGGTTCTGCACTTGTTACTTATTACGGTTTAGAAGCTGTTGGGGGATGGGATTCATTCAGATCAATAGTTGGCTCTGAAATGTTTAATCTGTGGAAACCCATTGTACCTGAGGGAATTGAAAGTACCTGGATGCCTGTTAAAGAGGCAGGGCGGATGGCTTGGTACTTTAATGATAATTATCCCTGGATTGGAATGTTATTCTGTGCTCCGATAATTGGACTATGGTACTGGTGTACTGATCAGTATATTGTGCAAAGAACTTTAGCAGCAGAAAACGAAACACAAGCAAGGCGTGGTACTATTGCCGCAGCGTTCCTTAAGATATTACCTGTATTTATTTTCATTATTCCGGGAATGATTTGTTACGCACTGGCAGTTAGCGGAAAAATGCCTTCCTTACAGCAGCAGTTAATAGGGCCTGATGGTGAAATAATAAGGGATAACGCTCAACAGGCTTTTCCTCTTATGGTGGCTACAATTTTACCCATTGGTATAAGGGGTCTTGTGGTTGCAGGCCTTCTTGCAGCTTTAATGAGTTCACTGGCGGGTGTGTTTAATGCAAGTTCTACATTATTCACAATGGATTTTTATTCACGTCTTCGTCCAAATGTTACTCAGGAAAAACTGGTCTGGATTGGAAGAGTTGCCACAGGTGTTATGGTTATTATCGGCCTTTTATGGATCCCGGTAATTCAGGGGGGAAAAGGATTATATGACTATCTGCAAGGGGTACAGGCATATCTTGCACCACCGATATTTGTTGTTTTCTTTCTTGGTGTCTTTAATAAAAGGCTTAATGCCAAAGGCTGCCTTTCAGCGCTTATTACAGGCTTTGGCCTTGGACTGTTCAGGTTGGCCGTTGATACACCTGTTAAATTGATGGATGGTTTCAGCTATGCACATGGATCCTTCCTCTGGATTGTTAGTAATATATTCTTCCAGTACTACAGCATTATTATTCTTATAGTAAGCATGGCTGTAATGATTGTTGTAAGTTATGCTACTAATGTACCGGCTTATGAAAAAATAAGCGGTCTAACATACGGTACTGTTACAGAAGACCATAAAAAAGAATCAAGAGCTAGTTGGAATACCCGTGATGTTGTTGCATCAATTATTGTACTGCTGCTTATTCTTGCAGCTTATGTTTATTTCTCTGGCTGATAAAGAATAGACAGCACAGACATTATTCTCTGTATTGCTTATTTGAATGTTTATTATTCCCCTTCTTTCAATAAGAAGGGGAATGTTTTACCTATTTTAGAATCATATTCGGCTGAGAAATTTTTCCGATATTACAAAGATAAGATTCCGCTTTGTGGGATGACAAAGAGTAATACAGCAATAATGTGAAATCAGTTTAATTTTTCGATCAATAGTCCTTACTTCTGTAGCAAGCTCAGACACCGCAGGATCAAATTATTTTAAAAGAAAAAAGTGATTAAATGAACAAATATGCAATTGGATTAGATTTCGGCACTAACTCATGCCGCTCTTTAATTGTGGATATCTCTAATGGAAAAGAATTAGCAAGCCATGTTTTTTCTTATCCCTCCGGTGAAGCAGGTGTAATTATTAATCCTGATGATCCAAACCAGGCCCGGCAAAATCCCGCTGACTACTTACAAGGGATTGAAATTACAATTAAGGAAGCACTTAAAAAAGCAAAATCAAGTGATAATAGTTTTTCTCCTGAAAAGGTAATTGGAATTGGAGTTGATACAACAGGCTCCAGTCCTTTGCCGGTAGACGTTGATGGAACACCTCTTTGTTTCCACGACAAGTTTAAAAACAACCCTGCGGCTATGGTATGGCTTTGGAAAGATCATACCAGCCATGCTGAGGCTAAAAAGATAACGGAACTGGCTGCACAGGAGCGCCCGGAGTACCTGGCAAAAATTGGCGGTGTGTATTCTTCCGAGTGGTACTGGAGTAAAATACTGCATTGCAGAAAAGAGAGTCCTGAAGTTTTTGATACTGCACATAGTTTTGTTGAAATATGCGACTGGATTACGGCTGTACTTGCAGGTAATACAAAACCGGATGAACTTAAAAGGAGTGTCTGCGCCGCCGGCCATAAAGCAATGTACAATGAGGGATGGGGCGGTCTGCCTGATGCTCAATTTCTTGATAAACTTTCCCCCGGCATTTCGAAATTCAGAAAAGGAATTGAGAAGGCTTATCCTTCGGAAGAAAGAGCCGGGTATTTGTCTAAAGAATGGGCAGATAAATTAGGCCTCTCCGCAAATGTATCAGTTGCTGTTGGTGCATTTGATGCACATATGGGTGCGGTTGGAGCCGGAATTAAAACCGGTACGTTGGTAAAAATACTTGGAACCAGTACATGCGATATAATGGTTTCACCTAATGATAAACCTTTAGCCGATATACCCGGAGTTTGCGGTATTGTTAATGAATCGGTTAAACGGGGGTATTTTGGTATTGAGGCCGGGCAATCTGCCGTAGGGGATATATTCTTATGGTTTGTTAATAATCTTGTCCCTGAGAAGTATGGAAAAACTCAGGATGAAAAATTTCTTAACCTGGGAAAAGATGCAGCAAAACTTAAACCCGGTGAATCAGGCTTGCTGGCATTGGATTGGAATAACGGCAACCGCACAATTTTAGTTGATGTACGCCTTACCGGACTTATTTTAGGACAGACTCTTCATACCCGCCCGCATGAAATATACCGTGCCTTAATTGAAGCTACTGCATTTGGTGCATTAAAAATTATTGACCGGATTGAAGAGAATGGTATTAGCATTAATGAAGTTGTAAACTGCGGCGGGCTTGCAATTAAAAGTCCTTTAATAATGCAGATATATGCTGATGTAACAGGCAGACTAATGAAGGTTTCTAAAAGTGAACAAACTCCTGCTCTGGGTGCGGCTATTTTTGGTGCTGTTTCTGCCGGTAAAGATGTAAGCGGTTTTGATAATGTTGAACAGGCACAAGAAGTTATGACAAGTACAAGCAAAACGTATGAGCCGGTTCAACAAAATCATCTGGTTTATAAAAAACTTTACGGTTTATATCAGCAATTGCATGATGGTTTCGGGACAAGTACCTGGAATGGCAATATGTATAATGTAATGAAGGACTTGCTGGATATTAGGGATAATATACGGAAACAAAATAAATAAAATATCTTAACTATAATTAAATTATTATGCTGGAAGAATTAAAACAAAAAGTATATAAAGCTAACCTTGATCTTGTAAAATACAGGCTGGTTACTTTAACATGGGGGAATGTAAGCGGGATTGACAGGGAACGGAATTTAGTAGTAATTAAACCCAGCGGTGTTAATTATGAAAAGATGACTGTTGAAGATATGGTTGTTGTCGATCTAAATAATAAGGTTGTTGAAGGAAACAAAAGACCTTCCTCTGACACCTTAACCCACATAGAAATTTATAAAGCATTTAAAAGTATTGGAGGCGTATCTCACACCCATAGTGAGTATGCAACAATATTTGCACAGGCAAAACAAGAGATTCCCTGTTTCGGCACCACACATGCAGATCATTTTAATGGTTCAATTCCACTATCACGTTTTTTAACTGATACTGAAGTAGAAGAAGGTTATGAATTAAACACCGGAAAAGTGATCATCGAACGCTTCAAAACTCTGGATCCAGCAGCGCTTCCCGGGATACTTGTTGCGGGACATGCCCCTTTTACATGGGGGAAAGATCCGGATGATGCAGTTAAAAATAGTCTTATCCTGGAACGTATTGCTAAAATGGCATTATTCAGCCTTCAGCTAAACCCCGGTCTGTTAAGCCTGCCTGATTATATATTAAAGAAGCATTACGAACGGAAACATGGCAAGAACGCATATTACGGGCAGCCGGATAAATAAATTTTGCTGTATCTCATTTTGCTGAGCCTGATAAATGCTGGTGCAATAATATTTAGAAAATTATGATGTTCTAATGCTTTTGTTTTTTATTCCGGCAATAACTGCAAGGATCAGGTAGAAGCATATCCCAATAAAAAATGCAGCAGTAAATCCTGATAACATTGATAAAATTACTGCTAAGATAGATCCCAGAACAGACATTGTTCCATTCACCCCATACATCCAGGGGATTAAATCTTCATTAGCTTCCATTTTTAACAATTTAATAGCAGTAGGGAAGGGTATTCCAAGCAAAATTCCCAATGGAAGTATTAATATAAAAGACGCTGCTGCCCGGAAAAATAAACTATATTGTAAAAGTTCATGGAGAATTAAAGGATATACAATAAAAAATAAAATACCTGCAAGAACAATTAAAAAACCTGTAAGGCTCAGGCGTTTTAAGCTGCTTTCTGTTTTAATTCTTCCGCCCAAATAACTTCCGGTCCCCATTCCAATCAGCAGTGAGCTCAATAAAATAGAGAGAGAAATAGTGGGGGAGCCAAGGAATAGTATAAGCTTTTGAAAAAGAGATATTTCGAGAATCATAAATCCAATTCCCATGGACATAAAAATAGCAAGGAAAAATCTTATATTTCTAATTTTGTCTTTCTTAGTCTTATCTTTCACAAATTTTTTCTTTGTCCGCATATAAGGAATACCAACAGCCAATAAGTTAAATATAAACACACCGAGAGTTAAAAATGTAAAATCTTCAGGCACACCTTTATTTATTTTATAAAAATAAGGACTGTCATCCGAACAAGGTGAAATATCATATTTAAAATTCTTAATGTATTCATCTAATGTAAATTTATTTTCTATTAAGCCTGAGAAAAAATTATTAACAACTGAATTGGGATTGGTAGAGAAGGGCAGGTATGTTACAAACGGAAGGCCCTGCGGAATTGTATTGTTTATATTCTGCCAGTTCACTGCTTCGTTTCTTGTAAAAGCATTTTTCCTGATAATAACGGTTGGGTTATATTCAGTTTCAATTACAGCAAAATGATTTACTATATCATTAATTGAAGTGTCATTAGTTTCTTTAAAAGCTGATATGGCAGTTACTATTAGACGCATCAGTTCCCATTGATTATGAACTGTAAATATTAAAGATCCCTCATCAGTTAATGTTTTAAGATAATCTTTTAAAGCTTCAACGGTAAGAAGATAGGTTTCATTTTCTGCCATGCCCTCTATGTTTTGCATTTGTTTTGTGGAGGGAAGAGCCATTACTATTAGATCATACCTTATGTCTGTTTTTTTTATAAAATGTCTGCCTTCGGCAATTTCAATCTTAACATTAGGGAAATTAGTATAAATCCCGCCGTTAAAATCACTGTAATCTTTAACAATATTTACAAAGTCCGGATTTACCTCAACACCAGTAATTTGTTCGACATTTCCAACCAGTCCGGTTAGGATTTCCTTTCCACCACCGGGCCCGATTACCAGCATATTATTCTTTTCACGTTCAGTTAAAAAGAAAAAGGGTATTGTATTTGAGTGGTTAATCAAAAGATTATACAGCAGTTGATCGGGGCTTTTAACATTTCCATCAAAACGGTACATTTGAGAGCCGGCTGCCCCATCCACAAAAAGCTGTTTAACCATATTTTGATTGCTGTATTCTACAAGGTCAGACCGCCCGTAAATACTCCAGCGGCTTTCTATTATTTCTGAAATATTTTCAGCATTTGGATAGACATAATAAAAATCTTTTTCATCAAATTTTCCTATGGGTACTTTCCCCAATAAATTATTATTACCATTAATTACCAGAAGCAGAAGTGCGGCTGTTACTATTGAGTAAAATAACGTAATCTTTTTTCTGCTGGAATAATATACCAGGTAAATACCGGCAAGGCCAAATATTAATACAGCCAGCAGTAAAATACTATTGGGAGCGCCAAGTAAATCAATAATAAAAATCGGGGCTATTGAACCTAAAGCAGCACCAAGAAGATCTGATGCGTATAAGGTAAAACTATAAGATGCAAAATTTTTGAATATTTGAGCAAAAATAATTCCAAAAAAGAACATAGGAAGAAAAAGAAGAAAAAAATAAATAACAGAGCTTGTTAATTTCAGAACTGTTACACAAATAATAAATAACAGTAATGATGAGCCGGAGAGCAATAACAGGTTAAATATGAGTTTAAAGCTGTTTTCAGGTTCAGTTTTAATTTTATAATAAGAGTAAATACCGCCTGCAGCCAACCCAAGTATAGCCAGGGATAAAATTATAAAGGCATAGTTACTAACAAAAATAACAGAACTTATTCTGGTTGAAATAATTTCAAAACAAATTATTGATGCGGAAATTATTATTAAATTCAGGTAGACTATTTTTATATTCTGCATTATACCAGTTATACTTAATTATTTTTTAATTGATTCAATATTTCTTTTTTCAGGCTATTTGCTTCGGGGTGGTTCGGGTTAACAGTTAAACATTCATTAATTATAGTTAGAGCTGTTTTAAAATCCTTCTTTTTTGAATAAGCTAAGGAAAGATTATATAACACTAACGGATCCCTTGGATTTGATTTATAAGCTGCGGTTAAATGCCTGACAGCATTTTCGTAGTTTCCAATATACAATGCCATTAACCCATTTCTCTTCGGAGTATAATCTGCAAGGTTTATTTTCTTTTGTTCATAAAAAAATCTAATGGCGCCATCAATATCTCTCAGGAATGGGTATTGATAGATTAAAACTCCCATATACTTTAGATATTCATTTATTTCATCTCTTCTCAAATGATATGTAGCGGCAATCAAATGCGCATCAGCCCAGGCTATTTTGTTTTCTATTCTGGCCACGGCAAGTGAATCAATAAAATCTTTTGGTTTAAACAAATTGTGGAAATCACTTGACTGAAATTCGGATATTGCAGTTCTCTGTTTTACATACGGCCAGTCTGTTTTTAGTAACTTAATATTATTATTACCAAGAACGGAATCGAGTTTTGTAAAAACAAAATCAGCCCGGGTAAGGCTATCCTGTTCATCAAAAGGAATTTTTGCATCTGTTTTGGGAAGATGGCCATTTTTATTCATACTATCGAAATATGCCTTACCAATAAGCTGATATCCCTGTACATTTGGATGCAGATGATCCACAATTAAATTGTCCCCCACAATACCTGCCGGGCTTGCAGAATCAAATATCGAGTCGATAGGGACAACTGCTGTCTGAAATTCTTTCCCTAGATCATCTATAATTTTATTGATCTTTTCAGGGGCTCTGAATCTTAGTGCATCAAGCTCCTTTGCAAGTCTGAAAAGAGAATCAGCCCTGCCTGTCCGGTTGGCAGGATCTTTAATAATATTATTTTTAAATTCAAATTCAGCTTCTTCAAATACCTGGTCTGCTGTTTTATACCCGGGAGTATTTATTGAAATAAACGGTTTCTGATCTTTTAAATTACTTACCAGCCTTCCTAATATTACCGGTACGTTTTTATTTTTTGCCAGATATAAAATATCAGTAAGGTTCTCTCTAAATTGCTGAATACCCGAATGGAACTCCTCTGAATTTAAGGGTATATATTTATCCTGTGCCATCCTGGACATTAGCGTGCCTGAAGATTCATTGTTTCCGGAGAAGAATAATGATAAGACCCATTGAACCGAATTACGTACTAATTGAGTTGTCTTAAATTCATTAAGGTAAAGCATTAATCTGATTAAAGTCCGGGATGAGCCATATGACTCTACTGAACCGACACCCAAAGCTCCGTAATATTCATTATGACCTGCATATATTAAAATTAAATCCGGCTTTTGTTCAAGCACGCCGGGTAAAAGATCCAGCAAGGTATAAGAATTCACTGCTGTCATGCTGATATTTACAACCTCAATTGCAGTACCGGGGTAGGCGAGTTCCAGCCTTTTCCGTATATAACGTGAAAATGATCCCATAGGATTAAATGGGTATCCCTGGGCGCTGCTTCCGCCCAAAACAAAAACTCTGAAAGAATTTGCTTTTTTATGCTGGTCAAAAATATCTTCAATTGTATTGGGATTAAACTCCCCGCCTGGAAAATATCTTCTCCCAATATCCGGATTAATTATATATTTATCCTGCCCGGCATCTACCCATTGATCTAAATTATAGCCGTAATCTGTAATCCTCAGGAAAATTTCTAACGCAATTAAAAATACAATTGGTAGTAGTATTAATACTGCAAAAAACCATTTAGGTGCTTTTTTTGGGGGATTATCAATACTATTTACCCCATCACCCGGCGGGTTATTTTTTTCAGATATCTGATTTATAGAATGACGATCCTTATCAGCAGGGGGTTGTTTTTTTTTATCCCGGGATTTTTTCAAAAGATATCTCTGAATTAATTAACTACAATAGAAAAAAATTTTATATTCTTATTTCTTTGGATTTATTAGCTTTGCTAAAACCTCTTCATTAATAACCGGGTGATATTTATTTTTTAATTTCTCTTCTACTTCTTTTTCTATGTTTTTTCTGTGGTAACTTTTGAAATCCTCAGCTATAGTATCTTTCACATCATTAAAAGTTAACTGTTTCTCAGGGCGTATCTGGTAGCATTTGATTATTGCATATTTAACCTGATTATTTTCATCCTCAAATTTAACAGGCCCTGATACTTCGGATTCATTTAATTTAAAGGCGTCCTCACCAAAAACTGCTTTTTCATCCTTTAGATATGATGTAATTTCTCCGTCCTTTTCTTTTATGTATGTTTTTACCAGGTAATTTCCGGTTACTTTCTCAAAGATGGTTCCTGTTTTTATCTTTTCCATTGCATTCTCTGCGTCATTTTTGTCCGGGAAAACCATAACAAGTATATTCCTTTTTTCAAGCTGGTAATACAATGTGCTTTCATTATCTTCAAAAAATCTGAGTAAGGCTTCATCAGTTGCTTCAGGAATTTTCGCTTCAACTTCCATCTGGTTGTACAAGTAAACTAGCTGGTTCCTTATTGCAGCATTGGCTGTTAAAGCATTAAATATATTTTTTTTAAGATCCAGGGAATCTGCTTTGTTTACAACCATATCGGTACGTATTGCCTCCAGTATAAAATTTTTAATATCATCAATCTTTATATTGTTAGCATTTCCTACCACTAAAATATTATTTAATAAGCGGAGCAATTCTTCGTAATTAAGTGTACCCCTGTTATAAGTTAATATTGTTTTATTCTCTCCATTTGTTAAAGCATCTTTAATAATCTTCTGATATTCCCCTCTGTAAAAATCCGGAATATTGGACCATTGAAAAATCTGCTCCAATGCAGGTTCATTCCATTCCAAACTATTCTCATCGATAAGGTATTTTTTATCCTTTTCAAATTCTTCTAAACTAATTCTGGCATAGCCGCCTTTAAGAGTAGAAATAATTTCACTTTTTACAGAATCAAATGGAGCTGCCTGGATTTTATTTATATCTGTAATTTTTACAATTAAAAATGCATAGTCAGAATTTAAAACTCTGATGTCATTTTTATTCATGTTAAAAATAATTTTGCCAACAGGATCTAAAATGCTTTGTTTCCATCCCACGGGGGGCATATAACCATTATTCGATACCGAAATTTGATTCTGAGAATATTCTTTAACTAACGAGCTGAAACTTTTGCCGTTTTCAATTTCTGATTTTATTGCCAGTGCTTTCCCCTGGAGGGAATCAAGTTGTTCCTGAACAGCATCTCCAGGTTTGCTTAATTCAATTAATTGATAGGAAACCTCTCTATCCATAGTTTCGTATATTTTTCCTGCAATCTCTTCATTGGCATATTTATTTAAGTATTGAGTTTTAAAATATTCCTCAACCAGTTCTTCATTTATTACCCGGCTTATATCTTGAATAAGGTTGTTGTCTTTATCCAATCCTTTTTCAAAAAAATCAAGTCGTTTAAACTGGTTAACAAGCATATCATTCAAGGCGTTTTTATAAGCATCTGCCCTGGCAGGAAATTTCTTATGGTATAACCAGTCTCCAACATATTTATGTAACTCCTGAACTGTAACAACTTGATCATTATTATATGTGGCCACAATATTGCTATCCGGCATCTTGTCAGTTCCGCACGCATAATTCATAAATAGAAAAAGGAATTGCAGCAATAAAACCGGGTATCTGTATAATTTCATCAATTTTCTCCTGTCAATGTAGTTAACTGTTTTGATAATTTTTCCAACTATATAAAAATTCTTTTTATCAATTTAATTGTAATTATTAGAAATATACAGGGATAAATTCAGGTGTAATTAGTTCATATTTAAAGAAAACCCCGGTTATATTCTAACCGGGGTTTTTAACGAACAAAGAAAGGAAGTTATTTCATCAATACCATTTTATTGGTCTGAACAAACTTACCTGTTTTTAAAGTGTAGAAATAGACGCCGCTTGAAAGAGATGAAGCATCAAAATCTACCTGGTAAGACTGAGCAGTCTTATATCCATCCACTAAAGTAATAACTTCTTTTCCTAAAGCATCGTATACTTTAAGAGTAACATTTCCTGCTTCAGGAATACTGAAATTAATTGTAGTAGTTGGGTTGAACGGATTAGGATAGTTTTGTGAAAGTTTATAGTCAGTAACCAAACCACCTAACTCTTGAACTGCAAGTATGGTTTCTCCATTATTCCAGGCATTTAACAATGCAGAATAATAAGTAGCATGATTTGCACTAAAGGTAGCCTTAGCATCCGGGAACCAGTTTAAGTCACCAACAGGTAAACCATCTGTACCGCCAGCCATAAGGTCAGCATCGCTGTATGAAAGATCTACCGGAATTGGCCAATCTGAATAAATGAATTCTTCTAAACCACCGGTATTTACTACTCTCCAGTAAGGTAAGGTAACTGCACTGGTAGTATCATTGGTTGCAAGAACATATTCCTTTAAAACATCAACCTGATCGGTTAAAAGATCTTGTGGATCTGTAAAAGAGGGCAGTTTGTCATACCATAAACCAACACTCAGATAAGGATAGTTTGTATCATCATCAAATAACTCCTGGGTTCTGGAATTCATTTTCATAGACTGGTTTTCCCAGGTGGTAAAACCATTTATGGGTATTGCGTTAGCTTCAGCACCCATATCGGCTATCCTGTCATCCCAGTATACAGCATTTGCTTCAACCAGCCATTTTCTGTCTACTTGTTCCATAGTATCAGGTAAAGCAAGAACATCGATTAAACCTTGTGCTACATTATCCAGGGACTGCTCGGGCATATCTTCAGTATTATTAGGCCTGAAAGGCTGCATATTACTATTAACAAATATGTTATTTGTTATGATATTATTACTCTGAACACCCGCAGTTTCGAAAACGATGTTTGCGCAGTTAATAAATGTGTTATGATTAATATAAATAAATTTAACAGTATAGTTTCTGAATTTATACATATAGCCCTGACCCATAATATGGGTATTATTTTCAACATACATAGTATCGGTATTATTGTCAACGTTATCATAAACGCCGCCGTTACGTCTGCATGTATTTCCGCTCATGTTTACAAAATAGTTATCTTTAAAAAATAAACTATTTCCTTCATTTGCGTTAGACTGTACAAAGACCCACCAGTTATGTTCCATAATATTGTTTTCAAAAACAATTTTCTTGTTAGCAGCACCGGTACCGAAAAAATTCCAGCCAATTGTACCATCAGGGGCACCGCAAATAATACTGCTGTTTTTTACTGTTAAATCATTTCCCCAGGTAATACCACCAGGGTTAGAACCGCCTTCACCTACATAACCAGAGATTATTGGTGGAGGTGTTGCATTATTATTGTTAACCATTCGGGTAGCATCTGAACCAACAATTACTACTGGCCTATCTGGTGTAGTAACGCCAGCAGATTGAGGATACCATCCGCCGGGTTCCAGTTCATAAACGCGGCCGGCCGGGGCCTCAGTATCCTGAAGGATAACCTCATTTATAGAGTTAGGCTGAAGTGCCATATCAGCATAATGTTTAACAACAAGTGTATCACCTTTTACTTCTTTAACATAATCCATAAATCCCTGAGGAAAAGAAGTAACCGATACAAATAAAAGAATTGTGAACGATAGTAGAACCCTTCTCATTTGAGCCTCCTGTAGTTATTTTAGAAACATTTGTGTGAATTAAATCAGAGTATCAAATATTTTTTTTGAAAATTATTCCTCCTATAATATTTAACATATAATTAAGTTAGCTATAAAGTGTATCTTACATTCAATTCGAATATTCTAGGTGAATATTGTAAACCTAACAGGTTGTCAAAAACTGCCCCGTCGTTTACTCTGCGGAATTTCCGGTATGTTTCAGTAACATTGTGGAAAATGTTTACACCGCTTAACTGAACACTTAGACCCTCTATTGGTAATTCCTGTTTTAGAGTAAAATCCCATTTATAGATATTGCCTGTAAACTGATCTTCTTCGGGTCTCGTTTGACCAACTGAGGTAATTACATTACCCTGCATATTGAATGAAATACGTCCCGAGAACCCTTTATAATCAACACCAAGAGCGAGATTTAAAATATCATCTCCCTGATTTAGCAGCCTTGCTGTACGTATAGTATCAACAGTATAATACCTTGAAGTAAGCCTGCCTGTAACAGGGTCTATGAAATTTTCAGCTATATTTCTAACCTGTTTATAATCAATTTCGGACCAAACTTTCGTGTAATTTACATTCAGGACTAATGAATTCAAAAATCCGGGTAAATACCAGAAGTTTGTCTGCCATTCAAATTCCAAACCTTTTAAATAAGCCGGATTGGGATTGTTTATCCAGGTTTGTATTCTCTCATTCGGAACCGGTACTTTTGTGTCTTGAGCGGCCCAGAATACAGAATCAGGGAACCAGATATCATAAAGTGCGATATTTTGATAATAGATCTCTGTTTGGAAAAATACATCGTCTATTTTTTTATAAAAACCACCAATAGTAAATAATCCTATTTCATTATTATAAAATGAAATGAAAGCATCAAAGTTTGTTGATATTGAAGGTTTTAATTTAGGATTTCCAGCCTGATTTACTAAATCGGGTCCCGGGTTATAGAAAATATTCGGGAGAATAGCCTGGAAATCAGGGCGGGAGATAGCTTTAGAATAAGCTACTCTAATATCCAGCCAATCTGTAAATTTGTAGCGAAGCTGTGCATTTGTAAATATTTGATCATCATTCCGTTTAGT
>JAWOJF010000266.1:0-26925 GCA_046481785.1 Ignavibacteriaceae bacterium | reverse complement strand
TGTGCCGTTATCATGATTTAGTGTAATAATTAATTCCCCTGCTATATTATATATTCTTATTGTGCACTCTGCAGGTAAATGAGTAAAATGTAATTCTCTTTCATATGGATTAGTTTCAAAGACATTAGCTGCTACATAAGGATTAGGAACTACTTTTATATCATTAAGAGAAGTAGTTGCAACAGCAGCCTGAGGTTTGGCTTCTACAGTATTGTCATCAGGAAAGGAAGGATCTGTTTTAGGTGAATTTTCAACAGGTGGAATTTCTGTTGTACCGGAATTATATGCTGCAACATAGTACCTGTATTTAATACCATTAAACACATCTGTATCCCTGAAAATATATTTACCTTGATCATTAGTCGGGGGCATACCTGTATCATCACCCAGCCATAACCATGATCCGTCAGGATGAGTAGATTGACCGGTAATACCGTTTTTAATATCAAACTGTGCGTATGGTACAAAAGATTGCGGAACTCCGGTTGCATCACTTACTGTAAAATCGCCCCATGATGCTCCGTTATCTTTACTTCTGTATATTCTATAACCTTCAAATCCCTCTGAGTTTTCACTTTCCTGACCCCAGGTTAATGTTATAACTTTATCACCCGCTTCAACCGAAACTTTTGGCTGAATAGGCGGTTCAGCAACCTGAAATCCTGAATTAAACAAAGCTGCTGCTCTGTCTGCATTTCTCTGCATATCAAGCAGGTTCTGCCCCATAACTGTAACAATGGTTAAAGTATCTGTTTCTCCGGGCTCCAGAGTAAATGTCCCCGAGTTTATTACAGATGTAGCATAGAGCCCCCAGCCTTCAGGGGTTCTGCCATAGGGGTATGAAATGCCATCAACAATTTGTGTATCATCAATTCCATCTCCATCGGTATCATAGGGGCTGTCCATATTAGCAAGATCATACAAATAACATTCATGTTGATAATGCGGCTCATCACCATCGGCTAAATGCCAGCTTAAAGTAGATACACCAAGCTCATTACCATCATCATCTTTAGGTGTTCTAAGGAACATTAAACCAGCATATCCTGTTTTATCAACGGGAAGTCCGGCTTGTGTTTCCCAAATACCGGTAGGATTATAAGAATATGCCATCTGTCTGCCTGCGTCATATGCCTGAATTTCAGGTGATGTATTCCCCTGGTTATGAACATGTGCAAAATCCATACGCATACCAGCATAAGTATCTGTAATTGGTTCAGTACCAATGTTAGTAAATTCATATCTCCAGAAAATATAATTTTCATAAAGTTTGCCTGAAAAAGCAGCACCTCTGAAAACAACGCGTGCTTTCAACCATCTGCTTTCACTTCCTTTTTTCTTTACATATGCAACGGCAAAACTTTCCTGGTGAGCAACTGTTTTACCATCTGGTCCCCAGCCTGGCCAGCCATTTTCATCAAGCAAAACAGGTTCGCCGGTATTAGGGTAAGTTTCAGGCCACCCAAACCTGCCGTCACTGTTAGAAGGATCAGGCCATGTTGAAGGATCGGTACTTAATGCAGCGGTTTTGGCTTGCCCAACAAAATTAAAAATGCCTGTAGTAGGTACCTCATTTTCATAAGGGCCTGGTCCGTAGGGTGCCCAATGTTCATTATCCCAGTTATCTTTATACTCCTGAACTGTTGTGGCATAATACCAGTATCCGTCAGGATTTACTCCCCCGGGATCTGCACTTGTACCGCCAAGATGAAATCCGATTGCAGTACCGTATTCCTGGCCGCTGCCTATAGGCCACTCGAACGCCGGGTGAAATCCTACTCCGTAATCATACTGCCCTTCAGAAATTGTTCCGTAATTACTGAAGGTTGCACCTATTTTATTAATATTAAACGTATTTCTTCTTATAGCATTGTCTTGTGCATTTAACTGGGGCATTATAATTAGGAAAAAGACTATCAAAAACGGGGGCAAAATTTTCTTATTACAGTAATATTTTTTCATATTTTTTTCCTTCAAATCATTCAATAAAATTTCTATTTTAAAATCTATTGCCATATTAAAAGCCTACAGGCTTATTGATGCACCAATGTATACCTGTCTTCCAGGTCCATAGTTACTTGGATCATCATATCTGGAAAGATTTAACGGAGTTCTTGCAACATTTAAAGGCAGATTCGGCTGCCCGCTTGACGGATAAACTGAATAAATATTTTTCCTGTCAAATAAATTTAAAATGTTCAGATAGATTTGAGGTCTTATTCCCAAAACTTCAAATGTTTTTGCTACCCTTAAATCGAATTGCGAAAAATCCGGGGATCTTTCAGTATTGGGCTCAGCACCTGATATAGTATAAGGGAGCCCGGTACTGTAATGGCCGGCAAATGTAAAATCCCACCTGCCGGGAAGGCTGATATACAGATCAAAATTTATTGTGTGCGGCTGATCCCAATCAGAGGTATATGTTTTATAAGTTGGATTATCAATTTGTAATTTTGCCCATGGTGTTGAGCTTGTTATTTGAGAATTGGTAAAGGTATAGTTTAGATTAAGTCCAAAATAATTTTTAAATCTTTTGTTTAATGAAAATTCAATACCTTTTGAGTTGCCATAGTCAAAGTTATCGGCAATTACCATTCCGTTACCATTGTTTGCTTCACTGGAAAATCTTTGGCCAACCAGATTGCTCATATCTCTGTAAAAGGCACTCATATCAAGGGAAATATCATCAGATAATTTAATCTGAACACCTGCCTCATATGCAACAGTTTTTTCAGGCTCCATGTTTGAATTCGGCTGGAAAAAATGCCACTCTTCAGTAATTGGGCGATAATACTGCCCTCTCCTGTCAGGATAAATATTCCACTGAGAATCATCCGGATCAGTAAGATATCGGTGGCCCTGGTAAACGATATTATAAGCAGGCATTTGGTAAAAATGTCCATAAGCAAAATGGAATGCAGCTACATCAGAAACGGGGTAAGAAATCCCAAACCTTGGTGAAAAAGCAGTTTTAGTTTCTGCATCGGCAAGCTTCAGGTCATTAAGATTAATCATATCTGTTAGATAAGGAGCATCTACATCCCATGAATCAAACCTTACACCCAGGTTAATAATTAAACCCAATTCAGAAAATTCCATTTTATCCTGGATGAAGGCAGCTATTTCTGTCGGCTTATAATCATAATTCTGATAATAATCATATGGTGCTCCGCCAGGATTAAAATCCTGGAACTTAACATTTATCCCGCGAAAATGTCCGCCAACTTTTACCAGGTTTCCTTTGTCTACCTGACTTACAAGAACCGCGTATATACTATTTGTATTGGATTCTTCTGTTTGGTGCTGCCAGTTTTCACCAGAGTATGAAAAACTATTGGCATCTGAGTTTTCTGTATTGGCATCATATTTTGCTAATTCTCTGTAAGACCCTAAAAAGCGGTCACGGGTCTGCCTTCCGTATGTTAAGGTATAATAAGTACTTGAACTTAAAGAATGGGTTAAACTTAAATTAGCTAATATATCTTCAGATTCGTGATGAGGCATTCCGGCCTGGTAATACTTAAATGAATGGTCATAGTAGTCTTTTTTTAATTCTGAATACCCTAAAAAGCCGGTTATAATAAAAGTTGGTGAGGGTACCCACTTCAACTTTGCAGATGCATTAGCATACTGAGTTTTATCCATAGAAACTTTTTCGCCACTCCCTGCCGGAAGTTTTGTAACAGGATCTACGTCAAGCCCTTTCGAGTCTGACCAGTTTGGATACCTGTAGCCGTATAAATAACCGTCCCCCACTTTTCTTTCACCATAAACTAAAAAAGTTAAATTACTTACTGCTGGTACCGGGCCTCCTAAACTAAAAACTCCTTCTAAAGTTTTCTGATCATATTCATCAATACCAAATTGGTCTGTATAAAGGTTAATTGTTCCATGGTAACCTTCAGTTGATCCATCTTTAGTAATAACATTAACAACTCCTGACATTGCATTGCCATATTCAGCATTAAAAGTACCAGCCAGCGTACTTAACTCATCAATAAAGTCACCGGAAGAATTTTGTATAAATTCCGAACCGCCCCAAACAGGGTCGGTAACAACCATTCCATCCAGTGTAAAAGATGTTTCGTTCTCTCTTCCACCTCTGATATGCAGTCCATCAGTGGGGGTGTTAAAATAAAAGTTTCCTGCTTTTCCCAACTGATTCTGAGAGATAATAATACCGCGCTGCTGTTTCAGCATAGTCTGCACGCTTAAGTGTGTCATCACTTCAATTTCTTTTGCGCCTACCTCAACAATGCTGGCAGTTAAATCCTTCCTTATAATTGGTTTTTGTGCAACAACTATAATTTCTTCTGTAGAAATGGAATCTATAACCAGTTCAATATCAAGGACGGTTGTTCTGTCAGAATTTACTTCAACATTAGTTATAGTCTTCTCAGAATAACCTATCATTGAGGCCTTCAACCGGTAAACTCCCGGCTGAACATTAATAATAAAATAATCTCCATCAACATCTGTAGCGGCTCCGGTTGTTGATTCGAGAATAATAATATTAACCCCTATAAGGGCCTCCCCGGTATTTGCGTCAGTTACCTTACCGGCAATTTTTCCCGTTATACCAGCTTGTATCGAATTTTGCAGAAAAAAGACGGATAGAAGAGATAACAATATGAAATGCGG
This sequence comes from Ignavibacteriaceae bacterium, assembly GCA_046481785.1. Lineage (GTDB taxonomy): Bacteria > Bacteroidota > Ignavibacteria > Ignavibacteriales > Ignavibacteriaceae > JAWOJF01. The sequence continues at coordinate 22,284 of JAWOJF010000266.1, read as the reverse complement.
TTGAAATCTTTTCCATTTTTCCCTCATTGTATCCTCCTGATACTATTATTAATAATTAAACTTATACTACTATTGATATAAAACCCTTTTCAGGATCAGTTTTGAAAATGATTCTTTAAATGTGAATTATTATCTTATCTCTGATAATATGAATGCCAATTATTTCTTAAGTAATTGAGATATAATATTAATTACCGGTAACCTGGATATAACCTGAATAGTTAATCTTTAAATCTGAATTTTTCTTTGGCTGTGTTAATGATTTGCTCATAATTCATAAATGCACCTGTCCCGCCCGAAGCAGTTGTGTTGAGCGCACCAAGTAAGTTGCCGAATACCTGGCATTCTTCAATGTCTCTGTTCTGCAAATATTTGAATATAAAGCCGGCGTTAAAACTATCCCCGGCTCCAATAGCATCAACAACATCTGTGTTAAGAAATGCATTTAACAAATGCGTTTTTTTTGTATCCCATGAAAGCGAACCTTTACTGCCCAGTTTTACAATTATGTTATTAGCAAAGCCCGATAATTGTTCAAGTGCTTTATTTAAATCAGTCTGTTTGGTTAAAAAAAGTATTTCCTGTTCGTTAGGTAAAAAAACATCCACGTGCGGAAGAATTTTTTTATAATCCATATCCCATTTTTCTGCCGGATCCCATTGCATATCGAAAGAGGTAGTTAATCCATTTTCTTTGGCAAGTTTAAACATATCACCTGCATTATCTTTTAATCCCGGTTGTAAATAGAAAGACGAAAAATGCAGGTGTTTAGCCCTGTTTAATTTATCTGAGGATATATCTTTAAAAGACAGTTCGTTCATTGCTCCCGGATGGGTAATCATAGCGCGGTCTTCATTAAAATTAAGAATAATGCTTGCACCGGTTTTTAATTCTTTATCCCGGATTATCATGCTTACATCAACACCCTTGTTTTTAAGTTCATCAATAACCATATCACCAAATGAATCAGTTCCTACCTTACCCAGGAAGGCAACCTTTGCACCAAGCGCACTTAAATTGCATGCAAATATTGCTGATGAGCTTCCGAGAGTCAGAGTCATTTGGCCGGCTAATTTTTCTTTTCCTGTTTCGGGAAAAGATTCAAGGTTATTAAGAATCAGGTCAACGTTCAGTTCGCCAACAACAAGTACGTCAAATTCCTTTTTGTTCATTTTACCCTGGTAAAAATTATTCAAATACTTAAAACCTGTTTAATGATTATTAATTATTTACTGTATTCCCGGAAACTTCAGCAGTAGTTTTTTCCTCATCTTCAATGGCCATTAAAAATATTGATATTATTGCAAGTGTCATGCCGCCGGCAACTACAGGATGAGGAAATACCTGATAAATAGATAAAGAAATAATGATTGTAATAACGGGTGCTACAGCATTTGTAAGGGGACTTACAATCATTGCTTTTCCATAGCGGAAGGCGTATACAATCATTAATGCTCCAACCGCATTTAATATTTGGATTATAGCCGCAAGATAAGGGCCTTTGAATCCCCAGTTGATTGGCTGGGAAAAATCAGTCATCAATAAAGCGAATGGTATTAGAAGAATTCCTGAAATCATCATATAAAAGAATATACTCTCTGCTTTCATTGTTTCATTAGCAAACTTCATAATGTATGCCTGCACCCCCCATGCAAGGAAAACAATTAATGATAAGATAATCCAAAGGATGCCTGAATCTGCAGAACCATTTGCACTTTGGTAAGAAAGCAACGGAATTGCGATCAGAGCCACTATAATTCCAGCCCATCCTTTTTTTGAAGCACGTTCTTTCAAAAAGATATATGAAAGTAGTATGGTTATAACAGGAGAAAGTGAAATAAATGGGAATACAAGATAAGCGGGACCAAGTCTTAATGCCTGGAAAAGCACTACCTGTCCCCCGGCACCAGTTAATCCTATTAACATCCCAAGTATTATCGCACGTTTATCGTAATCCAGTTTCCATTTAATGATCTTTAATGCAACTAAAGCGGGGGGTATCATAGTAAAAGCCCAAACAGTATACCCAAGTGTAGCAGGGAAACCTGCTTTTTCAGGTATCTCAATTAATGCTCCCCAAATTCCCCAAAACACTGTTGTAATAATAGCAAAAAACAACCAGGGACGTACTTTCATTCTCTGCCTCCGTTTACAGCATAGCTATACTTGTTTAATACATGTTGTATCTTATGATGAATTAAATCTGCAGGATTAACAGATATTCTGCCCTCCATAATTGCTTCATACTCATCCGGCAAAAATTGGCTTAAGAGACTTAACGGAATGATGTTTTGCGTAAGGTTATTTAACAATTTTATAAGTGAATTTTGAACATCATTATTTGTCCAGTAATACCTTATCCTGTCGCTGTAACTGTATTTTCTTGAAAAAGCTGTTTCGCCGGCAGTTCCTTCATAATGTTTTTTCCAGTATTTAGGATTCATCAGCATCTGACTCTCTAGAGTATTCCGAATATTCGAAATTGAAATATTTTTCTTTAATGTTAATATTTCCTCTTCAATTTCAGAGAGGGCAAAGACAGCTTCTCTTAGGGCAAAAGTTAACCATGGTCCCACTTTCAGAATACAGAAATGATCTACGACCATTTCCCTCAAAGCTTGTTTGGTCTGAAAATCAGTTGAGTGAGCTTCATAAACAAAATTATCATAGTCTTTAATTTTAGAAATTAATTCGTTTGCCTTTTTCCTGTCATAACCAACCACCGATGAATCTGAGAACTCAACACCCGGCTGTACCACTACTGCAATAGTTCTTTTCCAGGCATCATCTAAACCCAGCAGGCTGTAGGCCTTTTTGGTTAAAGAAATTGTTTCTTCAACTTCTTCCTTTTTTGTAATTCTTATATTCTCAGGTTTTTCAAGAGAACCGCCTGGTATGGGAACGTCAGTACCGATTATGTACACAGGTTTGTTGTTTTTATCCGCCACATCTTCGGCGGCCCTGCACAGCCGTGCCGCTCTTTCCGTAATAATTTCAGGATCAAGCATGTGTGTCTCTTCATTTACCCTATCGTCCCGGCAAGCCATGCTGGTATCAAGATGAATTTTTGTGAATCCGGCCTTAACATATTCACGAATCTGTTCTTCGGCTTTATTCATGGCTATATCACTGTCTTCATCCTGCCATACGTTCGGGCCCAGATGATCACCCCCAAGAACAATTTTATTAAACGGATATCCAACAGTTTCTGCAGTCTCCTTTATCATATCTCTGAACATAGAAGGAGTTAAACCGGTATAACCGCCGAATTGATCAACCTGGTTTGAAGTTGCTTCAATCAACAGGTAATTGTCGTATTCTTTTGCATGCAGCATACTCGCTTCAAGTACAAACCTGTTGGCAGAACAAACCGAATAAATGCCTGCAGGTTTTCCTGATTTGTGTTCTTTAATAGTATTTAAAATTAATTCAGACAAATTATTACTCTTCAAAAGGATAAATTTTAACACCCTGTACTACCCTTGTTATCATTCCGCTCTCAGAAGGTGTATCAGGCTTAAGCCCTAAGTTCATAGATTTTAAGAAACCAAGTATTTGGGCTGGCAGCACTGATACTATTGATAAAAAGGTCTCCTCAAGTTTAACGCTACCGCAGATCATTTTTATTTTCAGATCAAGTTTCATCTCATTAACAGGCATTTCCATAACGCCTATAGAGCAAAGAGCCTTACGGCCGTTGTCAACTGCTTTTACAAGATCTTTTTCATACTGCATAACATATGTATTATTTGAAAACAAATAGACTATAAGAGTATCTGCATTAATAAGTGCTTTTGGTCCATGACGGAATCCTAAAAAAGAATCGTGCTTACAAATAATTTTCCCGTCGGTTAGCTCCTGGAGTTTTAAAGCTGATTCCTCAGCAATGCCTTTAAATATTCCTGAACCTAAAAAAACAGCGCGTTTAAAATCCAGGTCGCTTATTATTTTTAGTTCGGAAATATTTTCTTTAATTATTTTTTTACCATATTCTGCAAGAAGTCTGATCTGAGGCTCCAGGTTCTCTAATTCATTAAGCCTTGCTAATAGCAGGCCGCTTAGCAGCATTGATGTAAAACTGCCGCTCATTACAAGACTTTTGTCATCGGCTTCAGGGGGCATAAGCAATACAAATGAATTGTCACCTGATACACTTCTTGCCAGTTCACCTTCAGAATTGCATGTTATTACTATATGATAAATTTTACTGCAAAGCTTATTTGCCAATGCAACTGTCTTAACACTTTCGGGACTATTGCCTGAACGGGCGAAAGAGATGAGAAGAGTTTTTTTATTTTTCTGGAAAAAGTAGTCTGGATGAGTAACCAATTCAGTTGTTGCTACAGCAATTGTTTTTGTGGCTGAATATTTCCTAAAGACACCTTCTAAAACATCTCCAATATATGCCGATGAACCTGCCCCGCTTAAAATTATTTCAAGTTCCTCACCGTTATTACCATTATGAACTTTTTCAAAAAAAGATTTTAAACCTTTATAATTCTCCAATACAACTTTATAGACTTTCAGCCATAATTCGGGCTGATTAGTAATTTCTTTTGCTGTAAGGATTGCTCCTTTTTGTATAAGTTCTTCATCTGAAATGCTAAAATATGACGATTTCAATCTGCTTCCCTTTGCTTGTATTTCCTTCTATTCTAACATAATTATATTCTTTTTCCTTGTCAAGAGCTTATAATAACTTATTATAACTTTTTTTTACTTTATTTTTATAAGGTTTCATAAGTTTCTTTACTCTTACCTTGCAAATCATATAAAAATTCATATAATTTTGTATGTTTGTTTGTATAATTGCTTTTTTTTATCCTATAACTTTTACTTATATAAGACTCTTAAATGGATAACAATAATAATAGAAGTAAAGATATGACTCTGGACAGGCGGGCAAAAATAATTGAAAAGCTGGAATCAGCCGGACAAGTTAAAATACTGGAACTAAGTGATGAGTTTAATGTAAGTGATGTAACAATTAGAAACGACCTTGCACAACTTGAGAATAAAGGCCTTCTCATTCGATCACGAGGCGGAGCTATGAGGCCTCAAAGGGTGGGAATAGATTACAAACTATATGAGAAGTCTAAAAGAAACCTTAGGGAAAAACAAGCAATAGGGAAAAAAGCAGTAGAGTTGCTTAATGAGGGAGATACAATAATTATAGATTCAGGCTCAACTGCTATGGAAATGGCAAAGAATTTATCAGGGTTTGATAACTTAACTGTCATTACAAACGCTTTGAATATTGCCAGTCAATTATCAAACTACGACAAAATTAAAATACTGATGCTTGGCGGAATGCTAAGACATATTTCTCTTTCTCTAACAGGGCCGGTTGCTGAAAACAGCTTGAAAAACTATTACTGCGATAGACTCTTTATTGGTGTTGATGGAATTGACTCACAATATGGTATTTCTACTCCTAATATTGAGGAAGCCCAACTGAACAGAATGATGATTGATATTTCCAAAGAAGTGATTGTAATTACCGACTCCAGTAAATTTTTAAGACGCAGTTTTGCTTTCATAGCCCCTATGAGTGATGTTGATATAGTCATCACAGACACCAACATTCCAAAAGATGAACTTCAGAGACTTGAGAACATGGATGTGAAGGTAATATTAGTTTAACTTGCTTTATTTATATTTTCCTGTAACAATTTTTAACTTGGATTCGATCAACTTTTGTATTTCATTTATAGCCTGGGGGAAAACATTCCTTAAATCAATATCTTCTGATTTTATCATTACCTCCTTCAGTGTTCTCATAAATATATCTTTTGTTTCGGTTGCAACATTTACTTTACAAATTCCATTTATAACAGCTTGTTGTAAAACTCCGGCAGCAATCCCCGATCCCCCATGAAGCACAAGATATGCATCTGTTTCCTGCCTTATTGCTTTCAGTCTTTCTATATCCAGCTTAGCCTCCCCTTTATAAAACCCATGCTTGGAGCCTATTGCCACAGCAAGTGAAGTAACACCTGTTTCTTCAACAAACCTTTTGGCTTCCGAAGGTTCAGTAAATTTATCTATTTCAACTTCGCCTTCAGGCTTTGCTATATATCCAAGTTCTGCTTCAACATTAACATTATACTTTGAGGCAGTTTCAACAACTTCTCTTGTAATAATAATATTTTCTTCGAAAGTCTTATCACTGGCATCAATCATTACTGAGTCAAATCCTTCATCCAGGCATTTTTTTACAAGTTCAATCTCCCTGCAATGATCAAGGTGAATCCACGATTGTACATTGTAGTCATTTGATAACACCCTGCCTAAACTTACAGCAGCCTTAATACCCATATAGTCAATAGAACTCTTGGTTAACTGCAATATTAAAGGCTGTTTTAATGCAGCAGCTGCTAAAATAATGCCTTTACATGTTTCATAATTATAAAAATTAGCAGCAAGCAGTGCTTTGCCTTCTTTACGTACCAGATTCAGTTGCTCGGTTAGTTTCATTAAAATTATTGTTCCTTTACTATGTTTATTATTTTACCTTTAAAAATGTTTTAAAACCTTATATTGTAATAATAGTATATTATTTTTCCTTGTCAAGGAATTATAATGGTTATTTATAATAATTCTTTTAAAAAAGGTTATAAATATCTAAGACTCTTCAGATTGGCGAAGGGTCTTAGAATACTCCATATATTAATGTGTTGTTTAAAGAAGGGAAGAGATGAATATTAGGAAGAGACTGTTAATCTTTCTTTTTATTAAAAATCCTATTTCAGCAAAACAAGTTTCCGGGTACTGCTAAAACCCCCTGTCTGTATTCTATAAAAATATGTTCCGCTCGACATGCCGGCTGCATCCAGTTCAATTTCATAATTACCTGCAGGTTTATGTTCATTCACAAGAGTCCTTATTTCTTTACCGAGGAGATCGTAGACTTTTATAGTAACAAACTGCCTGCTGCCCATCTTATAATGGATTTTAGTACTAGAATTAAAAGGATTTGGATAATTCTGATATAAATGGAAATCATCCGGTGAAACCAAATCTCCGGCAATACCTGTTGGAATATTATTTAGGGGAGTTGAAATTCTTAAATATGTATTCTCGTCATAACTTCCAATTGTGCAAATAAGACTATCCTCTTCAGTCCATGCGTGGTTATCCGGCAGATCGGTTATTACCTTGTTGCCATAAACAGGATCGGGTATAATAGTTTCGGTTAATAAAACCTCCTGGTCATTTCCTGTTAACTCTATAGTTATATCAATTTCGCTGCCGGGGCGGGTAGTAACAAAGCCAAGATTAATTGTTTTTAAATTATCAATTTTCAGATCTGCAATTATGCTGTTGCTTGCGTTTGTTACATTGGAAAGCCCGGTAGTGGGTGCATAAATTTCTTTCCATTGTTTTACAGAATTCCCGGGAATAACAGCAGATTCAAAAAATTCGTTAGAGTGCCCTGCCCATAACTCAACATAAGGTCTCCGGGAAACATCAGGATTTTTAAAAGGATCAATATCCTGACTCTGTTCGTATCCCCATGCCCAAATTTTTATTCCGGTTGTTACATTATTGTCTGCAATTCGTATCAAGCCTTCTTCATTGTCATGATTAATTACACCCCAGTAATTTTCATCTGTATCATTCCAGGGATATGCAATTCCATCGTTGGTCCAGTTTTTCCATTGGCGAAGATTGGTAAAAGTATAGATTCCGTTTTCTCCGGGAATGCGCTGTTCCTGCCTTGCTATATCGGGGTACCATGCAGGAATTTTCACTTTGGTTGCGGGAATAATTAATTCTGCACCCTCTGTGCATTTGGAATTTCCCGGCTCGGAACCAGGAGCAAGCGTTATACATGTCCAATATTCATATTCAACATCTTCATTTGAATCATTAAATATTGCTGCATCAGTTTCCAAAGAGGAGGCACCTTTGACTAATGTTATTATATAATCACACCTTAAATTTGTTTTACCATATTTCCATTTGCCGGGATCAGCTATTTCTGCATCTACAGTATCTGTCCAGGACATCCGGCACCGGATAGTATCTGTTGTTTCTTTAAGTATGGTAAACTCCCATGGCAGAAACCATGCTTTACCATGTTCCGGTTCTGTTAATGTCGGAAATATACCCCCATAAACCATCAGCCAACTGTAATAAAACCAGTCTTGCCCAATACCATATGGTGTACCTGCAGGATTCTGATAAAGCTGCTCCTTCCCTGTTGGTTTATATATCATCGATAATATGCGTCCGCCGAATTCTGGTACAAGGGTAATTTTTAAATATTCATTTTCAATAACATAACCTGAAAAAACTTTAGAGATAGTGTCATACTCAATATCAGTATACCAGTCAACCATATTATTATTCAATGAATAATTAAATGTATGCCATGTAATTGTAGTATCTTTAATTGTTACCTGTGCTGTAAGGTAAACCGGCAGCATAAACAGAAATAAAAACAGAATCTTGTTCAAAAGTTACCTCAATAATTAACTACTTCTCATTTTCATTTATTCTAATAACTCGTCCCTGATTGGTGGTCTCTACCTTATATAAAGATGACCTGGCAGTTATGTAAAGAGTACTGTTATTCTTACCGCCAAACAGAACGCAGGCCGGGCGTTCAGGCACTTTAATTTCTTCAATAAATTTTCCGGATTTATCATAAACAAAAATATTTCCTGCGGGGATGTACACATTTCCTTTATCATCAACAGCAACATCTAACTCTCCCCTCTCTGCAAAAAGTTCAGGCTTAGATAATGAACCGTCTTTATTAACAGAAAACTTATAGGTCTTCTGACCAAATTCGTCAGCCATAAAATAAGGATAACCCGGCACAGCCTCTCGCAGCGAGTATGCTCTCCTCAAGTCTTCAGATTGAGGAATGAATGTATGTCCGTCGCGCGATACAAAATGTTCTTTAAGAGGATCAAATGAATCTTTCTGGAAATTCAATAAATATTCAGTATATGATGAATGAGTTACAGGTGGATTTTCACTGGAATAAGTTGTAATAGTTAAAAAGTCATGTTCATCTCTCCATCTGTGTCCCGGTAATAAAGCAACAACACCATTGTGCTGTCCAGGATGAACCGGCTCTAAAACCTCAATATTTTCTTCCGTACTATCCGGGTGGAAAGTTACTACCTGCCCCCTGTTTGTTGTTACAAGGAGATTCCCTGACAGATCAAATGCAAGCGCAGCGGGAGTAACAAGAAGTTCCCTTATTAATGATAATTCTTGATCTTCATGCGTCCACCTGTATATATGTTTCCAGCGTGAATCTGTGAAATAAATATTCCCGGTATTATCAACAGCAGCTCCATCAATAAATTCAAAACCCCCCGCTGCTTTTTCAACTTCCGCACCGGGAGCAATTACTGACGATTTATTTATTATATCATTTTTCTTTGGAGGATGCCCCGAAATTTTTAACCGAGCAATTTCTCTTTCCCTTATTTGATAGTTATTTGATTGATCATAAATAGTATTATTGAAAGAAAATTTTCCCGGGCTGTAAACATGAATACCGTTAAACTCAATATCTTTGGAAGAATTTATTACAACCGCATTTGGATAAGGACTGATCATCCTGATTACGCGGTACAAATATAAATTGGCAAATATAATATTACTGCAATGTTCTATCCGCAGAGGTAACGCATTCGGACTTTCGGAACCCTCCTCTTCCATTTGTAAATCATATATTTTCCAGTTTGAAACATTTCTTAATATAACCTCGTTACGAACATGATGTTCAACAGACATTGCATATATGCGTCCCGGGGTTGAGGTATTTGAGATATAAATTCCTGCCTGGGCAAAAGTGTTAGGGGTCCAGATATCTTTAAAAGTACCGCCGCCGCCATCTGTTATCCATAAGCTCCAATACTGTGAATCCCAGTCCCTGTCTTTGAATGGATCGCCAGTATAGAAATCATTATATAGTTTAACTCTCGAACCATCTGCATTATATGTTCCATGTCCGCCGATAAAACGGACATCATTCATCATTGAGCTTGAGCCTGCCATCCACTTTGCTGCAACAACACGCTCATTAAAAGCACCCGGATCAAGCCCGATACCTGTTATAATATTATTTCCCCCTTTGGGTGCAGCAACCATTGGAACAGGGCTTCCGGTTCCTAAAAACATTGGCGTTTTATCTGCAAGTACAATTTGAGTAGTAATAGGATTTAGCCCTATGAGAACGGTATTCGGCTTAAGTTCAATTGTTTCTTTTATAAGATATCTTCCGGTCGGAAGATAAATTGCATTATGTTTTGCAACAGCCTGTTTTAATATTTCAGTATCATCAGTTAAACCATCCCCTTTAGCTCCTAATTCAGAAAGGTTTACCCAGCTTTTACAATCTGGAAGATCCGGAATATCGGTTTTTACCAAATCAGGAATTTTATCAAGTGGGGTAATATCATAAAGAGTTTTAACTTCAGATGTTTTGTAAGGATCTTCAATCTGCAAGCCATGACTGAAATCTTTAACCAGGTAAATTTTACCGGGTGCTTTAATTTCTTTTTTACTTTTTCTAAATGACGCAAGTACAGGAACATCAATGCACACAACATTCTTCAAATTGAATTGGGGACGGGCATTATACTCATCACTGATAATAATTGCAGGGCCGCTTATATTTTCAAAACGTGAGTCTGTTAAGAAAAGTTCTTCAGCACGGTCAGGATTAACAACTATAGCCCCGGGAACATTCTTAAAATAATTCCTTACTAGTGTAAGTCCTCCCTCTTCAGTTGAAATAGCAGCCTTGGTTTGACCTTCAAAATAACAGTCAATCATAAGAAAAGGCCAGCTCGGGGAGGGTTTTGTTGTAATTATGCCGTATTCACCGCCGATAAAATTGCAGTCATCTATTTCATTACCAACTTCTTCCACACCAGCTTTACCGCTGCCGATATTAAAATCAACATGCGCTATATAACAATGCTGAGCAAAGTGAGACCGTACTGCTACGGCTGAAGGATTCCCATTTTTAATATCAAAATTTATATTGCTTATTGCGCTGTAAAATGTACCCGGGTTTGCATCACGGACAGGCTTACCTTCATCGGGTCTGCCGCTTGCAAAATGAACCAGGTATTTATTCTCGCCTTCACTGAATCCCGGAGTATTTTCTTCAAGAACAAAAACGGGACGGTTTTTTCCGTAACCAATTAATCTTATGCCGCTCCAAACATATACTGTTTTGGTAAACTGGTAACTGCCTTCAGGAATCATAACAATGCCGAATGAAGATTGTTCTTCCGCTTTATTTATTGCCTGCTGCAATGCTTCCGAATCATCCCCATCTTTATCTGGTGTAACAGGAAAATTGTCAGGAGTTAAATAAATAGCTTTCTGATCATGGAGAGGTTCAGTATAAAATGATTTTCCGGCACGGCTTTTTGGAGGTGCATCTACTGATTTTATATTATAGGCGTTAGATTCAACACAAAAAAGTATTATAACACTAATTACTAGAGCTGTTGGTTTAAGATAGTTCATAATTGTTCGATTCCCCGGAATTTCTTCTACTTTTCATTAGTAACATTATGAGAATTAAAAAATCAAAGAGCGTCCTCCCGGACGCTCTTGATATATAGGTTCTTTTATTTGAGGAGCATCATTTTTCTGGTTAGAGAAACGTTGTTACCACTTAATTTATATATATATAAGCCTGATGCTAAATTACTTGCATCAAAGTTTACGGTATGTGAGCCTATTTTCATCTCTCCATTAACCAGTGTTGCTAACTCCTGTCCCAATACGTTATATATCTTTAGACTGAAATTACCCTGTTCAGCAATATCAAAAGAAATAGTAGTAGAAGGATTAAAAGGATTAGGATAATTCTGGTTTAAAGAGAATTTCTGAGGTATGTTTCCATTTTCATCATCAACCCCGGTAACATTCTCCTTATATTCTGCCCATTCTTCCGGATAATATTGTAAGCTTCCTACATGATATCCATCGGTAGATGTAAAATTACCAGAATAGGCAAAGTTCTCAGGTAGCGGGTATGGGTGAGTAAGCCTGTAGAATTCAGGATCTGATTCTTTATCATCATCCCAATCCCATTCATGAGTATTACCTGTTCTTACATCACGAACTGCTACGGCCAGAAAATCAACTGCCTCCTGGAGGGCAGGGAAACTATTGAACTGCGGATCCTGGTTAACATTGTTTTCCTCAACAAGTCCGGGCCAGTCGGTATCATTAGCAAACATAGCTTCAGTGCGGCTGTTCATCCAGATTGGAGCAACTACACTATCATGAACCTGCAAATACTGCTGTATATCATCTGTCCAATAGTAAACATTACTTCTAACTTCAATCTCTCTCTGATTTTCAGGAATTGTATAAGGCCCGGCTGGAATAGTATCACTGGAATTTGCGAATAAAGTATCTGCATTAATAAGCCCATACATTAAAGCGTCAGGGTCCTGTCCTGCAAGTTCACCTGGTAACAAGCCGAGAGAACCTGAATTATAGAAGATATTGTTTGTGAATTTGGCCTTGTACCATTCAGTTCTGTGGAAAGGCCATTTGTAACTGTTAACAAATGTGCAGTGATCAAATTCGATATACTGAACTACCGGAGGAGGGAAAATCACAAAACTGTTGATCTGGAAGAAGGTACAGTTCCTTGCAATAAATTTATCAACTATTTGTGAGGTCTCGAGGAAGAAAATAAAAGTAGTCCACTGGTCACCCGGATTCATTTCGTTTCTAACATGAAGTCCGTCTATAATCCATGAAGTATGAGGTACTGCCGTACTAAATACGGACCATCCGTTATAATCCACCCATACATTTTTCATAGTAACAGTTACAAAGGAATCCCTTACAGTAAGAGCCTGTCCATCTCCCCAGCCTCTTCTGTCACCGCCAGAATAAACAGTACCGGCAAGCCAGATATTTTCTAAAGTAATATCGGCATATGCTTCTAAAAGATCACCGGTTGCTGCCTCTAAAGTTTCAGGAAGATAATTAGCTACTATTTTAGCCGGCGGTACACCTTCTGAAGGTGGATCTGCTACTATTTTTACAGGATTGTAAAAGTTAGCAGGTATATCTAACAGGTACCATTGTCCTCTTTCCAGTTTATAAACTGAATGGAGTTGTTCTCCGGCAGCGTTGGTATCAGCAATAATATATTCAATAATTGAATTGACCAGAGGATTTCCATCATTATCAGTTGCCGGAACAAATACTGTGTCCGACTGAGCAAATAAAGAACCGAAGAGCAGAACACAGAACAAGCTGGTGATAGTCAGTTTTTTTATCATAACTTTCTCCTATTGTTATAACAAGTTTGTTAATAGTGCTGTAAACTTTTGAACCTCAATTTTTAGTTAAATTTGTTTCTCCTTTCATAGATTCAGATTTCTAAATAATTATTATTTTTTTTATAAATTATATGATAATCCCATATCAGCAGACATACCGTAGTAGCCTTTGTTGGAAAACCATCCGGCTCCCTGGTTTGTAGTCTGATCAATTGATTTTGAAATATTATTTATATTAAAGAATACCTGCAGGCCGCTGACAGGAAGTTTTTGCCTGAGTTTTAAATCCCAAATCCTTATAGGTTCTGTACTCTGTCTCAGGAAAGGGTCAGCATTTGTTTCCATAAAAACATCTGATTTATACTGCATAGAACCGCGGATAGAAAATCCTTCATAGTCAAATCCTACAGTAAGGTTAACAATGTGAGTAGGCTGATCTAAAAGACGGTCTTCATATGGAACATCTATTTGCCCTACTGTTCTTGGCGGTACACCTACCTTTACTGCCAATTGTTTTGGATATGCAAGATTAGAATGAGTGTAGGTATAATTGGCTGCAACAACCAATCCTTTAAGAGCTCCGGGTAAAAACCAGAAATTAGACTGCCATTCAACTTCTACACCTTTTAGTTTTGCTAAGTTAGAACTATTTATATAACCGTTTACAGTACCTCCAATTCTAACAGTAGAAGGCCACTCAGGCTGAAGCTGTGAAGCTTCAAACAGATATAATGTGTGGGGGAAAATAAAATCTTCAATATTTTTTATAAACCCGCCTAAAGTTATTAAGCCGATTTTGTTTGTATAGAATGAGAAGAAGAGATCGATATTTTCCGACTTTGATGGAACAAGATTAACATTGTTCCAGGTAAGGCTGCTGCCGGAGGTCGTCCATGTAGGGATTAAGCGGATGTAATCCGGTCTTGAAATTGTATGTGTATAGCTGGCGCGGATATCAAACCATTCAAATACCTGGTATTTTGCATGAAGCATTGGTAAAAAGAAATCATTATTTTTTTCTGAAGTTGCTTTATAGGCATTATTAACAGGGTCTGTATCTCTGGGTACATCATTAACGCGCAGAGCTGAGTATTGTGTTTTATTGTATTCATACCTGAAGCCGGGTATTACTACTAATTTATTTTCACCAAAAGTAATAACAGGCATTATATAGGCCGCATAATAGTTTTCAGTTCCATTATAATCGTTTAACTCTGATACAACATGATTGCGGTAAATAGTGTTTCTTCCTTCTATCTCCCCAATATTCTCAAGATCATGGTATGTATCAACAATAATGTCTCTGCCGGGTACGCGGCTTATTGAAAAGTTTCCTGCCATAAAGTCACCGGGATCATAACCTGCTTCAATAAAAGGTTCATAAGGAAGATCATCTGTAGGATCATATCCCGGATTAAAACTTCTTACATTAAGTTTGTTTGCCAGATAGGCTCGTACTGACATAAGATCCTGCCATCCCAAAGGTATTGTATTAGCATCCAGATCATACTTCCTGTACTTATGTTTATACTTGCCGCCCATTTTAAGTTTTATTTCGGCAACAGAAGCATTAAAAGACCACTCAGCATTTAGATTTGCAGAGTATTCTTCCTCAAGAAGTTTTGATGAGTATTGATCAAAAGTATTAATTACTGTTCCTTTTACATTATTCAGGGCTTTACCTGGTATTTCGTCCGGAGGCAATGGTGAGTCGGTTGGTGTCCAGCCGGTAGCAAAGGCAGCCCTTTCAATTGCATTCATGGAAATAGACTCAGGAACTTCATTATCTGATTTCACATAACTAACACCGCCTGAAAGTTTTACATCTCCAACTATGTGTTCTACATTTAGTGTGTTCATCATTGAGAACATATTTCTTATGGTATCACGCCCTAAATATGTATGTTCTCTTCCTGTAGCATTAAAATATTCCTGTCTTTGAAATGTTTCAGTATTGATTTTGTTAAAAGTATTTGAAAATTTAATTTTGGTTGCAGTAAGATCATAATCCAATACAACAACGCCGCCTATTCTTTCATTATCTCTTTCAATATCCTGGAAACCTATACTATTTGGAATTGACTGGTAAATTCCCTGGTTCTGCAGCTGGGGTATCTGGTAATTAGAAAAAACAGAGTTGCTGCTCCTGTCCCTGTTTTCATAGTTTCCCTGGACGAATACTCCCAATTGGTCATCAAAAAATCTCATCCCGCCGCCCAGAACAAAATAGGAATTGCCAAACTCTTCGCGCAAACCATTATAACCGCCCTGAGCTATAACATTAAGAGAAGGTTTATCAGATGCAGTTTGAAGAAGGAAATTAACACTGCCGCCTAAATTATCCGCTTCCTGATCTGCCATAGCAGTCTTACTAACTTCAATGCCGGCAAGTATGTTAGGGGAAATCATACTAAGATCAACACTTCTGTCTTCATCCCCGTTAGCAGTCATGCTGATACCCTCAATTTTAACTTTATTGTACTTGGGGGATAAGCCGCGGATAACTACCTTATTGCCTTCGCCGCCTTCTCTCTGCAGTGAAACACCGGGTAAACGCCCAACTGCTTCTGCCGCATTGGCTTCGGGAAGTTCCTGGATCTTTGCCGAGGAAACAACATTTGTAATTGAATTGGAAGTAATCTGCTGGTTAATTGCTTGCATTTGTCCCTCGGCCTGGGCGGTTATAACAAGCTCTTCGGTTTCTAAAACCATGTATTCAAGAGTTGCATTATGCTCTAAAGTAACATTGTCAGGTATTACAATTTCAAAGGCTTCAGCTTTGTATCCCAGGTACATTACCTTTAGATTATAAGTCCCCGGCGGAACATTTGAGATGAAGTATTCACCTTCAAGGTCGGTAGATGATCCTAAACCGGTATTTTCTAAAATTACGTTGGCACCCGGAAGAGGAGTTCCTGTGCTTTTATCTGTAATTTTACCGGTAATTTTTGATCCGGCATTAGCATATAATGGTATAAACAATACCGCCAGGATTACCAGCAAAATTTTTGTAAAAATGTTGTGCATTTTATTTCCTCTTACTTTTAAATACTATTTATCGATTAAAACTTTTATTCTGTTTATAATTCCTTCTCTTTGAAAGATCAATTTGCTTGCTGCTCTTCCAATGACAAGACCGTTTATTTCTTCTTCAATATCCTCCTTCCTTGATAAAATAATTTTTTCATTCTTTGACTGTATATAAATAACAGGAACCTGACAGATTGTAAAAGCAAGCATGCCCGGATTTAACATAAGAGTTTGATACCTGCCGTTTACATCATAATACTGATAAACCCGGGATTTATTTAAAAACTCTTCTTCATTTAATAAAGCGGGGTTAAAATGAATCTCCCCTTCTTTTATCAATACTCCTAACTCACCAAACCTTGAAATAACATCTTCTTTAACTTGTCCGGTCATTCCCGGCTGCTGTGCTCCCATGCCCGCCGGTGTATGAGAATACGGATCTGTAGGAAAGGCGCCGTACAATTCGGGAGATTTATGAACACCTATCCCTTCACGAATTTTATAGTAGCAATCTTTTAGTTTGGATAATGAAGATGTGCTTGTTTCTGTATGTTCGTGGTAAAAAATATCCTGAATACTAACAAGCAGCTTTGATACCATGTGCCAGTAAATACTTCCCAGTCCTTCATATTTATAAAATGTGCCGGACCTGCCTGTAAAAGATTGATGATCAAAAACTCCTTCGTATATCCCGAGAATTATTTCTATTTCATTATCAGATATTGTATGCGAATTCTGCAGCTCATTTAAGGCTTGTTTAAGATATGAAGCATTTCTAAATGTACTGTTAAAATGAATATCTCCATTTATATCTCTTACTACAATACTTTTATCATTCTCCCGGATAAGTGATTGCAAGAGCTGTGATTGTTCCAATAAGTCTAAGGGAATAATATTTTTTTCAGTAAACCGGGGAAGTTCTCTATCCGGATACAACATGTAACTGGATTGATCCTGCCTGTACAGCCTGCTTCTTCTTAAAGCATTCAGTATTGTATTAGCCTCTTCAGCAGAAAGATAACCGGAACTTAGAACAGCAGCCTGGCCTTCCAGCATTTCATATAAATACCTGATACTAATCTTATTCCCGTCATACTTTATTAAGTTATATGAATGGAAAAGATCATCATTACGTTTATTAGCCAGAATAGAATGATCGATATAGTTAAGGGCAAGTTCAAAGAACTGTACAAGTTCATTTGCAGGTAATTTATTTTTTCCGCCGGAAAATCCATCTTTATAAATTTTTGTCCGGTATATGCTTCCTGTTTTCCCAAGTTTGTCCGTCAGCTTTTTTCTGTCAGTATCAGAAATCCTGTCACTAAGAAGAAATATGAAATCAGATAATGCCTGGTTAATGCCTGAGAAAAATTCCAGCACCTCATCAGAAACAATTATTGTTTCATCTTTTATTTCTCTAAAGAGATTTATATTGAATGAAATAAACTTTCGTAAATAATAAAGAGTTACCATTGATGCACCTGATCCAACAAGGGCATTATTTGCATCATTCCATTCCGGGCGCTGTGTGTTCATCCAGATCCCTGCTTCCGGAATAAAATTGGAAAGCCTTGTTAAAACAGAAAGCAGCAATTTTTCTGAAAGGTTAACTCTGTAAACTTCTTTATTACCACTATAAATGTACTTGCCGTCTGTACCTGATTCATCTACTCTCTTTTTTATTTCCAAATCCAATTCATAATCAAAATTAATTGTATTATGCGGATCATTGGTTATATCTTCGTATGGTTTAATTCTGTACGGAACATTTGCATAGGTAAATATTTCTTTAGATAAGAAGGATACTAAGAAGCCGGGATGATACTGAACAGATAACTCAAGCAGCTTATGGAGATATATAGTCTGATGATCTCCCCAGTACCCGATGTATGACCATGTATCTGAAGGATCTAATACTTCCCACTCGAAACCATCTTTTGTAATTTTATAAGGATTATATCCATCGGCGGTGGAAGCATTTACAAACTTTACAATCATATTTTCTATATAACCGGGAAATGAATGAGCCAGTGCTTCCCAGTTCTGGAATATATCACGCCAGTTCCCCTGGTAATTTAAAACCTTGCTGCCATGTTCATCTTTAACATCAATAGAAAAGATATTCCATGGACGGCTGGGGTCTCCATGACGGCGGCTAAATGTAAGAGGCAAATATTCGTAACAAAGCCTTAATAAATCAGGATCATTTAATTTTTCTCCCCTGTTGATCAACTCAGTAAAACATATCTGTTCCGGTAAATCTTCAAGGAGGGATGAATACTTATTCCATAAATTAATATTTGCATTTTTAACAAATGTACTAAAGTCTTTTCTGTCTGCTACATAATTATTATCAAATAAGCCGCCGCGCATAATATTAAACAACACGTTTGCAAAATGACGGGAAGTGATAAGCGGATCATTTGTGAGCTGATATCCGTCTCCCTTTGCAATTTTTAGATTAAGTTCTGCAGTATCGTTATGAATTTCATTTTCAATCTGTTCTTTTAATATTGATTTTGACTGAAGCAGTAATGATAATAATGCTATATCCGATTGATCTTTATTTACATCAGCGGCAATGTACCATTCTTTAGCAGCAGCTTTTTCTAATTTAAATTCTGATTGAAGCAGGAACGATCCGCGTACTCCGCATATAATTTTTTCCGGCTGTACAGGTTTTCCTTTTTTAAATGAACATAACTGCTTTGATGAAAGTAATATTATGGCATTTTCCAAACCGGCAGACCATACTGATGATACACGAAGTGCTTCACTGGGTTCTGCTTTATCTGTGGGAATAGAACTTAATGCAAATAATGCCAGCCCTGTTTCTTCAAGCAGTTCATTCTTTTTATAGCCATCTAACAGAGTGCTGTACTCAAGCTGAAATTTTCTGTCAGCTCCGTACGGTAATATATTCTGTATACCATCAAGTATATTTATCTGAACGGGATCCGGATTATTATTTACAAGTTTTGATTTTTTTATAAACCCAAACTTGTCGCAATTCATCCATGTGTATTGATAGCTTAATGATAAATCAAAATTTATTTCTTCAAATATTAATTTATTACCGGTTATGTTTTTATAAATATTTCTTTCAATGTTATATATCTCGTAGCAGCTTGATGAGAATGGCTCCCATAATGACGGGTTACTATTCCTGTCTGCAAAGATTATAGTCTTGTTGCCGGTAATGTCATGCGAATCATGTATCCGGTCATCGGTATAATATGGGAAGAGTGCATTATCGGGGTTCCTTCTGCCGGCAGTTAATGCCCCGCTGCTTGAAATGAACATCCACAAATCGGTATTACTGACAATGTTCATTAAAAACGGCGGCATTAAATTAAAATTAGATATTTTATAATACTGCTCATCACCTATCATCAGGAGTTCACCCTGTACAGATTTTACCTCTCTGCTAATAATGTTCTCTCCGGCATAAACCGGATTCTTTTCATTATATATCATATTCCTATGCATTAATATTAATCCTGATATCTATTTTATCAGCAGCAGTTTCCTGCTGATATTTGTACTCCCTGCATTCAAACTATATATGTAAGAACCTGTACTAAGATCGGCGGCATCAAGTGAAAGTTTATAAACACCGGATTCCTGCCTCTGATTAACCAGTACTTTTACCAGCCGTCCCATTATATCATACAGGGAAAGCTTAATATAACCAGGTTCAGAAAGTGAATAATTTATTACCGTTTGTGAGTTGAAAGGATTGGGATAATTCTGTTCCAGTAAAAACTCAGCGGGTACCTGGTTTTCTTCCAGACTAACTGCGGTTGCAGATTGCTGATAAACTCTTACATAATCAATTACAAATTGCTGGGGAAATTGTGTTGTTGAGTCAGGAGAACCAGGCCAGTTACCGCCAACTGCCATATTAAGAATCATATGGAAGCGCTGATCAAATGGTGCAGGGAATTCATACCCTGTAGTATACCAGTTCGTTTGAGTTTGATATAATACACTATCAACATACCAATCAAACCGCCCCTCTTCCCAGACAATCGTAAAGGTGTGGAAGTCATCATTAAAACCATTACCCGTAATGCTGTAAGATTTTCCGCTGTTTCGGTTATTAGGCCATGACCCGCCGTAATGTAATGTACCATGAACTTTATTTGTTTCATGCCCTAGATATTCCATTATATCAATCTCGCCGCTTGCAGCCCATCCACCGTAAACGTTATCAGTAGGCATCATCCAGATTGCGGGCCATATACCTTTACCAAAAGGCATCTTTGCCCTTATCTCAAGCTTACCGTATTTCCAGTCCCCTTTATTTAAAGTACGCATTCTGGTTGAGGTGTAACTGAAGCCGTTGAATGATTCCTGTTTTGCCGTAATGGTTAATAATCCATCCTCAACAGATGCATTCTCAGCACGGTAGTATTGTCTTTCATTATTTCCCCATCCCCCCTGTCCGTTACCAATTTGAAATTCCCATTTTGAAAGATCAACAGCAGTCCCGTCGAATTCATCATACCATACCAGTTTATATTCCTGTGCCATAACGCTGTGTATAGATAAGCAAACAAGAATAATCTGAAGAAGAAATATTTTTGGAAAATTATTAAGCCGTATCTTTTGTGAATATTTAAACATTAAGCTCTCACAGTTTAATTAAAAAGTATTTCCTTAAACACTGTTGTTATATCTCTATATCTATTAATCTCCCTCAGCAGTCTGATAAACTCTAACATAATCGATTATATATTCCTGCGGAAATACAGTTGATTCATCCGGGTATCCGGGCCAGTTACCGCCGACAGCAAGATTAAGAATTATATGGAATTCCTGATCAAAGGGGGCAGGATAAACGCCGCCGGTGGTATACCATTCAGTTTGGGTTTGATAAAGTACTCCGTCAACAAACCATTCGAATTTACCCTCTTCCCATATCACTGAAAAAATGTGAAAGTCTTCATGAAAGCTTCCATTCTCAAGAGTATATGGTTTCCCGGAATATTTATTTTCCGGCGGCCTTGCACCATAATGTAAAGTACCGTGAACCATGTTCGGCTGATGACCAAGATATTCCATTATATCAATTTCGCCGCTTACGGGCCACCCGCCGTAAATACTTTTTGTCGGCATCATCCAGAATGCAGGCCATATGCCCTGACCAACCGGCATTTTAGCACGCATTTCAATTTTACCATACTTCCAGTCTCCCTTATTTATTGTACGTATACGGGCTGAAGTATAATCGAATCCTTCGAACTCTTCCTTTAGAGCAATTATAAAGAGGTGACTATCTTTTACAACAGCATTTTCTGCGCGGTAATATTGTTTTTCATTGTTTCCCCATCCGTTATAAGCATTGCCTGTCTGGTACTCCCATTTGGATGTATCAAGTGCAGTTCCGTCAAATTCATCCGACCAAACAAGCTGGTATTCCTGTGCAGCAGTTTTATTTATCTGGACTGCAAATAAGATTATAAAAATGAAAAACCAGTTGATTTTAGCATTTAACATTTTAATACATATTTTTTTCACAGGATTAAGCATAGCTCGTTGCTCCTTTTAACTTTGAATAATTGCTTCAGCTTTTCTTGCATTTAGTTCCATTTCAATATTTTTCATCTTGTTTTCATCCAGTTCATAAAAGAAAGCGGCAATAAGGGCAATCAGGCTTCCAAGAGCAGGAATAAAACTCATCATCATCTTAATCCCATCAAGGGTACCTGCAGTTTGTTGAGCATTTGCAACAAAGCCAAAATAAGCTAAAAGCCATCCTGCCAGTCCACCGCCGACAGCCATACCCATCTTTTGTGAAAATGTAGCAGCAGAAAATACCAGGCCGGTTGCTCTCCGGTTATTTTTCCATTCGGAATAATCTGCTGTATCGGCATACATTGCCCAAAGAAGAGGTGCCTGCGGAGCCATAACAAATGAAATGATAATATGTAAAACAAAAATCAGAATAATTTGTTCG
>JAWOJF010000131.1:0-14243 GCA_046481785.1 Ignavibacteriaceae bacterium | reverse complement strand
CTTTTAAGTCGTGGGAGAAAACAATTAGCATGGAGGCTTTAGCCACAATTTGCCTTAATTGTGCGTGTCCCGACCCTTCGGGGGCTAAAGCCAAAAATATTTGGAATCCTAAACCACGACATAAATGTCGTGGCAATAAATAAACAGTCTCTTTCAAGGAGAAGACATTTAAATTATTAGTTGTGCAACACTCCCTTTAGCCTGGTGGGGGGACATGATATAAAATTATAAGGCTTTAGCCCTGAATTAGCCTCAGTTCAGGGCTGAAGCCCCTGTTATGGTTCTTCAGGCTCCCCCATGTTAAAACATGGGGTTAATCAATAAAATTAATACTTATTCCTCAGTCTTTAATTTTCACACAATCTCGTAGGAGGAAAGGGCGTTGGATCATATTAAAACGTTTAATAATCATGCTGCTAAAAAATGAAAATATATTCACTCGAATTTACTTTTGGGACAGCCTCAATTAGACTCGGTCTTACAATTTTTAACTCCGCGGAGGAAATAAAGATGACATCTTTTTAAAAAGATGTCATCTTTATATATTCTTATTTTGTAATTATTTCTAAGGCTTCCCTGCTTGCTGATATGGTTTTATCAAGGTCTTCCTTTGTGTGCATTGTTGATACGAACTGTGCTTCGAACTGAGCGGGGGCAAGATAGATCCCTCTATTCAGCATTTCGTGAAAGTACCTGCCGTAAAGTGCAGTATCTGATTTTACTGCGGAGTTAAAATCATTTACGTCTCCTTCATAAAAGAAAAGGGTTAACATTGAGCCGATCCTGTTTAAAGCATATTTTTTATTAACGGCTTTAAGATTTTCTTTTATACCTTTTTCAAGGTATGCTGAATTATCTTCAAGTACATTATATATATCGGGATTCTCTTTAATAAAGGTTAGCGCTGCAAGTCCCGCCGCCATAGCAAGCGGATTACCGCTTAATGTACCTGCCTGGTAAACGGGACCGTTAGGGGCAACCATGTCCATAATATCACGTTTGCCGCCAAAAGCACCAACCGGAAGTCCGCCGCCGATTATTTTTCCAAACGTGGAAAGATCAGGTTTAATACCGAATATTTCCTGTGCGCCTCCTTTAGCAAGCCTGAAGCCTGTCATTACTTCATCAAATATTAAAACAATATTTTCCTCACTGCACAGATCCCTTAAACGCGAGATAAAACTTTTATTTGGTTTTACAAGTCCCATATTACCTGCAACAGGTTCTATAATAATTGCAGCTACATTATTTTTATTAGCCTGCACTAATTCTTTAACTGAATTGAAATTATTATAATCTGCAACAAGAGTATCTGCTGCGTTACCCTTTGTTACACCGGGTGAAGTAGGAATACCAAGTGTAAGCGCTCCTGATCCTGCTTTAATAAGGAAATAATCAGCATGGCCATGATAACAGCCTTCAAACTTTATTATTTTCTCTCTCCTGGTATAACCCCTGGCTGCGCGTACTGCACTCATTGTTGCTTCAGTACCGCTGTTAACCATTCTCACCATTTCTACAGAAGGGACAAGCTCAGTAATAAGTTTTGCCATTTCAACTTCAGTTTCCGTAGGTGCGCCAAAACTTGTTCCCGAATCAATAGCCCTGAGCAGAGCCTCTTTTATAAAAGAAGGATTATGCCCGAAAATATGCGGCCCCCAGCTTCCTATATATTCTATATATTCATTTCCGTCAACGTCATAAATTTTAGATCCTTTACCGCTTTTAATAAACACAGGATCTCCGCCAACCGATTTAAAAGCCCTGACGGGAGAATTAACACCCCCCGGAATATATTTTTTAGCTTCTTCAAATAGTTTACTGCTTTTTGATGTATTCATATTCTCTTTAAAACTGTTATAAAATTTTTACAAATTTAAGAAGATATTAGCAGTGAAGGAAGGGGGCTTAGCATCACCTCCATCTTTTAAATTTACAAAACAAATCCTTTACTGCAACCGTTTATCTTTTCCCGGTTACATTTATAACTGTTATTTCCGGGGTGGAGTTAAATCTTATCGGTACAAGGGACATGCCTAACCCCCTTGTTACAATCATCAGCATATCATCAATATAAAAAGTACCTCTTACATATTTTGTTTCAATAAGAGTCGGCGACAAATTAATAAAAGGGAAAAGAAAAGTTACCTGTCCGCCGTGTGTATGCCCTGCCAGGAACATATCATACTTATTTTCAGTTGCAGCCAGTATAAGTTCAGTCCGGGGCTGATGAGTAAGGAATATTCTTAAATCATGTTCTTTGTTTCCGTTTACAAGATTTAATAAAATATCGGGATTTATCTTTTCAACATATGTGTTTGTAACAAATGTAATTCCAATATCTGCATTGTTAACATTAATAATTTCTTTCCCGTTATCTACCATTTTAACATTTTTTTTACCAAGTGCGGCAGTTATTTCTCTTATACTTTTTTTTGTATCTTCACGGTATGCCCAGTTATCATGGTCGCCTACGCAGGTAAACACGCCGTATTTTGATTTTATTTTGCCGGTATATTCGGCAGCAAGATTAATGTATTTCGGGGTTCCGGTTATTATATCCCCAGCCATTAAAACAAGGTCGGGATTCAGTTCATTTATTTTTGAAATATAATTATCAAGTCTTTTATTATTAGTGTACTTATCCGCCTGTATATCAGAGACGAACACAATTTTAAAGTTTTCAAGAGAAGGCGGGAGGTCTTTTTTTACAAGTTCTACAGGTCTTACAGAAACAAAATAGTAATCATAAGCAATGCGGGCAGGACTATAGATAATAAAGAATCCTATCATAACTAAAAGCAGTTTCGCTTCGTACGGAAGTATTTTTGTTTTATATCTTTTATATATAGGAAGGATCAATAGTTTTATTATATCTAATACAAGGAAATAAATTACAGTCTGAAGCATTGTAAGAGCAGCAACCCAGAATGGAAAAAGAATAAATATATCAAACCAGATACCTTCCGGCAGTTCGGGCCTTTGATCAAGTATAACTGAATAATACAACCGTGCAAAAAACATCAGCACCGGGTATATGTTTATGTAACCAAGGGCTATCCATGTAATAAGCCGGAATTTTTTAAAATTGATCCGCGGGAAAAGATTTATTACAACTTTTTTTAATTTTTTATAAAAATAAAGTTCAAGTAAAAAGATTAAAAGAATTGAAACTAAAATGCTGACTGAAAAAGACATAATTTTTAAGTTCTCGTTAAGTTTTTAATATTTATACACTATCAATGATGAGCTCTTCTGATCCCCTGCTGAGCGGGATGGATTCAAATATTTCTAATCATAATAACCTGCCCGATTAAACTCCTCTTTTTAGAGATTTTAATTAATCCCTTCTTGTGTGAAAAGTAGAAAGCGGGTGAATAAATATGTATTAACCCCGGTTTCAAAATCTGTTGCACAACTCAGCCTTAACTTCACAAGGAGAGGATATCAATTGCCACGACTTTTAAGTCGTGGGAGAAAAACAATAAACATGGAGGCTTTAGCCACAATTAGTCTTAATTGTGCGTGTCCCGACCCGTCGCCCTGGCGTCAACTTAAACCAGGTTTACTAAATTCCAAGCACAATAAATAATCCTTTTATATCTCTATAATGCTGTTTTCTATTACATCCCTAAAGGGATTTTATAATTTTTTTTTCGGCTATTACCTATAAATATTACATCTCCCGACGAGTCGGGACAGGCTCTCTGGGATTTAATTCAGAAATCCCGTGGGATGATATACTTATAGTAAGAATCTCATTCACGATTCCAGGATTCTGTGAATTGTTTTACTCATATTATCGAAGTGAGTTCCCTTCCAGTATATTTTATTACATCTGCTGCAGATATAAAAATCTTTATGATAATTTTTAACCTTTTCCGGGAGCCTGTCAATAATACTGTTTTTATCAATTTCCCGGATGAGAGAATTACATATCAGGCATCTTGTAAATTCTTTTATCTCTTTTTGAAGATGGAACCTTTCGATTATCTCTTTTAACTGATCCTCCGGCCCGCTGCTTCTTACAAAATAGCCGTGCGTAACTTCGTTTCTTTTAAGCAAACCAACATCTTTGGTCAAAATGGCTCTCCGTTCATTAAGGGAGATCTTTACTATATCTTCATCAGAAAAATTATTTCCGTATTCCGTATCAAGTCCCGCCATTCTCATATACTTTGCAAGGCTGCCAAGATGAACATCAAGTACAAACCGGGGAACCCGTAATGGTTTTGCCCTTAAGTGCTGAATGTCTGAAATGTCAAAACTTTCAAAAACAGGGTATACACTTATCTCATCCTTATCATTTACAATATAACTAAAGCTGACAGATATTCCGTTGGCTAATATCATATCTACTTCAGCATGAGGCACACCAATAGATTCAATCATATCTTTTACAGAAACCTTATACCTGAATAAATGCGGAAATTTTACCTTCCTCTTTTCAGGCGGAAGAAAATCATTCAGCTCTTCATAAAAACGGAAATATGCGGTTTTACCCTGGTTCAATTTAATAATTAGATAATTTTGTTTGTAAAATAGTTTAATTAATTTTAACTATCCCATCCATAAAGGAAAATAAAACATAAATTCATAATACATGCTTCATGAACCGAATTCTTAATTATTAATTACAAATTCTATGGATATAATCATGAAATTATATTACAAACTTAACCTGTTTTATATTTTGATCTTATTAACCTCAACTGCTTATACCCAGCACGAATTACTTCAATCCGGCCCAATGGCAGGATATTCCGAAATGAGAGAAGCTGCACTATGGGTTCAGACGAAAGAATCCGCCGCAGTTAAAATTGTATACTGGGATAAGGAAACCCCGGACAAACATTTTGAAACTGATGAAGTAACTACAATAAAAGAAACTGCATTTACTGCTAAACTTTATGCAGATAATGTTGAACCGGGACGGCAATATGAATACAAGCTGTTATTAAATAATAGTGAAGCTGCTCTTCCTTATCCTCTTGAATTTCAAACATTAAAATTGTGGCAGTGGAGAGAAGATGCTCCTGATTTTACATTTGTTATTGGAAGCTGTGCCTATGTAAATGAACCTGTTTATGACAGGCCCGGAAATCCTTACGGCGGTAATTATGAGATCTTTACCTCAATTAAAGATAAAGATCCTGATTTTATGATATGGATGGGGGACAACACTTATTTAAGAGAAGTTGACTGGAATAGCCGTACCGGAATTTTAAAACGGTACACACACACAAGGTCACTCCCCGAAATGCAGCCCCTGCTGGGCTCTACTCATAATTACGCAGTGTGGGATGATCATGATTTTGGGCCTAATGACAGCGACCGCGGCTCTGTTCATAAAAATACGGCATTGGACGCATTTAAACTTTTCTGGGCTAATCCATCATACGGAGTTAATGATAAACCCGGCGTAACAACACGTTTTGAATGGTCGGATGTTGAATTTTTTCTTTTAGATAACAGGTACTACCGTGCGCCAAATAACCGGAAAACAGGTGACCGTGTTATGTTTGGTGATGAACAGATTCAATGGCTGGCAGATGCACTTGTTTCAAGTAAAGCCGTATTTAAAATAATAGTAACAGGGGGACAGGTACTAAATCCTAACCCTGCAGGAGAACGCTTTTCAATTTATACCGAAGAAAGAGAAAAGCTTCTTGAACTTATCATGCAGGAAGGCATAACCGGGGTTATTTTTTTTACAGGCGATATTCATTCATCGCAGATAACAAGGCTGGAAAGAAAAGAAACATATCCTTTATATGAATTTACAATATCACCATTAACAGCAGGTGTGTATACCCCTGATAAAGAATTAAATCCATTAAGTATACCTGAGTATAAAACATTTGAAAGAAATTTCGGTTACTTTTCTGTTACGGGTCCCAAAAATAACAGGGTTATCACCTGTATAAACTACAACTATGCAGGTAAAGAAATGTGGAAGTTCAGTTTGAAAGAGAGTGAGTTGAAGTAGGTTTGATGATAAATTCTGCTGGTTGGGAAAAGATGACATCTTTTTAAAAAGATGTCATCTTTAGATCTCATTTTACTAAAAGCTGTTTTCTCTAATAACGGAAAATAAAACATAATTTTGATTTACATTTTTCACTCAACACCTCAGTACACCTAACCGGTTATTTTTTTAATCTTCCTAATTTTTTATTATAAGAAACCACATATTCTTTTTTAAGTTCTTCTTTCAGAAAAGATTTATTCACAAGTTCTTTCATGTCTTCCGTTTTATCCAGCATGCTGTTATAAATCATATCAAATCTTTTTTCATTTATACCTATTCTTCCTGCAAATTCAAAAAAATCAGACCTGGTATGTTTTAAGCCTGCTTTAAATGCTTCAGTAACGAAGTCGTCTTTAAACAAATCAAGGGCTAAATCGCTTTCACCGGGGACGTGAATTGATGTATTCAATAAATCATAAAATGGAGTTAATAAATAATCTCCATATTCTTCATTACGAAAAAGAGAAAAATTTTTCAGATGTGAATCACCATTTGAAAACAAATAGTCAAAAATTATGATTTTAAAATATCTTTCTATCTCAATGGCATAAGCGCCTACATATTGTTTTATTAACCCAGCTATCTCTTCGTAGCTAAAATCATATTTGTAATTTTTACCATGATACGTCGAGATTGTATAAACTTGAAATGAAACATCCCTGCCGGGACTTTTTAAGAGATGATCTCAAAATGGGCTATACGGGATTATTCCAAAATAAGAAAAAATATTACTATTGTACCCCAGGAGGTTTCATCTCCACCCCTTCTTTGAGAAACAAAGGGGGAAACCGGCTTTCCTTTTTTCGAAACAAGGGGGAAAATACATTAACTTCCGGAAAAACGTTTATGATAATAAATATTATTATTTTTAGATGAATTTAATAAGGGAATAAGAGTTGCTGAATCAAATTACCAACAAGCGCCTTTTTTACGCAATTGTAATAATTGCAGTTTTAATCCTTAGTATATGCAGCCAAAGTTATGCACAGAGTAATAACACGGGTAATAAACACCGGTTAATTGTATTAACAGATATTGAAGCAGACCCGGATGATAAACAAACCCTGGTACGCTTACTTTTGTATTCCAATGTTATTGATATAAAGGGAATAATTGCTACAACTTCTACTTACCAGAAAAATATGGTAGCTCCTGAATCAATAAGAGATATTATAAGTGCTTATGGAACTGTACAGGCTAATCTCGAAAAACACGAACCTGGTTATCCCGAAGCTGAAGATTTGTTAATGCTGGTTAAACAGGGTTTACCCGAGTATGGATTACAGGGGGTTGGAGATGGAAAAGATTCGCAGGGTTCAGACTGGATATTAAAAATACTTGAAGAGGAGGATGACCGGCCGCTCTGGATATCAGTATGGGGCGGCGCAAATACATTAGCCCAGACATTGTATAGAATAAAGAAAACAAAAAACGAAGCAGATATAAAAAAGCTGATTGGTAAAATGAGAGTCTATACAATTTCTGATCAGGATGATAGCGGGAACTGGATCAGGAATAATTTCCCGGATTTGTTTTATATTATTAGTCCCGGCGGATATGAAAGCTCTACATGGATAGCAATCACTCAGCCTGCACCGGGAATGAACAGCGAAACAATAAGTAATAACTGGTTAGCCGAAAATATACAGCAGGGGCATGGCGCTCTTGGAAGCATGTATCCTGATGTGGCATATGGTATGGAAGGGGATACACCGGCATGGTTAAACCTTATTCCCAACGGACTAAATGAACCAGAGCAGCCTAACTGGGGCGGCTGGGGCGGGCGTTATGAACTTTATCAGCCGGAGTATACAGATATAGATGTAAATGGATTTACAGGCGGAGTGCCCGTAGAACCGGAGACAAGGCCTATATGGACAAACGCTGCTGATAAGTTCAAACCTTCTGTTCCTAATAAATACGGCAGGGCGGTAAGGACTGATACGGTTCTTTTTAACGATAATAAAATTACACTATGGCGCTGGCGTGAAGACTTCCAGAATGATTTTGCTGCACGGATGGACTGGTGTTTAATGCCTTATGAAAAAGCAAATCATCCGCCCGTACCTGCATTAGCACATTCAGAAAATTTAACTATAAAATCAGGCGAGGCTTTTATTCTGGATGCAACTGGTACAACCGATCCCGACGGAGATAATCTTGCTTATTTATGGTTTCATTATCCTGAAGCCGGTTCTTATAAAGAAATAATTACTATTGATGGGGCAGAGAATTTATACAGATTTACATTAAAAGCACCAGAAGTAAAAAAAACAGAAACGGTTCATTTCATTTTGAAAGTTACTGATAAAGGGAATCCGCCGTTATCACGGTACAAAAGGGTGATTGTAACAGTAACACCTTAAGTAATATTTTCTGATATTATGTGCAATAACGATGAGAAAGCCGGAGATTATTATGTTAAAACAAATATGGACAATCGGACACTCAACAAGAAGCATTGAAGAATTTTTAGAGCTGCTGGTAAATAATAAAATAGAATTACTTGTTGATGTAAGGAGCTTCCCCGGCTCGAAAAGATTCCCTCATTTTAATAAAGAAAATCTGAAGTCAGCACTTGCTGAGAACAACATTGAATATATTCATCTTGAACAACTTGGCGGCAGAAGAAAGGTAAACCCCGATTCTAAAAACACTGCATGGCGTAATAAAGCTTTTCGCGGGTATGCTGATTATATGGAAACTGATGAATTTAAAGAAGGGATGAAAAATTTAACTGATCCGGCGTTAAATAAGAGAACAGCATATATGTGTTCGGAGGCAGTTTGGTGGCGCTGCCACAGATCGCTTATCTCTGATTATCTTAAGGTGAACGGCTGGAAAGTACTGCATATTTTAACTGTTAATAAAACTGATGAACATCCGTACACACAGCCGGCTAAGGTGCTACAGGGAGAATTATTTTATAACGGCAATTAAGTAGGAATAAAAGCTTTCTGAAATATTCAATTCCCCATATTTATTTGCGATTATATAATTGGTAGATATCACCATTTTTGTCTAATTCCTTTAAAAGTAAAGAATTAGAGTTGGTTTTAATAAATATTGGGGAAATATGAAAGTTTTATATGCAGTGCTTGTTATTATTTTGGGTTTTGTATATTCATGCAGCGATCCATTACCAGTCAATCCAGCAGAGTCAGAACTAAATCCGTTCACAAACGGAAGCAGTGAAAGGAATATTGTTGTAGCTATCAGCGATATTCATCTCGGCGCCGACCTTTCCTATGCAGAGATAAAAAATAATCTTCCTTACCTTGTAACATTTCTTGAAAAAGTGAGAGTATCACCAAACGTAAAGGAACTTGTTCTGGCAGGAGATATTATTGATGAATGGTTTGTACCCGCAGACGTTGACACTTATAACGGAAAGGATCAGCATGATTTTGTTCAGAGGGTTGCATCGGCAAACAAAGCAGTGGTAGATGTTTTTAACCGGATAATTCAGGAAGGGAAAATTAAAGTAACTTACGCACCCGGGAATCATGATTTAGCAGTAACAGCAGTCAATGTTGCAGAAATTTTTCCGGGGATAAACCAGGCCAGGGATGATATTCAGGGTTTAGGTACTTATTATCCTGATGGACTTCCGCAAATAGCCATTGAACACGGGCACCGTTATAATTTTTATGTAGCACCGGATCCTATTTCAAACAAGGATATTGCCCCCGGTTCAATAATGCCCCCGGGATACTTTTTTACAAGAATAGCCACCCTACATGTTGTACAGAATTGTAAAATAGCAGGCGATACAATTTCAAATATTACAGCAAACCAGTCGGGCGGGGAAAGTCAGGAATTAGTGTTTATTTATTGGAAGGTCTGGAAGGCTTTATTTACTCAACTGCCAATTGAAAACAAACTAGATGAAAAAATTATTATAACTAATATTGATGGGTTTACCGAAAGATATGCGGTGAATGATATACTTCCTTATCAATTATCACCAGGCGGACATATTGACATGAATCTTTTCCGCGGGATACAGGATACCTGGAATGAAAGGCAAACAATTAATAAAGTTCCGGTTAATATTCCTGCATCCCAGGCAATTGCTTATGGTGCAATCAGCAGCCAAACAGATATCCAGGCAAAAACACAATATTTCTTAAACTCAAATTCTGATACAAGGGTTGTAATTTTTGGTCATACACATGAGGCTAAAATTATTGCTTCTGAAAACCATAGAGGACAAAAGTCTGTTTATGCGAACACCGGAACATGGATTGACCATAACCCTAATAAAACTACAATGAACTTTATTGTAATAACTCCGCAGAGTTCCGGGAATACTTCGCAGACTTATATAAAGCTTTATAATTTTGAAGGCGGTGTTTTTTCGGAAATGTCTGCCGACTCATTAAGATTTTAACTTAATTAAGTACTATCAGTTATTTATTTCTATACTATATACATTTATGCATCTGTATCATGAATACGGCATAAATGTATGCGGTAGATGTAAATTAGACAGAGTTATGGTATAACGGCAGTTAAGTTGAAATAAAAACCGGTTCAATGTTTAATACTTCAAACTACCAAACACAAATATTCCTTATTAAATATGGGTTTAGGGTATTTATTCTGCACATCTGTTGAGTTATATCATTTTTATTTTAACTTTGTATATTCTTTAAACCATGCCTTTGCAGATAGAATCTTATTATAAATACAATAATTTAAAATGTTGGGCACCAAGCGGGAAAAAATCCTGATGAACAAACAGCCTGTAGTTGAAGAAGAAATACATTTAGTAAAGGAGTCGCAAAACGGCAACTCTGCTGCTTTTGAGAAGCTGTATCACCTGAATGTAAAAAGAGTATATGCTCTATGTATCAGGATTACCTCCAAAAGCGATATTGCCGAAGAATTGACACAGGATGTATTTGTTCGTGCCTGGGACAACATAAAAAGTTTCCGGGGCGAAAGCCTGTTTTCAACATGGCTTCACCGTCTTGCAGTAAATGTAGTTCTTGTTCATTTGAGAACTCAAAAAAGAAGGCTGGCAAGGTTTCAGTCTCTTTCTGAAATATTCAGTCTTAGAAAAAAGGTTGAAGCACCTACCGCAAGAGGTGTTGATATTGAAAAAGCCATTGAAGCTTTGCCGAACAAAGCTAAAATAATTTTTCTTCTGCATGATGTTGAAGGTTATAAACATACCGAGATTGCAGAAATGATGAAGCTTTCACCGGGAACAACAAAAGCCCAGCTCCACAGAGCAAGAAAGCTTTTAAGGAAGGCACTGGAAAGATGAAATGTAAGGAAGTTCAAAAATACCTGAATGAGTATATTGACGGATTACTCACCGCAGACAAAAACAAGATTGTCGCAGAACATATTTCTGACTGTAAAAAATGCAGGAATGAAATTGAAGAATTAGTTTCTATTATTGAAGAAGCAAAATTAATTCCAAATGAAATTACACCAAAACATGATTTCTGGGATAAGATTTCTGAAAGAATAGGCGCTACTAAATTAATTAATGCAAAGATTTTTTCACTTGATAGCATATTGCCCAAAGGGAATCACTACAGGTTAAAATTTATTCCATCAAGGATATATTCCGGACGAAGAATTGCAGTTGCCGGTTCTTTGGTTACTGCTGTTATTGCCGCCCTCCTGTTTCTCTTTTTTCTGAATAATGTGCCGGGTCAGTATTTGCGGGTAGAAAAACTTGCAGGAATTCCTTTGGTTGGAAATGACAGAACAAATACTAACGGAATGATTAAACTGGGTGACTGGATTATAACTGATGCTTCATCTGAAGCACGCCTGCTTATGCCTTCAGTAGGTGAAGTAGATATTTTTCCGAACAGCCGCGTTAAACTTATAGAATCCAAACCTGATGAATACAGGATTCTGCTTGAAAAAGGATCTATTGATGCTAAAATTATGGCGCCGCCTAAAGTATTTTTTGTTGAAACACCATCAGCCACCGCTATTGACCTCGGCTGCAGGTACAGGCTTGAAGTAGAGGAAAACGGGCACAGTCTTCTTCATGTATTAAACGGTAAAGTTGCCTTTGCATTCAGCGGAAGGGAATCGCTTGTTCCCGCAGGTGCTTTTTGTGAAACAAGAGTTTCCGCCGGGCCCGGCATACCTTATTATAAAACAGCATCAAGAAACTTAAAAGATGCACTTTATAAAATTGATTTTGAAAATGGCGGCGAAGACCAGATTGACATAGTTTTATGCGAAGCTACAAAGGATGATGCATTAAGCTTATGGCATTTGCTTAAAAGATCTGACCGTAGTGTAAAACCGCAGGTGTATAGCAAGATTGATGAGATGTTTGAAATACCCCCCGAAATTACATTAGCCGGATTGATTAATGGCAATGAAAAGATGTTTGATGATCTCTGGAAAGTTTTGGGGATAGGGAAAAGAAGATCATTGCTTTAAGGGATATCTTATTTTTGCATGTGTAGAGACGTCCCGCTGGGGCATCTGAGAGCGACAGTTCTTTTTTTACGAATACCCTTTTTTGAATCAACATTACTCTGCATTACGATTATTTTTTAGGATCTTATCTTTCATGTGAGTTTCCATTCTCAGACACCCCAGCAAGAATTGACTTACATAAAAAACAATATCTTTAGAAAAATAATTATAACTCTAAGGAATGTTGTTCATAAAAAGATTGTTCGTAAGAAGTGAGTTATCGTTCTCAGACGCCCCGGCGGGGCGTCTCTACACAACAGGAAGTTTTCATTTTTATTCATATTTTATGTGCGGTAATTCTGCATATATATGAATACAAGAAAAAAACTATACGAAATAATTTTTGAAGCTGATACTCCTGCGGGAAGAACATTTGATATTATACTTCTTTGGGGAATAATTTTAAGCGTAACTGCCGTTTTCCTTGAAAGTATTGGAAGTGTAAAGGCAAAGTATGGCAATATTTTATACCTTACCGAATGGTTCTTTACAATCCTTTTTTCAATAGAATATATTTTAAGATTAATTAGTGTTGAGCGCCCGCTTAGGTATGCCCGGAGCTTCTTTGGAATAGTAGACCTGATGGCTGTGCTTCCAACTTATTTAAGCCTTGTTATAGCAGGCAGCCAGTATTTATTAGTTATAAGGATACTCCGTTTAATAAGGGTCTTCAGAATTTTCAAGCTGACACATTTTCTTACGCAGGCCGATATTTTATCAAGGGCATTAAAGGCAAGCCGTACAAAAATAACTGTATTCCTGTTTGTAGTGCTTACAATTGTTGTGGTTATTGGTTCGTTAATGTATGTTATAGAAGGTCCGGAATATGGGTTTACAAATATCCCAATAAGCATTTACTGGACGATTGTAACACTGACAACTGTTGGTTACGGAGATATTTCACCACAAACCCCGCTTGGACAATTTTTAGCTTCTATAGTTATGTTAACCGGTTATGCTATTATTGCAGTTCCAACAGGTATAGTATCGGTTGAGCTTGCAGAGGCAGTTAAAAAAAGCGGAACGGTAACCACGCAGGTATGCTCCTCCTGTTTACGCGAAGGACACGATAAAGATGCAGTACACTGCAAATACTGCGGCACTAAACTTTAGAAAATTTTTTCCCTGGCTGAATATAATCAAGCTTAATTTTCATTATAAGAATATAACCTGCAAGAAAAAGTGTAACAACGTTTGCGATAATAATGGGCAGCGCATTATAGAGTATTCCATATGCAAGCCACAAAAACAATCCCAGTGCCATAAGTAAAAACATACCAATTGAAATATCTTTTGTATGGCGGGTTTTAAAAACTTTTACCGCCTGCGGTACATAAGCAATTGTTGTACAAATGGCTGCTGCATATCCGAACATATCTGCTGATGACATATAATCCTTAATAATTAATGGTGTAAAGATAAATAAAATTATTTCCGAATTACGAACCGGGCTGATAAAAAAGGCAGGGCAGGCGCCCGGTCTGATAGTAATGATGCCGGTATTGCGGACTGCAGATGGTGTATCAAGGGTGTCTCAAAAGTAAGATGAGGAGAATATTTATTCATTTTTGTTACATGATAATACCTTGCCCCGGAGATTGTATGAAAAGTAGAAAGTGGTGAATAAAGGTGTATTAACCCCAGGCTGAAGGGTCTGTTGCATAACTCAGCCTTAACTTCACAAGGAGAAGATATCAATTGCCACGACTTTTAAGTCGTGGGAGAAAACAATTAGCATGGAGGCTTTAGC
>JAWOJF010000074.1:0-15373 GCA_046481785.1 Ignavibacteriaceae bacterium | reverse complement strand
TTAATATTGTAGTATACGGGCAAGATAATACTTCCTCTAATGATAGATTGCCTGATTTCTCCAAAGAGGCAATAAACAGGCACTTACAATTTTTAGGAAGCGACCTTTGCGAAGGCAGGGGAACCGGAACAGCAGGCGGTAATTTAGCTGCCAAGTACCTGGCACTTGAGTTTGGCAAACTGAACTTAACTCCATCGGGAAGTAATGGCACTTATTACCAGTATATACCTATGCATGGAAGCGTACCACTGCCCGGTTCCAAATTAATCATCAGTAATAATGAAGCTGAGACTGAGCTTAGTTTGGGGGATGATTACCTGCTATATAAATCAGGTGAACAAACCTTTGTCTCTACACCCCTGCCAATGGTTTTTGCAGGTTATGGTATTATAGCTCCCGAATATGATTATAATGATTACCAGTCAATTGATGTTGAGGGGAAGATAATTGTGGTTCTTGAAGGAGAACCTTCATCTGATGACCCCGGTTATTTTTCCGGAAGAAATCCATCCATTTATAGTTTTCCCGAGGCGAAACAAAGAATTGCTATCTCACGCGGTGCTGCCGGTATTGTGATTATCCCCGGTATATCATATGACTGGAAAAATTTAAAAAACATTTTTTCTTTTGAAGATGTTACACTCGCTTATTCAGTTACAGGCAACCTGAGTGTTCTGCTTAATCCCTTATCTTCGGAGGTTTTGTTCAGGAATTCAGGCTATTTAATTAATGATATTTATAAAATGCATATACAAAACAGGATAATAAGTTTTCCATTAAAATCATCATTATCATTCAGGGGTGAGTTCAGGCAGAGAGATTTTGTATCGCCTAATGTTATAGGAATGATACCGGGAAGCGACCCGGTATTAAAAAATACATACCTGCTTGTAACTGCACATTATGATCATCTGGGAACAGGGCCTGTTATAAAAGGAGACTCAATTTATAATGGTGTTTTTGATAACGCTGCAGGTACTGCTGCCTTATTAGAAATTGCGCGCGCATTTTCACTTACTTATAAACCCAAAAGATCTATAATATTTGCTCTTCTTACGGGTGAGGAAAAGGGACTCCTCGGCTCAACGTATTATACTGAAAATCCCGTTGTACCTCTTTATAAAACTATTGCTAATATAAATATTGACGGCATTGCATTATTCGACAGATTTAAAAGTGTAATAGGTGTGGGTGCTGAGTACTCCACAATCAACCACTTTCTTGCAGAAACAGCGCAGTATTTTAATCTAAAGGTTACTTCTATTCCACCGCAGTTTGAAGATAGTGAATCCTTTAGTAAATCAGACCAGGTAGCATTTGCCCTGGCAGGCATACCCTCTGTGCTTATTGCTGAGGGCCCCGACTA
Organism: Ignavibacteriaceae bacterium; assembly: GCA_046481785.1. GTDB lineage: Bacteria > Bacteroidota > Ignavibacteria > Ignavibacteriales > Ignavibacteriaceae > JAWOJF01. The sequence goes on along the minus strand of JAWOJF010000074.1, from coordinate 14,007 downwards.
CGAAAACATATCAAAAGAAGAAGGCTTGAACAGATTTATTTATTACAGCAATGAGATATACCATACTCCTTTTGATGATTTGAATCAGCAAATGAATCTTGATGCAGCCGTTCAGCATATAGCAGTTATTTATGATTTGTGCCGGAGAATAGCTGATTCTGAAAAAGAACCCGAATGGAATAGCGGAACTCAGTTTATAAATGCGAGGCTGCGTACACAGGCAGAGAAAAAATAAGAGAACGGGAATAAAGAAATCAAGTAAGTAATATGAGTTCAACAATCATGAAAAATGGCAAAAAAAATATTTTTTTAGTTTTCCTGTTTGTCCTTTTAATAACATCGATCGGCATACAGAGCTGCAGTTATAAGCCGGATAATTTTATAACTATCAGAATAAAGGGCTCTGATACGATGTTGTATCTTACAAAAAACCTGGCCGAAGAATATATGAGAAGCTTTCCGGGAATTTCTGTATATGTGGAAGGCGGAGGAACAGCCAGCGGTATAAGATCCCTGATAAATGATGAGATAAATATTTTAACAGCCTCAAGAACCTTAAAAGCAGATGAAGTTAAAATACTTGCGGAACAATATGGAGCTATTGGCATATCATTTAACATTGCCAGGGATGCTTTAAGTATTTATATAAATCCTGAAAACCCCGTAAAAGATTTTACACTGGAGCAATTGGAGGATATTTTTACATGCAGAATTAATAACTGGTATGCTATCGGCGGAGATGATTCAGCGGTTATTCCTGTAATCCGTTCACCCAATTCGGGAACATACCTCTATTTTAAAGAACATGTCCTTAATAATATGGAATACTGCAGTAATGCTATTGTTAAAGCCACAACTGAAGGCATAATAGATGAAATAAGCAAAAACAAATATGCAGCAGGATATGGCGGAATTGGATACGGCGGAGGGACTGTACATGCAAAAGTAAATGGTATAGAACCCTCGGAGGAGAATGTAAGAAATGATAGTTATCCAATTTCGAGATATCTGTATTTTTATACTTTAAATACTCCCGAAGATCATATAAGGGATTTTATTAATTGGGTTATGGGTCCCGAAGGGCAGCGGATTGTAAAACAATCCGGCTACATTTCATTATTCGAAATTACATTCTGATTTAAAACTGCCGCTGTTCCTATAACAGTAATTAATAATCTGAGGCACTTGATATATTAAAAAGATCAGATTGATTTAATACTGCCTGGCCAATTCTTCTTATAACAGGGTTAACATCTGTTTCCGCTAGTTGTCCAAGTGCAGCTAATCCTCTGCTGTTACCAATGGCAAAAAGGGAAAGCACAATCTCAACTCTTATATTCTCATTTTTTTCTTTATCTAATAGTTCAATCATCAGATCCACAGTTTCTTCTATTTTATATTTCCCTGCCAGATAAATGCAGCATCTCTTCAAACCAAAAATATCGGATTCCATTCCCATTTTAAGAGATAGAATTGAGGCATCTTTAAAAGGCCCTCTATCATCTTCTTCCCCATTTTCTGCGAAACCGGCTAATGATGTGGAATGAAAGAATATTACTAAAGCTGCTGCAACTATTAAAGTAAACGGTTTAAATATTTTTGGTTTCATCGCAGGTTCATCCTTATTTAATTTCTTTTAATGAAAGACCGCTTCACTGTGAGGCAGTCTTTATAGATATATCGAACTTTACTTTCTAACAGAAAAATTTAATATAGGTTCATCGTCAAATAAATTAAACATTACTTTAGCAACAGTCTTTACTTCGTCACTGTAATCGTTTAACATCAGGTATTCCAGATCGTTAAGCTGTTCAGGGCTGCCGATCTTAAAAAGGACAATAGCAATTAAAACCCTGGTATCGGCATTTTTTTCAGTTTTCATTTCATTAACAAGAGTCTCAGATAATTCCTCTATATTATAAAATCCTGCCATGTAGATAGAACTTCTTTTTAATCCTTCATTATCAGATTGAATACCTGCAGCCAGGTTTTTTATTGTTATTTCCGGAATAATTATTTCCGTTTTTTCTTTTGATGAAGATTTATTATCTCCGCCTTTTGCTAACAGCTCACTGCCGGTAAATAAAAGTATTGCTGCCAATAGAACTGTCGTAACCAGGTTTGTCATGGGGTATTTTGAAGTTAACATTTCTTTTTCCTCCGTTTAATAAATTAGTTTCTACTTCAAACATACTGCAGGCAATTGTAACGTGTGTCAGAGGCAAGTAAAGGTTTGTAAAAATATGTCATAATATTTTAAGTTAAGTTTAAAATAAAACAGCACATGTTTTAGGCATGTGCTGTTTTTTCCTCACTAAATTTTATTATCACCAGTCATCAAACCAGGTATCAAAAGGTTTTTTTACTTTTCTCTTTTTATCGCGCCAGAATTTTGTATATTTTTCCTGGGTTATTAAACCAACGGGGCCTTCATATATTCCACCGTCTCTATAACCATCATATACCCTAACGGCAACAACATTGTCCTGGTTTATTTTTAGAATTCCGTCGGGCAGATAATAACCTCTTAGCTGCTGATATTCCTTGTCATGCCTTATCTTAGAAGGATCATCATAAATTTTACCAGTTGAACCGACAAGCTGGCCGTTCAGATATACCTCATCCACATCATCAATTTTACCTAATACAAGAACAAGTTTTTTATCTTTAAATTTTGCCGGTACATTAAACTTAAGCCTATACCAGCCAAAGCCGTTATATTTAGGATAACCCTGCGGTTCCCAAAATCCGGGAACTATAATTCTGCTCCAGTCTTTATCATTAAGACCGGGATCTTTCCAGTTTTTATTATCGCCTGTCTTAAATTTCCATTCTCCCTCAAGGCTTAATTCAGTAGCTAATGCATAAGGCCTGATATAAAGGCCAATATTATTCCCGCCGATAATTCCGCCTACCTGTTCGGAATCGTAGACCCTAACGGCAATAACATTTTTCCCTTTTGGTTTAAGATATTTTATAGGGATAGGATATTTTCTATATAGCCAGTATGCAGATTCATAATCAGGCGGAAAGGTACCGGAAAAGCCAATGAGGTTTCCGTTAACATAAACTTCATCCACATCATCAACAACTCCCAACTCAAGATATACTACATCAGTTGGTATTGCTGAAGGCATTTCAAAAGATCTGCGGTACCATGCATAACCATTATAACCATGAAAACCTTCATCTTCCCATGAAGAAGGAACCTTAATCTCTTCCCAGTTATTATCATTATAACCAGGAAGAGCCCAGTTCATATCATCGCCAATACTAAAGCGCCAGTATCCCTTTAAATTAACTATTCGTTCCCAGTCATTAGCGAATATTTCTCTTGTGGAGCCCGCCAGGACTATGAGAATTAAAAAAACGGTTAGTTTTGTTTTGAGTTCCATAAAAATCCAGAATATTTTTATCATCCGTAGAAAACATACATACATAAACTCTCACAAGAGTCATTACCGGGTAAAGATTTGTAAAAAAATGTCATCATGTGGGTCCGGTCAGAACTTAAAATATGGGCAAAAAACGCAATTTTTACTCATATTAGTGCTTTTCAGCCGGTAGTTCGAATACCTGGTTTTATGCTGCATTAATCAATTAATTTATAACCTATTCCATGTACGGTTAAAATTGTTTGCGGATGATTTGGATCCTTCTCCAACTTCTGCCTTAGTTTAAGTACGAAATTATCAACAGTCCGTGTGGTAGGACTTTCATCATAGCCCCACACACTATTAAGCAGATCATCGCGGCTTACAGTAGAGTTTTTTCTGTTCCAGAGAAAATGCAGTATTTCAAATTCTTTGTGGGACATCTGGACAGCCATGCCTTCTTCAAATGCATTGTATGAAGAGAAATTAACATCAATCCTTCCTATTTTAATAAAATCTTTTTGGTTCTTTAAATCTGCTCTCTCCTCACCCCTCCTAAGAACAGCCTTAATACGTGCAAGCAGTTCCCTGAGGCTGAAAGGTTTTGTAACGTAATCATCGGCACCAAGTTCCAAGCCCAGAACCTTATCAATTTCTTCTCCCTTTGCTGTAAGCAAAATAACCGGCGTTGTATTCCCTTTCTTCCGGATATTCTTGCAAACATCAAAACCAGACATTTTTGGAAGCATTACATCAAGCAAAACAAGATTATAATTTTCAGCAAGAATTTTCTTTTGTCCGGTTTCGCCGTCTTCGGCAAAATCTACTTCATAGCCTTCAAACTCAAGGTTATCCTTTAAGCCGAGACGCATATTGGGTTCATCTTCAACTATTAAAATTTTGCTCATAATACCTTTCAACTTTTTTCTTAATCATAATCCTAACCCTATAAGACCCAAAAGTATAATTATGATTAAGATATTATCTATAATGGAAACATTAATTTGAAACTGCTTCCCTCACCTGGTTTACTTTTTACTTTTATCTCTCCTTTATGTGCATCAACAATATGTTTAACAATAGTTAAACCAAGGCCTGTGCCTTTTGTCGTGTGAACCAGTCCCTCAGATACCCTGTAGAATTTATCAAAAATTTTCTTTTGGTTTTCATCTGAAATACCGGTTCCCTTATCCTGTATTTCAACAAATACAAAATTCTTCTCAACCCCGGTAAAAATTGTAATTTCTTTAACTTTTATGCTGTATTTAACCGCATTATCAATAAGGTTTATAACTGCTTCAGATACTGCTTCGCCGTCTGCTTTTATATCGGGTATATTCTCTTCCTGTTGTAGAACAATTTTAAACCCGCTGTTCTGAAGATGAAATTTGTATGTATTATACACATCTTCAACAATTTTATAAAGATTTACATTAGAAAAGTGGTAATCTCTTTTTCCGGCTTCAATTTTTGAGAAGCTTAAAATTTTATTAACTATCCTGCTTAAACGTGTAGCTTCTTTGCTGATAATGGAATAATATTCCTGTTTTTTTTCTTCAGTTTTTGCCCTGCCCATCTCAAGAGTATCGGCAAACATAGTTATAAGTGCAAGCGGTGTGCGCAGCTCATGCGATACGTTTGAAACAAAATCAGATTTTATCTGTGCCAGTTCCACCTCCCGGCGGATATTCCTGAAGATAATAAATACTCCCGCAATTAATATGCTTGTTAGTACTAATATCAGGATGATGCTTGTATTTGTTCTTTCTTCAAGGATGGCTTCAATAGTTACTCCCCGCGGGAGAATTCCCAGTTCATAGGAGGGAATTAGCCATAAACTTTTTTTCTGAACTATTTCCTGGTTTTTATATGTAGTATCTGTAGAAACGACTACCTTATTTGTATTTTTTTCAGTGCAGATAATTGTTAGTTCATTTTGTGTAACAGCATTAATTCTCGGGCCTAAAATTTCCTGCACAAATTTCTCGGGGTTAACAAGCACTACACCAATATTTTTTACTTCCCGCGGATCATTAAGTAAAAAAATCAGGGCTATAGAGCTATCCGGTACATAATTAACCGGTTCTATTTTGTAGTAAGAGCCCGTTTTATATCTTATCAGCCTTTCAATCAGGGCCCAGTTATCCATAAAAAAATTTTTGGGGTTAACAGGCTTCCTTTCATTTGCTGAAAATCTTGGAGAGTTAAAAACAGAAATACTTTTGGCATCAAAGCTGTCTGCAAAAAATATTGCCGATATTGGCTTGTTAATGTTTAAAAAGCTGTCTATCCGGGCATTAATTCCTTCGGGGTTAGAATATTTTTGAATAAGGATTGAATTAAGTGAGTTTTTCCAGCCTGTAGCTATATCAAGTGAATACTGGTTTACTGAAGTTAGCATTGCATCAAGCTGGTTTTCATATATACCCTCAATAACCTGCTCCGATTCCTTAATCTGATTTATCTCGAAAGCTGTAAAAAAAAGCCCGGGCAATAATATAATTATTATTAAAGCCAGGACAATCTTTTTTACTGTTCTATTCATAGCGTAAAATTAAGAAAAGAATATCATCAAATCGATATATTTTTTACGCCCCCCCGATTTCTCATTTTTTCATTTCTCTTTTTTATTAACTTTAACTGTAAAAATTTTATTATCTTCTTAAGAGCCGTTATGCCCAAAAAGCTTTTTTTAATTGCCTGGTTTGTTTTTCTACCACAAATCCTTTTTCCCCAGAGTATCAATGATTTAATACAGCCTGTCAGATTAACACCGGGTGAAGTTGATTCGGTATTAATCAGTGATATTTTTTATTCCGATAATTACGATGTATCATTTATGTCTGCTGAAAATGTAGAGATAAAATATCTGCCGGACCGTGGAATAATTGTTTTTACTCCTTCGGAAAAGTTCAGAAGTATAGTACTTATTCCTTTTACACATGGGATCATTCAATATGTAATACCTGTAATTCCGGAAGATAAATTTAAACATACATTTTATTATAAACCGGAAGGTGAACCCGGAAGAGTTAACCTGTTCGGCAGCTTTAATGGCTGGAACCGTGAAAGCCAGCCAATGTATGATAACGACAATGATGGAATTTATGAAACAACAATATTAATAGAACCGGGCAGGTATGAGTATAAATATTTTGTTGATGGCAGAGAACTTGTAGATGATGCAAATCCTGAAAAGGTGCCTAATGGAATGGGGGATTATAATTCTATTTTAACAATAAAATCTCCTGATTCGGCTAAAGTGTTTTTGCATAAGTATGATTTTGCCGAACAGGATAATAATGTAATATTATCGTTCGCAGTATCGGAGAAAGATCTTCTTCAAAAAGAGGTGCCACCCCAATTTCATTTATCTGAAACAAATATTGTTGCACTATTAAATAATGAACAAATATCAGATGAATCAATTTCCACTATAGCAAACAGGGTATTAATTACTCTAAACAAAGATTTACTTAAAGGTTATAAAACTATACGGGCTGCTATTAACAAAAACGGGGGGCACAGCAATATCCAGAGTATATTTTTAAAAGATGGTAAACCAGTTGCTGCTGATGATAACCAATTACACCAGGGAAATATTATTTATTCTCTTATGATTGACAGGTTTAATGATGGAGATAAAAGCAACACCATTCCTGTAAAACATCCGGAGCTTTATGATAAAGCAAATTATATGGGAGGTGATCTGCAGGGGGTTATTAATAAAATAAATGACGGCTATTTTAATTCACTTGGCATTAATACTATATGGCTCTCACCTGTTATCCAAAATACAGATAGTGCATACCAGGAGTACCCTGCACCCAACCGCTGGTTTACTGGCTACCATGGCTACTGGCCTACTCATCCAACCAATGTTGAAGAGCGTTTTGGAGACATGAGCCTGTTGAAAACACTTATTTCAACAGCGCATAAAAGCAATATCAAAATTTTACTTGATTATGTAGCACACCATGTTCATATAGAACATCCTTACTGGCAGGAACACAGGGACTGGTTCGGTATTCTTGATCTTCCGGATGGCAGAAAGAACCTACGTCTTTGGGATGAACACCGGCTTACAACATGGTTTGAACCTTATATGCCTTCCTTTGATTTTGTAAGTTCCAAAGAAGCTCTTGATACAGTTACCAATAATGCACTGTGGTGGATTAAAGAAACGGGCATTGACGGCTTCAGGCATGATGCTGTAAAACATGTACCTAATGAGTTCTGGCGGCTGCTTACTAAAAAAATAAAGAGTGAAATTGAAATACCCGAAGGAAGGTCTGTTTACCAGATTGGCGAAACATTCGGCAGTTATGATTTAATAAGCTCGTATGTTAACAACGGGCAGCTAAACGCCCAGTTCAATTTTAATCTTTATGATACTGCCATTCCTGTTTTTATTGAGGATAATGTTTCTTTTTCTGCCCTTGATATCCAGATGGAAAAAACGTTTGCTGTTTACGGTGTTAATCATACAATGGGAAATATTATGGATAGCCATGATAAAGTACGTTTTATGGCTTATGCCGATGGTGATGTATCAATGAGTTCCGGTGATCCTGCCGAAACCGGGTGGAGTAATCCTCCTGAAGTTGATGACAGGAGAAGTTATGAAAAGCTTAAAATATATTTAGCTTATTTGCTTACTGTTCCCGGTATACCTGTTATTTATTATGGCGATGAATTTGGAATGACCGGGGCCTCTGATCCCGATAACAGGAGAATGATGAGATTCGGCAAGGATCTGTCGGTATGGGAAGAACAGACATTAATAGATGTAAGCAAAATTGTTAATACAAGGAATGAACACTCTGCATTAAAATTCGGCGACTACCTGACTATAAAGGCAGATGAAAATATTTATGCTTTTCTTCGCTCCGATTTTAATGAGAGAATACTTGTAGTTTTAAATAAGGGAACAGCCGGAAATTTGAAATTAGATCTGCCCGCTGCCTATGTAAGCAGGGAGGCTGTTGATTTATTTTCGGGGGACAAGTTCCTGATTAACAATAATAGTTTATATTTGAATATGCCCTCCATGGGTTATAAGATTTTCAGTATTAACTAAACAGTATTATAAGTTATCAAAAGATTAATGCGCGGCCTTAAATTATATTTAAAAAGGATTTGTTATGAACTTTTTCCGGTACCCTGTAATTTTACTTACGGTATTTATATTTGTTTCATGCTCAAACTATAACAACTCACAACCTAATAAAGAGCTGGAAGTAAAAATGAACAGTATTGCAGAACAATATGTAAAATTGATATTAAAGGTAGGGCAGCATGACCCTGATTATGTTGATGCTTACTATGGCCCCGAAGAATGGAAGCCCGCGGAGAAGATTACACCGGGGGATTCTGCAGTAGTACAGGCTTTATATGATGAGGCAGGAAGTTTATTAGACAGCCTTGATAGTTACAGTGATCAGAAAGCTGATCAGTTGTTAACCCTGCGTTTCCGCTACCTGTATAAACAGCTTCTTGCAGTTAGAGCAAGAATATTTATGCTTGCCGGCGGTAAATTTTCTTTTGATGAGGAAGCAAAAGCATTATATGATGCCGAACCGCCGGTATATAATGAAGAACATTTTAATAATATTTTAGAAGAATTAGATAGAACCTTACCCGGCAGCGGTGATATTTCCACCAGGCTGGCAGAGTTCAAAAAGGAATTTATTATTCCCGAAGAAAAACTTGATACTGTTTTCCAGGCAGCAATACAGGAATGCCGGAAAAGAACTCTTCAGCATATAAAATTACCTGCTAATGAAAACTTTGTAGTCTCCTATGTTAAGGATAAACCATGGGGAGGTTATAACTGGTATAAAGGAAACAGCTTTAGTGTAATTGAAGTTAATACAAGTTTCCCTATCTATATAGACAGGGCTGTTGATCTTGCGGCTCATGAAGGCTACCCCGGTCATCATGTTTATAATGCTCTGCTTGAAAAAAATATGGTAAAAGAGAGGGGCTGGGTTGAGTTTTCTGTTTATCCTCTCTTCGCTCCGCAGTCCTTAATAGCCGAAGGTACAGCAAATTACGGGATTGAAGTCGCTTTTCCCGGAAAAACAAGAATCGAATTTGAGAAAGAAGTCCTTTTTCCCCTTGCAGGAATTGATGTTTCCCGGGCTGACCAATATTACAAGATAGATGAGCTTACAGGTAAACTTTCATATGCCGCTAATGAAGCTGCCAGAAATTACCTGAATGGTGATTGGACTAAGGAAAAAGCAGTTAACTGGCTTATGAAATACAGCCTTATGACACCCGCAAGAGCTGCCGGAAGAATGAGTTTTATTGATAAATACAGAAGTTATAATATTAATTACAACCTGGGTAAAGATATAGTTAAAGAATACTTCGAAAGAAACGGCGGCACGGCTGATAATCCTGGAAAAAGATGGGAGATAATGGAATATATTTTATCTACTCCGCAAACACCATCCGGGTTAATAAAATAATAATAACATTTTATGCCCGGGTTTCTAATTTATAAACACCTATACTAAGGTTAAGGTAAGATCGTGGCTAAAGAAGTAAATTCAGATAACACAGTTAAATATTTTATAGCTTTAATAGGCATTGCAGTCCTGGCCTTTGTTCTTAAGGAGCTTGGACATATTCTTCTTCCCTTTATTATAGCTTATTTCCTTTTCTTTTTCTTTTCTCCTTTAAATACGTTCCTTTCAGATAAAAAAGTACCGCAATTCTTAATAATAATTCTAAACATTTGTATTACTGTTTTTATAATATGGATAACATTTGATTTTATTGTTGGATCATTTTTAAGATTTACTGAAGAAGCCCCTGTTTATGCAGAGAAAATAAATAAAATTGTTAGGGCAACTGCTGTTTCACTGGATATAAGAGACAAATACTTTACACAATTCTCTATTGAAGAAATTATTCGAAAATTAGACTATAAAATAATAGCAGGAGGTATCTTCTCATCCGGACTTTCACTGGCGGGAAGTGTCCTGTTCGTTCTTTTCTTTTTTGTTTTTATAATGATTGGTCATAATACAATTTACAATGCAATAAGCAGGAGGTTTGTGTCTTCAGCGGTGAGAGATGAAGATAAAATGATAAGGAAAATTACTGAAGAACATACTGTTGAAGATGAAGAAGCTGTAATAAAAAAATTGAACAAAGAAAAGAAAAATAAAGAATTAAAGCTTGCACAAATGTTTAAATCAATTACCGGGCAGATACAACGCTATATTATTGCAAAGGTAGCGGTAAATCTGGGTGCCGGTATTTTGGTTTATATTGTACTGCTAATTCTTGATATCGACTTTCCATTAATCTGGGCATTATTTGCATTTTTATTTAATTTCATTCCCTCAATTGGTTCGGCGGCGGCTTTAATTCTCCCCGTTTTAATGTCTCTTATTCAATATGAATCAACCGGTTTTGCTCTGCTGGTTGCCCTTCTTCTTGGTTTAATTCAAACCCTTGCATTTAATATAGCAGAGCCTGCAATAATTGGTAAACATTTAAACCTGAATCCCCTGTTAATATTATTCTCCTTGCTGGTATGGGGGTACATCTGGGGAATTATAGGAATGCTTCTTTCAGTCCCTCTTACAGCAATTATTAAAATTATTGTTTCAAATTCTGAATCGGAGGATATGAAATTTTTAAGCAGCCTGATGAGTAAAGAATGAAAACAGAAGAAGCCTGGTCTGTGCGCCGGGCTTTTGCCTTGTGGTAATAGACGGATGGTTTAAGTACTTAAATTATTTTCCTGATATTTTCTATTAATTCCCCGTACTTTTCTTTATCTATACAAACTTCATTAAAAACTTCAACAAGGTCATTCATTGTAATTTTATTAAAATCTTTTTCAACCGGCAGAATACAAATTCCTCCCATATCAGCAGAAGCAGGACTTAATAAAATCTGCTCCTCTACGCTTTTGAAGTAGTGATGCGGCCGGTGTTTTGCACGGGGGAAAATTATTACTCTCCATCCCGTTCTTTCTTCATAAAAGCTGTGAATATTCATCATTGGTTCATCATCGTTTGCACCGTGGAGCAACAACAGGATGTATATTGTTTTAAAATGTTCTGTAAGCAGATCTTTATTGTTTGATTCTATGGAAATGAACCGTCTGATACCATCATCAATTTTGTTTATTATTAAGGATTCCTGATCGGTTATTATTTTACCATAATGTTCTTTTAAATGATTAAACTCACTATCCAGCGGCATAAAATATTTATTCACTGCCTGAAAATGCAGATGATCAGGAGCAGAGGCTCCGCATTTAGGGCCGTTATAAAAAAGAGTATAATACTTTGAGAGACTTTTGGATAACGAAAGAAAATTACCGAATGAATTTATTATTCTCTGGGGAATATGTTTTGTGTGTGATATTGTAAAATGCCCGCCGGCAATTGGATAAGGATTGCAGAGTATTAAAAAATCCTCAAGAAGTATTCCTTTTTGTTCCTCAGGCAGGTTTTCAGCACATAAAAAACATTTGCGCTGTTTTATGGATTCTTCATCAACATTTGCAGCACTTGAAATAATTCTTTTAGGATTAAACTGGGCATTTATTTTAAAACCCTTAAAATTAAAAAGCTTAACCTTTACTGAATTTAATGCAGAATAGCCTGAAGCACATTGCTCCCAGGTTCTCTTCTGTTCTTCAAGCAAAAGCTTTGCGGCATCAGAATAATTATTCTCAGCTAAATACAGGTCAACCTGTTTATTTGATATAAGTTTATTCTGTACCAAAAATCCTCTTAATAATGCGCAGCTACTGGTGAACAGTTATTTGGAATCTGTACTTTGCTGGTTCATTCTTTGTCTTGCTAAAATTTCAAATGTCCTGATCTTATCTTTATAAAAGTTATTAGCATTCTGTTTTTCAACAGATAAAGCTGCATCAGAGTTGCCTTCCCATCTCCTGCAGATATAAATCGGTTCATATATTCTGCCGATCTTATAATCTCGGGATACTGCCAGCCCTAAAGCATAATCTTCGCCGTAACTAACATTGGGTACTTTAAATTTTCTTAAAAGAGGAGTATAAAAAGCACGGGGCGCACCAAGTCCATTTATACGCAAAGCATTATTCCTGCCGTTATCAGGGGTCCATTCGCTGTGATCAATTATCCCCGGCGGAATATCATTTAATTCAAAATCTGTCATTCTGTATGAGCCTATCACCATTGCACATTTTTCTTCTCTAAAAACATCAATAATTTTCTGCAGTGTATTTTCATCCTGGTATATATCATCACTATCAAGTTGTACTGAATATTTCCCGCATTCTTCATGATGCACCCCTTCATTCCAGCAACCGCCAATTCCCAGGTCTTTTCTTTCGGGTATGATATGGATTACACGTACGTCATCGTCTGCAATTTCCTTTATTATTTCCGTGGTGCCATCGTCAGAATAATTATCTATTACAATTATGTTAAACGGAAAATCTGTTTTTTGCTTCTGCACAGATTCAACAGCATCTCTGATAGTATTTACCCTGTTTTTAACGGGAATAATTACTGAGGCTTCATAATTAAAATCATCAGTAGAATCATCCACCTTATTATACCCGGGTTTTAAATATGCGCCTGTTCTTTTTAAGTGCTCTGTTGCCGCAATTTCCATTTCTATCTGTACTTCACGGTTTTCCGGGCTAACATAATCAAACTGCTTTTCACCGGACTTTCTTAAATCTGTTTCAATTGCGGTATAAAGAAATTCGGGAATTCTTATAACAGGGTAGTAACGTGAAATATACAGCCGCACATCATATAACCCAGCATATTTATAATTTCCTCTTTTTTCATTTAATGACTGATCAAAGGCTTCTTTTTTAAAAAACAGTACCGGACCAAAATTAAAATCATCTCTTATACTTCCCGGCTGGTATTCTATAACCCGATGGCTGTTTAAATCTTCATCCTTCATTTCATAATAATCAGAATAGACAAGTCCGGCCGAAGTTATTTCGGCAATAGTTAAAAATCTTTCAAGAGAGAACCGGCTAAAATCAATGCGGGTATCTTTAAGCAGGAATAGGGCAAACTCAGTCTGAATTTTACTTCTTATGATGTGCATTGTTTCAGTACTGGAAAGGAAGTTTATAGTAATTATTTCATAATCGCCGCGGTTTACAGATGCATGAATTTGAGAGAGGAAATAAATTTTTTTAACCTGTCCTGTAGATTTCAACTGGTTAACCATCTCAAAGGAATAGTCATTCCCTCTAAAAGGCAGAAAGACAGTTATGTTTGGAGACATTGAACCCTTTAAAAATATTTCCTCTAAATTTACTGAGTTTTAATTCTTATATCTAATAATTTCATAAAATGTAGAGACGCCCCGCTGGGGCGTCTGAGAAACGACAACCTTATTATAAAGAAAACCTTTTTTTATCACTGTCCCTATAAGGTTATCTCTTAAATTATCTTATTTTGTTATTTATTTTCATCCGTTCTCAGACGCCCCGGCGGGGCATCTCTACAAAGATAAATCCTGTTATTACAAAAAGTAATAACATAAAGATGTCATCGTTACGAGGGAGTTTGACCTGAACAACTCGGTCTATACCTACCTCCTGGAGCGGCGGGCCGAGTCAGGCATTGCCAAGGCATCGCAGATC
>JAWOJF010000328.1:0-6330 GCA_046481785.1 Ignavibacteriaceae bacterium | reverse complement strand
CTTGTGATGAACGGAGAAAAAATAAAAATCCGCGGGACCAACCGTCACCAGGAATACCCATACATTGGCAACGCCTTGTCTGACAATGCACAATACCGTGATGCATATAAGATCAAAGAAGCCGGGTTTAACCTGGTGCGCCTGTCGCATTACCCGCAATCGCCTGCCTTTCTTGAAGCATGCGATGAGTTGGGGCTGCTCGTGATGAATTGCATTCCGGGTTGGCAGTTTTATGGCAATGAGGAGTTTCAGAAAAACAGCATTCAGGATGTACGTGATATGGTACGCAGGGACAGAAACCACGCTTCGGTGATAATTTGGGAAGCATCGCTGAATGAGTCGGGGATGAAGCGCCCATTTATGGAAAAGGCACACCAGGCAGTGAAAGAAGAACTGCCCGGTGAGGAAAACTATACCTGCGGCTGGATAGATGATGTGTATGATGTATTCATCCCTGCCCGGCAGCATGCCAAACCGCCACATTACTGGAACAGGTACGACAAGGAAAAGCCAGTTTTCATTGCAGAATATGGCGATTGGGAATATTACGCCCAGAATGCCGGTTTTAACCAGAAGGAGTTTGCCGATCTGAAGCAGGAGGAACGAAACTCCCGCCAATTGAGAGGATACGGACAAATTAGACTGGCGCAGCAGGCGCTGAATTACCAGGAGGCACACAACGACAACCTCAACGGCCCTGCTTTTGGCGATGCCAACTGGCTGGTTTTCGATTACAACCGCGGTTATGCCCCCGATATTGAATCATCGGGTATAATGGATATTTTCAGGTTGCCCAAATTTGCTTATTACTTTTACCAAAGTCAGCAAGGTGCCGCAGTGAATTCATCTTTGCCTTTTGGAAAACCAATGATCTATATAGCCAACTACTGGAACGACTCAGCTTACACAGATGTAAAAGTATATAGCAACTGCCAGGAAGTGGAACTTAGCCTTAACGGTAAGGTAATTGCAAAACAACTGCCCGATACAGACAGGTACAGCCATAACCTCCCCCACCCTCCATTTACCTTTAAATTGCCTGCTTTTGAAACCGGTACGCTTAAGGCAACAGGTTATATAAATGGTGAAAAAAAGGTTGAAGCTGAAAGGACAACTCCCGGTAAACCCGCACAAATAAAACTGGAAATTGACCTTAGCGGTAAACCTCTGGAGGCTGGTTGCAACGATGTGGTTTTTGTCTATGCCATGGTGATAGATGAGCGTGGAACAGTGGTCCCTGATGACAAAAGACAGGTAAAATTCAGTGTTGACGGCGGTGCAGAACTCGTGGGGCTAAATCCCATTGCAGCTGAAGCAGGTATTGCAACAATTATTTTAAAAGCCGGAAATACACCCGGCAATCTTGTTATAAAAGCTGAAGCAGAAGGGCTGGTCTCCGGTTCGGTGAGTGCGGAAATAAAGTAATGGTTGCAGATGGAAAAGCTTTCCAAAAGTTTGGAACTTTTGGAAAGCTGAAAATAAATTCAAATTCAGCCTCTCCTCGTTCGGCTTAGGCTGTGCCTGAGCCGTATTTATTCTTAAAGGCTCCTGCCTGCCGAACGGGGTATATAAATATTTTAGATAAAGGGCTAAAGCCCTGATGCCTGATACCCTCATAAATCCCCCGGCCTAAAGGCCGGGGCAATGATTTTTCATACTTCTGATATATTTAGATACAGATACTAAATAAACACCTCCGCATACTTAACCCTTTATTCCGTCCCTTCAGGGATGGTACACAAAAATAAGCAAACCAGAAACAACTGAGGGAAGGGTCAAAAGCAGTCTGGAGTGCGGGTATTGTGCAAGAGAAGAGATAATGGGTATTAGGCATTAGGCCTTTAGGCATAGAGGCATCTTGCATGCAGGAACTGAAAAGCTTTCCGGTTCGAAAAATCAAAAAAGGTCCAGGCGGACGCCTGAACCAGTTTTTGTTTTATTATAGTATGGATTATAGGGGATTACTTTTTTATTATTTTAAAAACTTTTAAATTATCTCCAATAAATACTTTAAGGAAGTACATTCCCGGCTTTAATTCATAACAATCTGACCCGATTGAATGATTTCCAGCTTTGAATACAGAATTAGCAAGGGTTTTAATGGATTTACCTTCATAATTAGTTATTTCAATTTTGACACTTTCATCTGCTTCAGTTTTTATCTGTACAGAAAAATAATTGTCAAAAGGATTTGGGTAAACCTGAAGAATTTGACTTTCGTTTATGGGATTATTATAAGAGGAAACCTGTTGTAAAATAGTTAGTTCCTTTTCACTGGTATCTTTGCAGAATTCGCTATAAGCAACAAGGCTAACTGAAAAATTTGAATTTATTAATGTCTGATATTGATGAAATGGATCTTTTTCGGTCTTTGTGGTACCATCGCCAAAATCCCATATATAGTTGAGGTTATTTCTGTTTGATTGGTTATAAAAATGTATTGAATCTCCACTATAGTAAACAGTTTTGTCAGTATAAAAATCAGCTAATACTTCCGGAAAAGCTTTGACAATTGCTGAATCACTTGTGTAACATGCATCAGACATTGTTCCATATAAAGTTAGTTTTATCTTATGCATTTCGACACTGTCGGTATTGTTATCCGGTATCGGGTAAGTGAACGCCTGAATTGTTGAATTCTGCTCAAAGGAAGTTCCATTTATTTCCCAAAACTGTTTTAAAATATAGGGAGATTGATATATATCAATTACAGATAATGAATCGTAGGAGCAGAGATTTTCAGAGAATACTTCAAATAGTCTTTTACCATCTTTGTTTATATGTAAATCAAAATCAGGATAAATATGAATAGATTGAAATGAGGTATCTTTATTTCCTGAAAAACCGGTTGTTATCAAGGTTACTTTTCTCCAAATATCAGTATCAGTTGTATTTGTAAATGATTTTATGGGATTCTTAATATCGGAAGTTTCCCCATCGCCAAAATCCCATTCATAGGATACAGCGCCAATTGACTGATTGATGAACTCAACAGCAAACTCACTGCAACCTGCTGAATCAGAAGCAATAAATCCTGAGATCAGATAATAATAAAGGGATAAATCCTTATACAAGGTATCACTGCACCCTATTGAATCTGTAACAATAAGCTGAGGTGAAAAAATGGTGTCTTTCTCCGGGTAATAAATATGTGCGGGATTTTCTTCATCTGAAAGTATGCCATCGCCAAAATCCCAATGGGATTCAATTTTATAACCTTCAGATAAATTCTGAAACTGTACCGTATCATTGATCTGGTAATCGGTTCTATCTGTTGAAAAATTGGCTTTAACTTCAGGAAATACCTTTAAATAAACGGTATCAGTGCTTGGACATGAACCGAAAGGCCCCTAGGCTACAAGAACAAATTTTTTTTCAATTATGCTGTCTGTATTATTAACCAAACTGTATATGTAAGGATATGCAATTGAATCGTTGATATTCTCACCCACCGTCCAACGAATTGCACTTGCTAAAGTCATGTCGGTATTATTTATAAGAGTAACAGGTTCACCCGAGCAGGCATTTTCTTTAGATATGTCTGATTCTGCAATAGGGGGTTCAATGTATCTTGCCTGAAGGAAAATAACTGTATCTGCACTGCATGATCGTGATATACTAACACCAAATTTATTTATTCCATAATCTGCAGGTTTAAAAACCACTGCATCTGAAGTAGTGCTGCTTAAATAAATGGAATCTCCGGGTGAATCCTGACAAAACCATTTATAATTATACCCTCCTTCAGCAACTAAGAAAATTGAATCTAAAGAACAATAATTTTTTATTTTAGGTCCATTACTTCCCCCGATACCTGCCTTGCCCCTGTTATATGAATAATCACTGAAGTAACCGTATTTGCCGCCAGCTCCGGCACTGCCATTTTGAACACCGAGGTGAAATTTTGCCTGTGTATTAATAATTGAATAAGTGGTGCCGGGAGTAATTATGTTGAAAATAAATGATCTTACTGCCACTTCATTTTTTAAATAGGCCCAGGAACTGTCATTTAAAAAAGAAAAATAGAAAGCCGGTATTTTAAAGGTGTCTACACCGGTAACTATTTCAAAATTTTCTATGCTTTTATTATAAAACGGACTTGAAGGATTGTTATCATTTCTAACCATAAGGTTTAAAAGAAAAGGATCAATTGTATTATTGCTGCGTTTAGACGATACTTTATGCGAACCTGTGCATCCATCTGTAGTTGGCAGGGTTGCCCCACCAATTTCACAACCGCCTCCTATACCGGTAATATGATTTACATAAGCCGGTTGAGAAGTATAGATTTGCACAACAAGATTTATTATTTCCTCATTGTAAGTCTGGCCTTCATTAAGAGTTACTTTTAATATCCCGTCAACAAAAACATCAGTATTGTTTTCCGTGGCTGTAACAAAAAAACGCTCACCACCATTAGTGGCTTGCACATCTCCTTTCATAACAATATAGTTTCTACCTATATAGTTAACAGGGATCAGTTGGTCACCGATTATATCGCGACAACTTCCTTTTGCAACAGAGTCATCATACCAGGTAATGGCAATTTTTTTATTTGCATGGACCTTTACCCCCATAATATGTTGTGCAGCATCCTGGCTGCTGGCAACAAAAGCAAAGGTTTCTCCCCGGTTAAGTACAATTGTTTCAACAGTTGGTGACCCTGGAAAAAATTGCCATTGCCCGTTACGGCTAATTTCAATGGTTGTATTGTCTTCTGTGGCAGCTATAATAAACCCGCTATATGGTATGGGGGTATAACTACCATTGCTCCAGTAATTTTGTGTTGAGACATAAAAATCAGTCCCAAGGGCATTTCTTCCTTTTAAAGCAAAAATATCGCGGTTACAATCGTTATTCAATTCATAATAAGCAGTTATATTGCCAGGGTAGGATGTAATATGAAAAGCTTTTTTCTGCATAGTTTGACCATTTAAGGGAGGATAACTCATCGGGAAATTCTCATAAATGTCAGGCATAAAAGGAGGGGCAATTTCCTGCCATCGGCTTTCACCGGCTGACAGAGAAAACTCAATTGGTGTAAATGCAGGATTTCCGGGCATTTCAATTATTACATTTGTGGATTGCTCAGCGGTTATGTTTATAATAACCGGTCGTCCGTGGCCTGGCGTAGGATTTGTACCACATGTATGCCCTGCAGTAACATCGGGTGCTGCAAACCAGAACTCATTGTCCGATTGTCCGAAATTATATAATGTTATTCCAGTTAATAAAATGATAATAAGGATTTTGTTCATTAGTTTAAATTTATTATTTAAGATTTGGTACTTTTTACGCAAAACGTTTAAATAGGTTTAAGATACTATTGAATTTAAGGTTTTTATATCTGAATTTGATAGTATAAAACCCGAAATTAAAAATTTATCTATTTGTTTAAAATTTACTTTTAAACAGGTATATAACTAACTTTAGAATCTTGCACCACCATCCGCTCATTCGCCTCTTGATTGTTAGAATTTTAAATTTTTTCAATCTCATCAATATTTGAGGGAAGAGGTACCTTGCGGGAAGATTTAGAAATATTAACCGAATGGAGGGGATGAATTACTGTAATTCATTTATATAAGTAGACTTTTGTTCAATTCGGATAAACATGGTTAAAAGAAATTCAGGCAAAGCCTGTAAATATAATTTCAACAAAGGCATAGCTTTTACCTATCGGGGTATATGAATATATTAATTAAAGGGCTAAAGCCCTGACTCCTTATACCCTTATAAATCCCCCGGCCTAAAGGCCGGGGCAATTATTTTTCATACTTCTGATTTATTTAGATACAGATACTAAACAAACACCTCCGCATACATAACCCCTCATTCCGTCCCTTCAGGGATGGTACACGAAAATATGCGAAACAGAAATATCTGCGGGAAGGGTCAAAAGCAGTCTGGAGTGCGGGTATTGAGCAAGAGAAGAGATAATGGGTTTTAGGCATTAGGCCTTTAGGTTTAGAGGCATCTTACATGCAGAAATTGAAAAGCTTGCCGGTTCGAAAAATCAATAAAAGTTCAGGCAGGCGCCTGAACCAGTTTTTTGTTTTTTTTACAAACTTGGACTAATGGGGAGATTAGCGACTAAAAATTCAAATAGAAGCCGCTGACAGGTATTCAAATTATACATACTTTATTAGTCAGTATAATTATCAGCAAGTTTTTACGTAGTTAAAAACTTCTTGCTATTTTTGATCTGAGTCACAAATATAAACCTGTAAAATAGTTACTTATTCATCAGACCATGAGAATACCATTTATTGCATTGCTCGCTTTATGCTTGCTTCAGTCCTATGCTCAGGAAAATCATCAAATTGCAAT
>JAWOJF010000305.1:0-3722 GCA_046481785.1 Ignavibacteriaceae bacterium | reverse complement strand
TAAAAAGTTAACGAAATATACTGATTGGAAACCACAGTATGATTTAACAAAAGGGTTGAAAGAAACTATAAGCTGGATTAAGAATAATTTAGAAATTTATAAACACGATATATATAACGTATAGGCGATCATGAATTATAAAATTCCTTTATTTGAACTCAATTTTGATGAAGCTGAAGAAAAAGCAGTTTTAGATACAATGCGGTCTAAATGGATTTCTACCGGCCCTAAAACTGTTGAGTTCGAAAATAAATTTGTAGAGAAACTGCTTGACGAGGCACAGAGAGGAAGCTGGCAGTCAGTTAAGGATAACTTTTGGGATGATCTGAACCGGAGAATTAAAGACGATAATGAGTAAGGAAATATGATTGGTTATAATTTTTATTAAAACCTCTGCTGCAGTACAGCAGAGGTTTTTGTTTATAATAGGAGCATTTAACATATTTCAATTGGAAGAAATAATCTAGTTAATCAGAGAAAACACATTGGAAAAAACGTTAATTATTAAAAATATGGTATGCGGCAGGTGTATTAAAGTTGTAAAAGAAGAACTTGAGAAACTTGGGTTAAACATAAAACAAATACAGTTGGGGGAAGTACTGGTAGAAAAGGAAGATAATTTTCCATTAGATAAAATCCGCCGTGTATTAGAGGAAAACGGGTTTGAACTTCTTGAAGATAAAAGAGCTAAAATAATAGAGCAGGTAAAAGTAGAAATAATAAAACTTGTGCAGTCCGATGAGATTATGTTTGATAAAAGCTTGTCTGAATACCTGACAAAAAAAATAGGATTGGATTATCATTACATCACTACCCTTTTTTCTTCAGTAGAGAATATTACAATAGAACAATTTTTTATCCTTCAGAAGGTTGAACGGGCCAAAGAGCTCCTTAAGTATGGTGAGTTAACCTTAAGTGAGATAGCATATACATTAGGCTACAGCAGTGTTCAGCATCTCTCTAATCAGTTTAAAAAAGTAACCGGACTTACAGCCAGCAAGTTCAAATCCCTTTCCGGTAATCTGCGCAACCCTCTGGATCATGTACAATAATTTGCCTCTGCCGGTCAGTCAGACCGGCCTGCCGCAGCAGAGTGTTGCAGAACTCTAAAACATAGGGTTAATCAATAAAACTAATATTTATTCCTCAGTCTTAACTTTTACACAATCTCTTATATAGCATTTGCCGCCGCCGTACAACGAACTAACCCACCCCTACACCCCTCCCAGGTAGGGATATTTTATGCTGTGGTCGCTAAATTATAACCCTGTCTAAACATTATTCAAAGTTATGACATCATAGGATTCATTAATTGCAAAGCCCGATAGCATTTTAAATAAAATGTCATTACTACAATGAAATGGGTTGCAGCGATGAATGAACAGCACGAACCAAATTAAAAACCGTTATATAAGGAGTTACTTACTTATCTCTTCGGAGGACATTAAAACCTTTAATGATCATGATAACTAAAAAATGAAAATTTATTCACTCAAATTGACTTTTGGGACAGCCTCATGACAAAATGCTGGAGTTCTGCAACACCCTGCGCAGGCAGGCTCTACAAGGGTCGGGCAACAAAACACCACAGGAGTTTCATTATTTTACAATGTACATTATATACTACCCCCGGAAGAAACAATTCTATAACAAAAAGTAATTAAAATATAACGCATTATTAAAATTCTAATCATATTTTTGTATTGTAAATTAAAAAAGGAGAAATAATGAAAACTGAAGAATTAAAAATTGAAGGTATGACGTGTAATCACTGCGTAATGGCAGTAAAAAAGGAACTTGAAACGCTTCAAAATATAATTGTGGAGAAAGCGGATATAGGATCCGCAAAGGTTCAGTATGATGACACAAAAATATCCCGGGATGATTTAGCTAAAGCAATTGATAAAGCAGGATACAAACTGCTGAGTTAATTCGGCAGCCTTATAAAAATTAAAGTAAAATAATGGCAAATATAGAAACCAAAAATATAACACTTCCTGTTGAGGGAATGACTTGTGCAAGCTGTGTTGCAAGAATTGAAAGATCATTAAAAAAGGTTGATGGTATTAATGATGTTAATGTAAACCTGGCAACGGAAAAGGTGACACTCTCTTTTGATTCAGATAAAACAAACCTTCAGCAGATTGCCGGAATTGTTGAAGATGCCGGGTATAAACTTCACATTGAAAAAAAAGAAAATAGACAAGCCGGAGATACGCAGGAGCTTACTGAAGAAGAATCTGGAAAACAAAAAGCCTACAAAAAGCTTAAGAATGAATTTATCTTCAGTGCCGTAATAACTATACCGGTAATGGCAGTAAGTATGATTGCCATGACAAGCTGGTTTATGCGCTGGTCCCCCCTTTCAATGGAAGAAATAAACACATTATTATTTGTTGCGTCTACTTTAGTAATGTTTATTTCGGGCAAAAGGTTCTTTTCTTCAGCCTGGAAAATTGCAAAACATTTTTCAGCGGATATGAATACATTAGTTGCGGTAGGTACCGGAACAGCTTATATCTATAGTTCTGTTGCGGTTCTTTTCCCTTCACTGTTAAATATTACAAACGCATCAGACCATCTTTATTTTGATACTGCCGTAACAATTATTACCCTGATATTAATGGGACGCCTGCTTGAGGCAGGAGCAAAGGCTAAAACTTCTTCGGCAATTAAAAAACTTATGGGCCTTCAGCCAAAAACTGCACGCGTTAAAAGAAATGGTATTGAGACAGATATACCCGTTAGTGAAGTAGTGGTTAATGACGTAGTTGTTGTACGTCCCGGAGAAAAGATACCTGTTGACGGAGTAATAATTTCAGGTGCTACATCCATAAATGAATCCATGGTAACCGGAGAAAGTCTCCCGGTGGAAAAATATAAAGGGGCAAAAGTTATCGGGGGAACGATTAACCAGACCGGCAGTATTGAATTTACGGCAACTGCTATTGGCAAAAACACTGTTATTGCTCAGATAGTAAAACTTGTTGAAGAGGCACAAGGTTCAAAAGCGCCGATACAAAGCCTTGTTGACAAAATTGCTGCTGTGTTTGTACCAGTGGTGATAGTAATAGCTATTGCGGCTTTTATCACCTGGTATTTTATAGTTGGAATTCCATTCCGAGTCCAGGTCATAGCGCCGAACCACACGCTGCCCTTCAACGCCAAACACCTCGAACGCTTCGAAGAACTCGTTAAAGATCGGGATTTCCAGATCCACCCGGGCGTAGCTCAATTTCAGCTGCAGCCCGCGCCAGTCGAGGGTCTGATACAGCCCCACGCCCTCCGACTCAGCAAGATCGGTGTCGCTGACCCCCCACCCGAGCTGGGCTTCGTAGGTCAGATCGCCGCGCCTGAACGTGTACGTGGCGTCCACCCCATCGCTGTGGGTCACGGGCAGCAGGCGGTAGACCTCCACCGGCGGCCGGACCCAGGGCATGGCGAAACCCACCTTGCGGTATTCCGATGCCAGGGCCGCCCCCACCGCGATGCGGCCGGCCCGCAGGCGCAGCGACGGCGACAGCGTATAGGTCAGGTTGGCCCATTCCACCTCGGGGGTGAAGGCGCCGTCCATGCCCTTCTCGGCAACCACCTGGACCACGGCAGAGAGATTGCGGGTGGGGTGCAAGCTGAGCTGGGCGCCTATCCGGCTGTCTACGTCGGGATCCCAGTCAGTGCTGTGCCCCGGCCCGCTGGTCAGTCGAACATCGGGAACGTAGTCC
>JAWOJF010000303.1:0-2877 GCA_046481785.1 Ignavibacteriaceae bacterium | reverse complement strand
AAGATCGGAACAGGGAGATTAAGTGCCGCTTACATGACTGATAACCCCGGAGTTACCAGCGTTCCAAAATACCAACTGCGGTTCTTAGATTTTTCCGGGTATGATAAGGTTATTTGCCAATACAGAGGTACTCAATCCCTCTGTCCCGCCACTGGCGGGACTGTCTCCCTTTAAGAAAAAAGGGAGACTTTTAAAAAAATACGTTGTTAATCTTAGTGTGCATCCAGCCAATTATCGCCAACACCGGTTTCTGCTACAATCGGAACGTCTAAAGGAAGTGCCTTTTCCATTAATTCTTTTATCATTGGACGTAGTTCATCAACTTCATCTTTGTGTGCATCAAATAAAAGTTCATCATGCACCTGCAGAACCATTTTGGTTTTAACTTTTCTTTTCTTCAGCTCGTTCTGAATATTTATCATTGCGAGTTTTATCATATCGGCTGCAGTCCCTTGTATGGGCATATTAATTGCCACCCGTTCCTCAAATGCACGTACTACAAAGTTTTTACTATTAATATTTCTTAAAAATCTTTTTCTACCGAGTAGTGTTTCAGCATAACCATTTTCTTTTGCTTTGGCTATGGAGTCATCCATAAAAAATTTAACTTTTTTAAATGTACTGAAGTATGTCTGAATAATTTCTTTTGCGTGCTGCTGGGTTATGCCAAGCCTTGTTTTTAATCCAAAAGGACCAATACCATATAAAATGCCAAAATTAACTTCTTTTGCTCTTCTTCTCATTTCGGCAGTAACTTCTTCCGGTTTAACCATAAATACAAGAGCAGCAGTACTGCGATGGATATCTTCCATGTTTTTAAAAGATTTTATAAGTGTTTCATCGCCGCATATAGCAGCCATTATTCTAAGCTCAATTTGACTGTAATCAGCACTAAGAATTACATGGTTTTTATCAGCAGGTATAAACGCTTTTCTTATTTCTTTACCAAGCTCACTTCTTATTGGTATATTCTGCAGATTAGGATCATTGCTTGATAATCTGCCGGTAGCAGCAACCGCCTGACTGAATGATGTATGTATTCTCCCTGTTCTGGCATTAATCAAATTTGGAAGCGAGTCGGCATAAGTAGATTTTAATTTAGCCACCTGCCTGAAGTCAAGAATAAGTTCAATTATTTCATGCTCACCTTTCAGATTCTCAAGAGATTTTGCATCAGTGGAGAAACCTGTTTTTGTTTTCTTACCGGTTTTTAGTCCAAGTTTATCAAACAAAATCTTTTGAAGCTGAAGTGGTGAGTTGATATTAAATTCTTCACCGCAGCAGTCATAAATTTTCTTAGTGTAGTTATCAAGCAGTATCTGTAAATCGTTACTAAGCGTATTCAGGACATTTACATCAACACGTATACCTGTTCTTTCCATATCTTCAAGAACGGGTATAAGAGGGAATTCAATTTCATATGCAATCTTTTTCAGATCCAGCCGCTCTAATTCTTTATCCAGAACTTCAAATAACCGGTATGTAACATCTGCATCTTCGCAGGCATAACGGCTGATTGAGTCTAGCTCAACATCTAATATTTTAGAGGCATCTTTTTTTGTGCCTATCAGGTCTGATAAGGGGATAGGTTTATAGCCAAGATATTTTTGCGAAAGTTCATCCATGCCGTGTTTCTGGTCGGCATCAATAACATAACTTGCAAGCATAGTATCAAAGTAGAAGTTTTCCGTCTCAATGCCGCAGTTCCGGAGGACAGCTATATCAAACTTGGCATTCTGGCAGACTTTCCTGATTTTTTTATTTTCAAAAACAGGCTTAAATATTTTTACAAAGTCGGATATATGCAGCCTGCCGGAATAATTACCGAATAAATTACCTTCTCTTTCAAAGGGATTTATTGCAACAAAGTATCCTTCAAATGCTTTTATTGAAAATGAAGCGCCTGCAATATTGCAGTTTAAATTATTAACACTGTCAGTCTCAGTATCAAAAACAAAAAGTTCCTGTTTAGTTAATTTATCAGCAAGATCTTTTGCATCTTTTACGGTAGTAATTAGTTTGTATTTAACTTTACTCTCATCATAAACTTTCATGCTGGTATCAGAAATCTCAATCTCTGGTTCTGCTGCCTGTGCCGCACCGTTTCCGGGTTTATCCAAAATTTTTGCATTGTGGAAAAATGTAAGAAGACGGCTGTAAAAAGCTTTAAATTCAAGTTCAATAAAAAGATCTTTAAGTATGTCAAAGTCCGGTTTCTTTAGTTTGGTTTTTTCAAAATCGAATTCAAGCGGTACAAGACAGTGTATTGTAGCCAGTTCCTTGGAGAGGAATGCATTGTCCCTGTTAACTATAAGTTTATTCTTAAGTGCAGGTTTTTCGATCTCATCAATATGTTCATAAATTCCTTCAACCGAACCATATTTCTGAATAAGCGGAATAGCTGTTTTTGGCCCAACACCAGCCACACCGGGAATATCGTCCGATGAATCCCCAATTAAAGCGAGGTAATCAATCATCTGTTTCGGTTCAAAACCAAATTCTTCTTTTACTTTAGCAACATCATAAATAACAATTTCATCTGCTGATTTTCCCCCGGGCCTGATAACTTTAACTTTGTCTGTAATAAGCTGGTTAAAATCTTTATCGGGTGTAATAACAAAGGATTCATATCCCTGTTCTTCAGCCTTGCAGACAGCAGTGCCTATAATATCATCTGCTTCATACTTGTCAATAATATAAAGGGGTATATGCATGGCATGTATAACCTGCTTTATCCTTTCAAGCTGGGGGCGCATATCATCGGGCATTTCCGCACGGGATGATTTATACCCCTCATACCTGTCATGCCTGAATGTTTTACCATGCGAATCAAAAGCTACTGCCATATAATCCGGTTTTGTATCCTCAAGTATTTTA
>JAWOJF010000364.1:0-9965 GCA_046481785.1 Ignavibacteriaceae bacterium | reverse complement strand
CAGATCTTCCGTTTTGACACTTTCGGCGACGAGGCTTTCTGGGGCGGGACCCTGCAATTGCACCAAACCATTGCCGGTCTCCAAGGCGGGGGCGTAGGCGACGGTCTGAGCCCGAGCGCGGCTCTTGGGTTGGGCCTCAAGGTGGACATGGAGGCTTTGTCTCCTGCCCTGGTCACGGCCCTGAGCCAGGGTGCCGTCGATCTCAACGACCCTGCGAACACCCTTGCGCTTCTAGAACTGAACGCAGTGGTGGGAGTCACAGGCTTTTTCGACGCTGCGGGCGCCCTCCAGTCCATTGGAACTCAGTGCGCCTTGTGCCATTCCACGGTTGACGACAGCCTCGCACCTGTAGAATACCTGCTGTATATCAACCCAGACATTCCCCGCACGAATATTAACTGATTTACTTCTTTCCAGATTTTCAGTTTCTTTGCCGTTTATTTTTTTGTAATAACCTCTAAGAATTTTAGGAATATCAGTATATTCTGCCTCTACATTAAACCGTGGATTACCTTTTACATAATACAAAAGCTCCTGCCTTACAGCCATCCAGTTTTTATGAGTCCCATACCCGCGCTGGTTGCGCATAGTGATAAAACTTCTTGAGTTAAAAGCCGTTGTGCTCATCATTTTCATAAAATCAGGGAGGGGCTGAAAATGATTATTCTGGTCTGCTCCAAGCCAGATATAAAGAGCTGCGTTAGAATCTAAATTTTCAAATGTATTGTTTATCCATAATTTACACCAATCAACAAACTTATTAACATCCCTCTCTTCAAAAGCAACAAAATTATATGGAGGATCATGAATTGCAAGAACAGCTTTTTCTTCCTCCATAAGTTTTTTTAGTGCTTTTTGATCGGCAGCATCAACACATCCTATCTTATGTATACCGTCTTTCCAGATTTTTCCATTTTTAAATCTGCAATGCGGCAGCAGAAGCTTCCTTAATTCATCATCGCCGTCAATCCTGGGCAGAGGAAAATTTATCATACTTTTTCAACGTTCCTGATAAAATCAGGAAAAAGAATTCTTTCCAGTTCTAATGTTTTGCCTGTTTCGGTGCTTACTTTAAAAAACATACCGCATAGATGAACATCATTTTCGGCAGTTTCATATTTTTGCGGAGTCTGATAAATAAACCTGTTAACTGCAGCCTGGGTTTTCATTCCTATTACAGATTCATAAGGCCCTGTCATTCCAACATCGGTAATATAACCGGTGCCATTAGGAAAAATTCTTTCATCTGCAGTCTGAACATGTGTATGTGTACCAACTAATACGCTGATCTTACCATCAAGATAATTAGCCATTGCAATTTTTTCAGCGGTAGCTTCTGCATGGAAATCAATAAAAATGACCTTGGTTTCTGATCTTAATTTTGGAACTATCCAGTCAGCAGCACGGAACGGACAATCGATTGATGCCATAAAAGTTCTGCCCTGCAGATTTAAAACAGCAACTTTGCCTTTTTTAGTATCTGCCACATGATAACCGTTGCCGTAAGTACCTTTAGGGTAATTAAACGGGCGAAGGGAGCGTGATTCGGCTTTCAGATAATCCTGCGACTGGTGTTTATCCCATGTATGGTTACCGCCTGTAATTACATGAACCCCCAGCTCAAAAAGAGCCTTTCCTTCCTTTTCAGTACAGCCTTTACCATCAGAAACATTTTCACCGTTGGCAATAACAAAATCAGCTTTATATTTTTGAATAAGGCCCGGAAGCCATGTTTGAACTAAGTTTAAACCGGGTTTCCCGATTATATCCCCGACAAAAAGAATATTAATTGAACTCATAATCCTCAATAATTTAGCGATAAATATATCTAAAATGACAGTAAGTAGAAAGTTAAAGGTTAAAAGACAAAAAATAATTTAGTTTTTCCCATTTTCCTTTTGACTTTTGACTTTTGACTATTGATTTTTGTCTTATGATTGCTGAAGATATATTATCGCTGACTATTGATGAGGCTGAGTTCTGTATTGTTGACGTAGAGACCACAGGAGGTTCACCGCGTTTCGGCAGCATAATTGAAGTCGGGCTGGTTAAGGTAGTAAATTCCAAAATAGTTGACAGGTTTCATACATTAGTGAATCCGGGGAGAGATGTTCCGTATTATATAACAAGTCTTACCGGTATAACTAACGATGATGTTTACAATGCCCCGTTTTTTGAAGAGATAGCAGACAGTGTCTCTCAGTTTATTTCCAATGATATTTTAACTGCGCATAACCTTTCTTTTGATAAAAGTTTTCTAAGAAGAGAATTTATATACTCGGGCAGAGAAGAACCGGAAAATGTTAGTCTCTGTACGTTAAAAATAGCCCGGAGAATATATCCTGCATTAAGAAGCAAATCACTTGGGTCAGTCTGCCGGCATTTAAGTATAATAAATCCGCAGGCACACCGCGCCTTACCAGATGCAGAGGTAACTGCTCACGTTCTTATTAAGATGCTTCGGGAAATAAAAGAAAAACATAAAATTAATTATATAGGAGAACTTGTAAAGTTCCAGTCTGTTCCAAAATCAGAAGCAAAGCAGGTAAAAATCAAAAAGAAGCTTGGTGAAGATGTATCCAGCCTTCCGGATGCACCGGGAATTTACTGCTTCCTGAATTCAAAAAATGAAATTATATATATAGGAAAGGCAAAATCATTAAAGGACAGGCTTAAAAGCTACTTCTCACCTACTGCACCCCGGAAAGCAAAAAAAATTATCAAACAGGCTTCACGGTTAAAGATTCAGATTACTAATTCTGAATTAACAGCACTCCTGACAGAAGCTGAAATGATAAAGGTTATTAATCCCCGGCATAATACTATGCTTAAGAGATACGGTAATAAATATTTTTTGAGGGTTACGATAGGCCATCCATTCCCTACTATTGAAATAAGCAATTATTTCGACTTTGACGGGAATGATTATTTCGGACTATTTATTACAAAAAATAAAGCTCTTTCAATTTTTGAGATGGTGCAAAAAACTTTTGCATTAAGAGAATGTGACGACAAAGAATTTGGTCATGGTAAAAAATGTTTTCTAGCAGATATAGAAAGATGCACCGCTCCATGTATTAATAATGATAAAGCGGCATACGTCTCGGAACTTGAAAAGGTGTATGAATTCCTTTACGGCAAAAACCAGTATGCACTTAACAGACTGATAAATAAAATGAAGGAGTACTCCGAAAAACAGAAATATGAAAAAGCAGCAGAAGTTAAGCAGCTTATAGATATGATACTTGCACAAACGCATAAATCATCACTACTTGCCGAACCTGTAAACCTTGCCAATGTTTTATTTGAAATTACCGAAGCTTTTGGTAAAGATTATGTTTTAATGCTTGAAGGGAAAATTTATATTAAGAAATATGCTCTGAAAGAGAAAGATTATTTTGAAACAGCTCTTGATGATTATTTTGAACGCACTTTAAATCTCCAGTCAACTCCGGATAATGAAGATCTTGAAAAGATGAAAATTACCCTGAACTGGCTGATAAAAAACAGGAATAAAGTACGAGTATTTTATCTTAAAGAATTTAACAACAAGCAGGAATTATATACAAAACTTTCCCGTTTTAACCGCCAGGAAGCAAGCCTGCCCCAGGAATCCACGTTTGATATTAAAAGCTTTTTGAAGGAAGAGGAAGGCTCATACATTGTAGAGTCAATACCATAAAGAATTGGCACAGATGCTTCACTTCCCGGCTGCCTGTGAAGATTGAATCCTATAAATAACTATCCTTTCGGTGCCCACTTCTTCAAAAATTTCATAACACTATCTTTATCATAGCCCCTCCCCTTTTCCAATTCTCCTGTTC
The DNA here is from genome assembly GCA_046481785.1 of Ignavibacteriaceae bacterium. Lineage (GTDB taxonomy): Bacteria > Bacteroidota > Ignavibacteria > Ignavibacteriales > Ignavibacteriaceae > JAWOJF01. Next base: position 6,141 of record JAWOJF010000364.1, on the reverse strand, counting down.
CTTGTGAATGAAGAAGCTTACCATCTTTATCTAAAACAAAATAATGAGGATAGCCCGGTATTTGCGGATATTTTGAGAGCACTTCCTTGTTTTCATTTTCAGGACTAAAGTTTACTTTTACAACAACATAATTCTTATGCATAAAATCATTTATATCTTTATTATTAATGTAGAATTTATCCAGCAGGTGGCACCAGCTGCACCACTCTCCTCCTACATCAAGCAAAATGCGTTTCCCGGTTTTTTTAGCTTCAACAACAGCATTTTCTATATCTTTAGCCGCATCCCTGTTAGGATCAAACTTTTCTCTCTCCTGCGCAAAAGTAACAACTGAAACAAAAAATGTCAGAATAATTACCAGATACTTCATTATTTCCTCAATTTTTCAAGATTATAAGAATTATAGAATCTTTTTTAATTATTTTGTATAAAATAATAATTTTATTTTTTGTATAACAAATTATAGTGATATAATGAAAATTTTCAAACCCATTCCGATTCTCTTGCTTCTTTTTAACCTGTGTAGCTTTGCAGAAAATGACAAGGATTCTACAAAAATTAATATTAATGAATGGCTGGCTGCCGGCCCGATAGCAATAGAGATGCCGGTTGAAGCCGGCTATGGTGAAAGCAGTTTTAAGGAAAAAGACCTGCTTGATTTTGATGAGCTGCAGGTTCATAATTTGTATCCTGAAAAGGGTGAAAAGCTTCAATGGTCTAAAGATAAGAATTATGAATGGGAGAAGGTCTCAGGGGAAGAAGTGGAGTTAAGATCAGAAGATAAAACTTTGCCTGAAATAACTTACCTTGTAACTTATATTGAAACTGAGAGATGGTTAAAAGCAAAACTTGAGATCAGATCATGCCAGATGTTAAGAGCTTTTGTTGATGGTAAAGAAATATTAACAAAAACGTCCACACAGGAAATTAAAGGTGATTCCTCATGTAAACCGGAGAAATCATCAAAGGATATTGAACTGGAACGGGGTAAACATATACTGGTTCTTAAAGCATTAAAAAGTCCTAAAGTTAATTCAGACTGGAACATTTCTGCATCTCTTATTATTGATTCGGCATATGTAAAAGAAGACATCGCTATTAGTCTGAGCAACACAGGTTATACTACTGTTGAAAAACTTCTTGAAGATCCTAAGATTGAAGCCGTATCTGTTTCGGCGGATGGTGAGCTTGCTGCGGTTACTGTATCAGATATACCTTTTGGAGAAGATGAAAAGGAAACATGGATAGATATATATAAAACTTCTGACGCTTCTTTATTCAGAAGTTATAAAGGAATGAACCTTACTTCAGTTAAATGGGCACCATCGGGAAAAAGATTTGTTTATACAACTGTTAACAAAAACAAAACAGATATTTGGATTACAAATTTAGATAAAGGAACCTCAGAATCATTATTAACAGATATTAAAGATTTCGGTGATTATTACTGGTCACCTGACGAGAGTTATATTATTTATTCGGTCACAGAAAAGGCTTCTGATGATAAATTGGGAATAAAGCTTATTGAAGGAATGGATGAACGTCTTCCGGGTGCTAAAAATAAGGTATACATGTATAAAGTTACTTTACCCGGTGGAGCGAAAACAAGGTTAACTGCCGGTGATAAAAATCTATATTTAAATTCTATTTCTAACGACGGACAAAAATTATTACTCTCTACAACAGATAATAACTGGGAGAAGCGTCCCTATTCTTATTCTACATATTATATACTGGATATTTCTTCGATGAGAATGGATTCACTTATAACTTTATACTGGGCTAACAGCGCGCAGTTTTCCCCTGATGCTAAAAGTATCTTATTTACAGGGGGACCAGCATTATTTGGTGATGCAGGAGTTAATATAAAAGGTGACCGTACTCCAAGTGATTTTGATACACAGGCATATATCTATAATATCAACTCAGGAAATGTTGAAGCAATTACAAAACATTTTAATCCTTCAGTTGAGCTTGCCTACTGGAGTAAAAATGATAATGTAATTTATTTCAGCGCAACAGAAAAAACATTCCAGCATTTGTACAGGTATAATATTGCAAACAAAACATTTGACCTTGTTAATCTTGAAATTGAAGTACTGGATAAAATTGATTTTGCAAATAACAAAGAGGAGGCTGTATATAAAGGATCAAGCATAACTACACCGGACAAATTTTATTATGTTGATATAAAAACAGGCAAATCCAGGCTTCTTTTTAATCCGGCAATGGATAGTTATAAAACAGTTCAATTAGGACAAACAAGTAACTGGACTTTTAAAAACGCCCGGGGCGAAGATATTGACGGCAGGATATACTATCCCCCCGGTTTTGATAAAAACAAAAAATATCCTGTAATTGTAAATTATTATGGCGGAACATCTCCAATAGAAAGATCATTTGAAGGAAGGTATCCTCCGAATATATGGGCGGCTCATGGTTATATTGTATATATACCGCAGCCAAGCGGTGCAACCGGTTATGGCCAGGAATTCTCGGCATATCATGTAAATGACTGGGGCAATACTACTGCCCGGGAAGTAATTGATGGAACAAAGCAGTTTCTTGCCGAACATCCTTTTGCTGATTCTTCAAGAGTAGGCTGTATAGGCGCTTCTTACGGCGGCTTTTTAACTATGAATATATTAACCAAAACTGATATTTTTGCCGCCGGTATATCTCACGCAGGAATAAGCAATCTTTCACACTACTGGGGCTATGGCTATTGGGGATACTCTTACAGTGCCGGCGCAACGGCTAACAGCTTTCCATGGAACCGTAAAGATATTTATGTTGATTACAGTCCCATTTATAATGCAGATAAAATCAATACCCCACTGCTTCTTCTTCACGGATCATCGGATACTAATGTGCCCCCGGGTGAAAGCACTCAAATGTTTACCGCATTAAAACTGCTTGGTAAAGATGTTAAATATATTGAGGTAGCTGATCAGAATCACCACATACTACAGTACAATAAAAGGAAAAAATGGACAAAAACTATCATTGCTTACTTTGATATGTATTTAAAAGGACAGCCGCAGTGGTGGGACAGCATATATTCACAGGAAGAATAATTATACTAATTTTAAATTAAGTGGAATTAATCCATAAAATCTAACTATGTTTATTAACCATAATTCTTATTTATATTCATAAAATGAAAATCGGTTATATACTGCTGGCTGCTCTTATAATTGCACTTGTTGTGGCTTATTTTACATGGGACTCAGTTAACGCTACTGAAATAACAGCCCAGGCACTTGCTAAAGAGTACACAAGTAATATGGAAGCAGCAAATAAAAAATATCTTAACAAAGTCCTTGATATTGAGGGCAATGTTAAAGCCTATTACATGATGCTTGGAGCACGCCCTGTTCTGGAACTTGAAACAGGAGAAGGAAATGTGCCGGTTTTTTTCTTTTTTCTTGACCAGGAAACAGAAACAGAGGCAGGCCAGCTTCAATCGGAGCAAAAAGTTGTTATAAGGGGCCGTTGTGTAGGGGAAAATGAATATAGCTTTGTTAATGGGCTAAAGATAGAAGTAGAAAAAATTGTAGAAAAATAGAAGAGGTAACAATAATGTTCTGGCACCAGGTAGAGATTGAATTTCCCCCAAAAAAAAGAGGATTTCACTTAATTACATATGACCTGTTAAACAGGGTCCCTGAGATAAAAAAAATTGGAGTAGGAACTGCACATATATTCTTAAAGCACACATCAGCATCACTTACAATAAATGAAAATGCCGATCCCGATGTACGCGCTGATATGGAAAAACATTTCGATAAAATGGTTCCTGAAAATGCGCAATATTATGAACATGCATTGGAAGGGTCTGATGATATGCCGGCACATATAAAGGCTTCTCTTCTAAGTACAAGCTTAACCGTACCGATAAAGAACGGAAGCTTTAATACAGGAACCTGGCAGGGAATATATTTGTGTGAGCACCGGAAAGCAGCACCCGCCCGAACGGTAGTTGTTACTTTATTTGGGGAAGTCCGGTAAGGGAGATTTATAAATCTGGAGTAATGAGGGATTGTATAAATTCATTACTCCATATTCTTCTCCATTATTCCTTTCCCTGTTAATAATAAAATTTAACGCCGACTCTTGCCATAAATCCACTCATATCAAAACTTCTTTCAAAAGTACGTTCAATGTTTCTGCTGTGATCTTCAACCTCGTATTCCCATGAAGGTTCTGAATGATGATATGTAAGTTCAAGGAAAAAATCTGTAAATCTGCTTGCTTCGAAAATCATTCCAGTACCCAGGCGCCAGTTAAAATCAAAGGCCGCCTGGAAATCATCTTCATTGGGATTTTCAAAATTATTATAGTTAATTATCATAATCTCAGCGCCAATACCGCCGGTGAAAAATACTTTTGTAAAGGGAGCAACAGGAAATTTAGCAGTCATTACTGCCATTAGCGGGAAATCATGTATATTGGTTTCTGCCCGTAATTCATTTATAGAACCGCCGTCGATTCCATAATAACGATTAAAGTCTGCCACTAGTCTTCTGTCAACATAATTTTTATGAAACCAGTCAATACTCCATCCAAAAGAGAAACGCGGGTCTACAGCTCTACCATTCTCAAAACCAATTATAAATCCGCCTTCAGTGGCTGAGGGATTAAAATGTCCAAGCTTAACTGATGCAGTGCCCCTTTGAGGAAAAATATTTACTGAAAGAACCAGGAAAAGAAATAATAAGCTTCTTTTCATTTCCAACCTCAAATTATTAAACCGGGGCTGGTTGTTCAATTCAAGTGCCACACCAAAATTGGAAATAAATAACTATTTAATGAGCTTATCTATTATGCAATGTAGAATAATGGATACAAATAAATAGGACAGGTGTATATTTTAAAGGATAAAATATTTTATCTCTAATTATAATAATATTGCTATACGATGAATAATCAGAGGTATAAAGATCCTTTAATCAGTCTTTATAACCCCATTTTTCTTTATTGGCAGCCACCTGTTCGGGTGTGGGTATTGGTTCATCAGGATCCTTTTTGGGGACAATTCTTTCCTTGCCTACTATTCTTGCATTCAGTTCAATATCATCCTGAAAAATATCTGGAACCATTTCCCCCTCAAATATTGCTTCCCAGGGACATTCAGGAACACATGCATTACAGTCTATACATTCATCCGGATCAATTAATAACATTTCTTTGGGTATCGTAGGATCATCCCCGGTATACTCATAAATACAATCTACCGGGCAGACTTGTGTGCATGCAATATCTTTACAATCAAGACAGAGCTTCGTGATAACGTAAGCCATTATTACTCCTGAATAAATTTAATTGGGTTTTTGTTTTAGTCGTATTCAAATTTATACTAAAAAGAAGTTTTAATCAAATTTAGTTTGGAATAGCAATGATTAAAGACAATACTTTTGCAGTCTTTCCCATCTATGGCACCGGGTGGTGACTTATTTGCATATTTTGATAATGTATTGAAATCTTTTAGCTCGTATTTTTACTTCGGCTTTTATGGGTGCCTTTTTAAATAATTCTTGTATGTAATTTAAGTTCATCCGTTCTCAGACGTCCCACCGGGACGTCTCTACATACATCGTAGAGACGCCCCGTGGGGCGTCTGAGAGCTGCCACCCACACCGGGGGGATATTAACAGGTGTGACGATAGTTTTAAATTCTTTACCTGGTATTTATACCTATACCAAAGTTATTATTCAAGGGTGTAATTAACCCTGATAAAAACGGGTTCACTTTCATTCTGCAGTCTGTCTAATGATGTTACAGCATAAATATATTCTTGCCCTGGTACTGCTTCATCAATAAAATAATTTTTATCCGCTCCTAATACGCCAATTAAATTTTGTGGATTTCCTAAATCCAATTCTTCTAAACCGGAAAATCTATAAACGGCATAATACGATGCAGTATCTCCATCAGAAGCCGGCTTTGGTTTCTTCCAGCTTAAAACTATATCCTCAAAATGATCAGTATTACCTATCTCCCTAATACTTGCACTTGCTCTTGCACTTGCACCTAAACTATCACTTGAACACCTCAAATTTACCGGCGGCAGCGGCGCAATACTATCCTTCCATGTCATAACCGGAAGCAGCGCAGGATATTTGTAGAAATTGTTTGAC
>JAWOJF010000300.1:0-7100 GCA_046481785.1 Ignavibacteriaceae bacterium | reverse complement strand
ATATTGGCGGTGGCACTACCGATATAGCAATCTTCCATAACAACGCTATAAAGCATACAAAAGTTATTGGCGTTGCCGGCAACCAGGTTACTAATGATATCCGTGAATCACTTGGTGTTATTACCGAGGAAGCTGAGAAACTTAAAAGAGACTTCGGCTATGCTGCTGAAAGCGCTATTATAAGAGAAGAAGATATTTTAATAAAAGGGGTGGGGGCAAGAGGTAATACAAAAATTCCGTTAAGCCTTCTGACCCAGATAATAAGTTTAAGAATGAGAGAGCTCTTTACATTAATTGATAATGAAATCAGAAGTGCAGGATTTAAAAATAAAATAAAAGCCGGAATTGTTCTTACCGGAGGCGGTTCACTGCTTAAAGGGTGTACCGAATTAGCCGAAGAAGTATTCGGACTGCCGGCAAGGATAGGCGTACCGCAGGAGCTTGGTGCCGGTTTATCAAACGAAATTGAGAGCCCTGAGTTTGCTACAGTTGCCGGGCTGATTAGAGGAATTCCCGGCGGGAGATCAAGCGAGTACCAGATTCTTATAAAACCACAAAAAGGCAAGGGCACCAATAAGATCTCTCAAATAGTAAAAAAAGTACAACAGTTTTTTGATGAATTATAATAACCCAATATCAAGGAGGTAAACATGTCACGATTTGCAACCATAGACAGAGGAAAACCAATGTCTGCTGTTTTAAAAGTTGTAGGAATAGGTGGCGGTGGTTGTAATGCTATAGAAAGCATGATAAGGCGCGGCCTTAACGGTGTGGAATATGTAGCTGTTAATACAGATGCACAGGTTCTTAACGGCAGCAGTGCTACCCACAAAATACAGGTAGGAACAAGTATTACACGCGGTCTTGGCGCCGGGGCAGATCCTAATGTTGGGCGTAAATCAATAGAGGAAGACAGGGAAAAACTGGCCGAAGTACTTACCGGCAGCGATATGGTTTTTGTTACCGCAGGAATGGGCGGCGGAACTGGAACCGGCGGCGCTCCTGTGGTTGCTTCTATTGCTAAAAGTATCGGCTCTTTGGTAGTGGGTATTGTTACTAAGCCTTTCAGATGGGAAGGCAAAAAACGAATGCTTAATGCAGAGCAGGGAATACAGGATTTAAAGCAGTATGTAGACAGCTTAATTGTTATTCCAAATGAAAGGCTTTTAAGTATTCTTGATAAAACAACAAATGCTTTTGCTGCATTTGATAAACCGAATGAAGTTTTATATGAAGCTACAAGAGGTATTGCGGATATTATTACTGTTGAAGGATTGATTAATGTTGATTTTGCCGATGTAAGATCAGTAATGAACCAGAGCGGTGAGGCTTTAATGGGATGCGGTATTGCCAGCGGCGAGAACCGTGCTATTGAAGCTGCCCAAAAGGCTATCTCATCTCCGCTGCTTGAAGGAATAAGTATAAAAGGAGCAAAGAGCGTCCTGCTTAATGTTACAGGTTCAAGCAACCTTACTATGCAGGAAATTAACGAAGGTAATAATGTAATATTTGAAGCCGCAGGTGAGGAAGCAAATGTTATTTTCGGGTGTGTAAGAAAAGAAGAGATGAATGACTACGTTTCTTATACAGTTATTGCAACCGGTTTTGACGGCTCACAGAGCAGCTTTACTTCTAAAGCCGCAGATGCACAGAATAAATCTAAAGATAAAGAGCTTTTCAGAGGCGGGTTTAATTTTCTTGAAAACAAAGATGTTGATACTACTGATCTTGATGTTCCCACCATATTAAGAGTAAAAAGCCCAAAAACAAATTTGGATGAGGATAAAGATAAAAAAGATGATAACCAGGGTACACCTAATACTGAAGCCGGATTTAATTTTGAATCATCACGTTATAATTGGGCAAGAGATAAAAAGAAAAAACCGGAAGAAGAAAATGTATCAAGGAATAATGACGAGGATAGTTCTTCTTTTTTAAGAATGATTATGGATTAACAGGAAGGGCGTAATTGTTTTTACTCCCCTTTAAAGGGGAGGACAGAAAATTGGGCTTAGCAAGCATGACAGGTTGAAATACATTTTTTCTCCGTAAAAGAAAACGTTCATTCGTCGCTCGGTCTCGATTCGACAAAAACATTTTCTTCGGCATCAATTGTAGTAATTATCCTGTTGGGCCGGCAGCATATTCTGCATTCTTCAATTATATCCTGTTTGCCTGTTATGGTAAAATCAATCCATACTGTGTTTTGTACACCGCAGTACTGGCATGTCCAGATAAGGTCATCATCAGAAGTCATATCTTTTTTCTCCTAACCGTTTGGTATCTGCTTATAACATAAATTAACTTCTGACAAATGTAAAGTTAAGTTTTTCATTTTTTATTAAATTAGCGTAAGATGTGAAATACACAATAAGATATTTGTTTTGGGATTGAAAATATCTTGAATAAGAATATCACTGCATGGTTCTGAACTTAGTATGATATGGAAGTAAAGGTACGCCTCATTCAAACAAGACTGTAATGCAAAAAAAAAGATGACATCGCATCTTTTAATTTCTTTCAAAAGCTCTTTCCTTTGGAAAAGGTTGGGAGAGGCTATTACCTGCTGCTTATCTCCACACCTCTTTTATAAAGAGTTTCTTTTTTAAACTTGGAGAGGTTTGTAGCCAATTCCTGTTTAATCAAATCCACCCATTCTCTTCGGTGCTTCATTTTCGTTTTATCTTCAACGTAATTAACAGGCTTCCCCAACTCATAGAAAAACTCCTGCTTAGGTGAACTGTACATAACAATATCAGAACCCTTATAGGGATCTAAAAATGAAGGGACATTCTTTAATTTATTTTCATTCTCAGATACGCCGGTATTATCGATAAATTTATAATTAAATATTTTGCTGTTCGTAAGTTCAACAGTTGAGTAAATAAACCCAGATGTAATCATGCGTACATGTATATTATTTCCAAAATCAGTTAAAATAAATGTAACCATGTCCCGTTCCTGCATAATAGTCTGAAAAACAAGAACATTACTGGCTCCCATATCACTGCTTATACTGGTGAGAAGATTAACTATCTCCTTATCGTGAAATTTCATGTAATTAAAGCTCATATAACTCTGAGCATTTATATTAGTAAGAAATACCAATAAAAATATAATTACTTTTTTTACCATCAGTCCGTTTAACCCCTTGTTTGTTAATGCATAACACAAGAGCAGATATTGCTCCTAAAAGAGCAGACATTGCTCATAAAAATTTTATAATATGGAATATTGCTTCGAAGCTCCCCCTCGTTTGAAGCTTGAGAAGATTTTAATCGCATAACAATTTTAAATTTATTTTGTGTAAAACTCAAATTAAATCTTTTAAATTATTTTATAATCGGTTTTATAACAACAAAAATATATACCGGACAAGTGTTGTTATAAACCCTTCTTCCTATAAAGGATACACCTTTACATATTCATCATCGGTATAAGGGGGAATTTGTTTAGGGGTGAATGAGAAATAAATGGTTTTATTGCTTTGCAAATAGCAAATACCGGAAAGATCAGGTACTAATAAACTAAAAAATTTCCTCTTCTGGCCGCAACAGTACCGGGGTATTAATAATAAAAAAGCTCCTGAAATCTCAGGAGCTTTAGCCCTCACATATAACAGAACAGTTAACCAGTTTAGCTAACACCAATTTTTAATTTATGCATTGGTTCTGAGGTAGCCGGAGAATACATATTATAAATATTAGATGAACGTACTTCTGCGGGAACAACCTGCATTTTGGGTTTGTAATAGTGTTGTTTTTCAGGAAGGTTAGGCCTTACTTTTGCTATTCTTGCATCATTTATTACTTTAAACTTTCTTGTAAATTTCCTATAATTTAGTACATCTTCATTTTCTTTTTCCTGTGGAACTTCATAAACTTCAGGATCGGTATTAACAAGCATGTAAGGTTTTATCCTTGCACGGTCCTTAAGCTTAAAGAAAAAGTATGAAAGTGAAAGCAAAATAAAAGATGACAAGGAAAAGAGTTTAAGTACGTATAAAATTATCTCAATAAGCTCCATAACCTTCCTTAAGTTTTTTCCCTTTGAAACTCAATAACTATACCACAGTAGAAAGTTGATTTTTGTCTTGTTTTGAACGTAAAAGTTGGGAAAAAATAAGAATTATGAAACATTTTATCATTTTGAGAATATAAAAAGAAGATTTACTGAAACCTGGTATATGGTTATATAGGATACTAATAACAACTAAATTATTATAGATAAATGCTTTAAATCAAACTTAATGACTTAATTTGATTTTATTTTAATCCTTTAATAATTTAAGCCCTTAATTTATAAAGGGTTAAAGCATTTTTTAACTAAACCAGGTGGAACTATGACAAAAGCTGACATAGTGGATAGAGTAGCTGCGGGAACCGGATTAACCAAATTAGAAACTGAAGCCATTATTGAGGGTTTTTTCAAAACCGTTATAGAATCTTTGAAAGAAGGCAAGGGCATTGAAATAAGAGGATTCGGCAGTTACAAAGTAAAAAAGAAAAACGCGCGCCAGGCACGTAATCCCAAAACAGGCGAGCAGGTTTATGTGCCGGAACATTTTGTTCCAACTTTTAAATTCTCAAAGGATTTTAAAGAGATGGTTGATAAAGGCATGAGAGAGGTTAGTCAAAAACAATGATTTTTGTTTGCCCATCCTGTGGTGAAAGGCAGGAAAAAGATTTTAAATTTTGCCCCAACTGCGGGTTTGATTTAAGCTTACCTGCTGAGAGTGAAGAAACTGAAAATGGTAACGGGCATAAGGATTCTTCCGGGGAATCCAATATAGTAGTTTGCAATAACTGTGGCGAAGAAAATAATGCTGCAAATGATTTTTGTTCAAACTGCGGAGTTAGACTGCCTGATAAAAAAATTATAAAGCAGGGTGCTGCTAAACCCATTCCAGCTTCTCAAAAGAAAAAAGTACAGGGTAAGAAGCAGACTTCAGCTAAACATGCTGCACCCGCTAAAGCTGAAGCCCGAACTTTATCTTCAAATCAGATTTTTATGATTGTCGGGACTGTTTTAGCTATATTAGCTATAATTATGTTTGCTTCAGGCATTTTTGATAGCACACCTGTTCCCTCATCTGCAGTAAATAACCAAAGTGCACCCGGAACAGAAACCCCGGGAGTGGATCTTTCTCTGATGCCGGAAATAAACCGGCTTGAGGCAATAGTTGAGGCAAATCCGGATGACCAGGAATCGCTTCTGCAGCTTGCTCACATCAGAAATGATGCAAGATTATATCAAAAGGCTATAGAAACATACAGGCAATATCTTGAAATAAACCCATCAAATGCCGATGCACGTGTTGATATGGGAGTTTGTTACTATAGTTTGCAGGATTATAACACTGCCATTGCGGAGATGCAAAAAGCGCTTGAATATCAGCCCAAACATCAGATAGCGCATTTAAACTTAGGAATTGTTAACTTAACGGCTGGAAATTTAGAAGTTTCTAAGGAGTGGTTCCGGAAGGCGCTTGAAATTGATCCCAATTCGGATGTTGGAAAACGAGCACAGGAATTATTACAATCACATTAATATATAAACGGAGGTAACGGATGCCCTGCGGCAAAAAACGTAAACGCCATAAAATGGCAACTCACAAAAGGAAAAAAAGATTAAGGAAGAACAGACATAAAAAGAAAATAAGATAGTCTTTACCTTTACTATTAATTAACGGTTTCCGTTAATGTAGTAAAGGGATGCTTTTAATTTTTTTGATGGAAAATGCGTAAAAACATTTTCCATTTTCCATTTTCCATCCGCCAGGGGCGGGTTAACTTACATTTTATCAGGCCATCTTAGCTCAGCTGGTAGAGCAACTCATTCGTAATGAGTAGGTCGCCGGTTCGATTCCGGCAGATGGCTCTTTTCATTTTAAATATCTGATATATAATTAAAATTCTAATCACATCATAAATTACTCTTCTCACTCTTCCTCTTCCCCGGGCATAATAACTTTTACTACAGGATAATAATTACCCTCACGTTTTTTTGTATATGTCTCAATCCATTGTTTATCATTTTCAGAAACAAGTACGTACTGGTTTAACTTTGGTTTCCCTTTTAAATCAACCACACAAATATCCCCCTCTTTTATTACCGGTTTAACTTTTTTGCACATTTGTTTTGTTGCTTTAAATACGAATAAATTATCTTTCTTCTTCATAAAAACTTCCGGGTTTTAATCTAAGTGACTCAGGGTGCTAAAATATCTTAGTGGTTAAGGAGAACCACTGAGGCACTAAGGACACTAAGAAACACTAAGGCAGGAGACCGATCCTATAAGGCAAAGTTTAAACTGACAACCCTGTAGCAGGCAACTATATCATTTTTATCTATAAGCCTTACGCCGTATTCCGGGTTGTCACTAGTAAGTTTTACAAATGCATAGTTAAGATCGTAATATCTTTTAATGTACTGACTTCCATTCTTTAACTTAACTGCAACAAGACATCCGTCGGAGAGGGGAACATCTATATCTACAAGCACGGTGTCGCCGTCCCTCAATGTTGTATCCATGCTTTTGCCGCTGACCTTAAGTGCAAAACAACGGTGTCCTTTTTTATTATACGCAAAGGGAGTTGTTTCATCAAAGTTCTCATGCTCAAGCATACCGGGTTCACCGGCATAGACAGTAGCAAGTACGGGATACTCATTCACTGTAATTACATCTTCAAAAGGAATTCTTTCCGGCTCTTTACCATTCACCTTTTGATAAGTAATGTTATTCGGATCCCGGTCGTCAATTTTTATATGTAAAGATCCTTCAAGCTGTTTAACCGTTGCCGGAAAAGGGGCCGCAGTTTTTCCATTCAGAATCCGGTTCAAAGTTGGCTGAGTTATGCCGGTCGCGGCAGCCAGCTCGTTTCCGCTCATTCTTAAATCATGCATTAGTTGTTTTATAAATTCTTGCCAGTTCATTGCTATACAATTTAATACAAGTATAAACCTTTGTAAATCAAATAGTTAAAAAATTTCTATACGAATATATGTAAAAGAACTTGACAAGTCAAATATTTTGTATATATTTGCATAGAAAATAATATAAAACATTATGCAAGTCTATAAAAGTTTTTAATAAGAAA